>JAJZRD010000221.1 GCA_021845945.1 Chloroflexota bacterium
TCCTCTCGGAAGCCGACCAGAAGGTGGCCCAGGTGGAGCGTCAGTACCGCCGAGGCCTGATCACCGACGAAGAGCGGTACAACGAGGTGATCGAGATCTGGACGAAGGCCAAGGAGGACGTGACCTCGGCCGTTCGAGATGCCCTCGATCCCTATGGCTCGGTTAACCTGATGGCCACCTCGGGGGCCAAAGGTAACGTTCAGCAGATCTCCCAGATGGCCGGCATGCGAGGCTTGATGGCCGACCCCTCCGGCCGGATCATCGAGCTGCCCATTCGCTCCAGCTTCCGCGGCGGTCTGAGCGTGCTGGAATACTTCCTCTCCACTCACGGTGCTCGAAAGGGTCTGGCCGACACCGCCATCAGGACGGCCGACTCGGGCTATCTGACGAGACGTCTCATCGACGTGGCGCAGAACGTCATCGTTCACGAAGAGGACTGCGGTACCGAGGGGGGCTCCTGGCTGGATGGCATCACGCCGGAGGATGCCGACGTGGCCCGGGACAAGGTGCTGGGCCGGATGGTGGCGGAGATGGTGGTGGATCCCACCACCGGCGAGGTGATCGTCGATCGGAACGAGATGGTCGACGAGGTGGCCCTGGCCCGGATCATCGAGGTGGGCATCCCCAGGGTGTACGTGCGGTCGCCTTTGACCTGCGAGTCCCGGTTCGGGGTCTGCAGGATGTGCTACGGGCGACACCTGGGCACCGGCGAGCTGAGCAAGCTCGGCGATGCGGTGGGTATCGTGGCCGCGCAGTCCATCGGCGAGCCCGGCACGCAGCTCACAATGCGTACCTTCCACACCGGCGGCGTGGCCGGCCTGGACATCACCAGCGGTCTTCCCAGGGTCGAGGAGCTGTTCGAGGCCCGCGTGCCCAAGGGCGAGGCGGTGCTGAGCGAGATCGACGGCGTCGTCCAGATCGAAAGGCACGAGGAGAAGCGGCTCATCAGGGTTTCCTCTCGGGAGACCTACGTGGACGACTACCCGATCCCTGAGGGCTACGAAGTCACCGTTCAGCAGGGTGACAACATGACGGCGGGTGAACCGCTGGCGACCCAGGAGGGTGCTGAGCCGGTGGTGGCCCGAGTCAGTGGCGTGGTGGAGGCGACCGGCAAGGTCGTGACGATGCGCTACGAGGAGGTGGAGGAGCGGGAGTACGAGGTGGCTCCTTCCGCTCGCATCAAGGTGGAGAACGGGCAGCCGGTCAGCGCCGGCGACCAGCTCACCGAGGGCTCCCGGAACCCGCAGGACATCCTGCGGATCCAGGGCAAGGACGAGGTGCAGCACTACCTGGTGGACGAGGTGCAGGAGGTGTACCGGTCCCAGGGTGTGAGCATCAACTACAAGCACATCGAGATCATCGTTCGGCAGATGCTGCGGAAGCTGAGGGTCGACTCACCCGGCGATACCGATCTGCTGCCCGGGGAGCTGATCGACCGCTTCACCTACGAGGAGAAGAACCGGCAGGTGCTGGCCGAGGGTGGTGAGCCCGCGACGGCTCAGCCGGTGCTGATGGGTGTTACCAAGGCATCGCTGAACACCGACAGCTTCCTGGCGGCGGCCTCCTTCCAGGAGACGACGAAGGTGCTGACGGAGGCGGCGATCAGCGGCAAGACGGACCGGCTGATGGGCTTGAAGGAGAACGTCATCATCGGGAAGCTGATACCGGCCGGAACGGGGGTAGAGGCGCGTCGGCTGGCGGCCCAGCAGCCGCCGGCCGGCTGGGTGGAATGGCAAGGGGAAGCGACGGAGGAACCTCTGCCATCTCCTTGACAGTATAGAAGGGCTTTGATAAACTCAGCAATTGCTGTGTCCGCGGCACTCCATGATCGGACGAGTCAGAAGTAGTCAAGTGAACCAGGCCTGGGAGGAGTTGGAGCTTGCCAACCATCAGTCAGTTGGTCCGCAAGGGCCGAGCGAAGACCACGAAGAAGACCAAGGCTCCGGCGTTGCGGTTCATCTACAACGCCCTGGAGCGCAAGACCACTCGAAGCGGCGGGGCGCCGCAGAAGCGGGGCGTCTGCACCCAGGTGAAGACGATGACCCCGAAGAAGCCCAACTCGGCGCTGCGCAAGATCGCCAGGGTGCGTCTGACCAACGGGATGGAGGTCACCGCCTACATTCCCGGCGAGGGACACAACCTGCAGGAGCACTCCGTGGTTCTGATTCGTGGCGGGCGCGTGAAGGACCTCCCGGGCGTGCGCTATCACATCGTTCGTGGAGCGCTGGACGCGGCCGGCGTCAAGGATCGGAAGAAGGGTCGCTCCAAGTACGGCGCCAAGGTGGCTAAGGCCGCGGGCGCCAAGTAGGTTGGGAACAGGCTGGTCGTGAGATACCGGGCCAGGTTCTGACAAGCGTTCTCTGGCCCGGTTTTCATGTCGATTGTTGGGCTAGTCGTAATACTTTGGAGGGAAACATGCCGAGGCGCGCGCGGGTCGTCCGGCGGCCGATAGTTCCGGACGCTCGATTCGGCAACCGAACGATCGCCAAGTTCATAAACCGGGTCATGAGCAGGGGCAAGAAGAGCACGGCGGAGGGGATCGTCTACGATGCTCTCGATCGCATCGAGAAGCAGGTCCATCGCAGCCCCGTCGATACCTTCGAGCAGGCAATGCGCAACGCGGCACCGGTGCTGGAGGTGAAGCCTCGACGGGTCGGCGGCGCCACCTATCAGGTTCCGGTGGAGATCAAGGGTGACCGCCGTTTCGCCCTCGCCATGCGTTGGATCCTCGCCTCGGCCAAGGCCAGGGGCGGCCATTCCATGGCCGAGAAGCTGGCAGCCGAGCTGCTCGATTGTGCCCATGGCACGGGCACGACCATCAAGAAGAAGGAAGACGTGCACCGGATGGCCGAGGCCAACAAGGCCTTTGCCCACTACAGGTGGTAGGACAGTAGCCGAATGCCGCGGGCAGTACCACTCGAGAACACCCGAAACATCGGAATAATCGCTCACATCGACGCCGGGAAGACCACGACGACGGAGCGGATCCTCTACTACACCGGTAGGACCTACAAGATCGGTGAAGTGCATGAGGGTACCGCGGTGATGGACTGGATGGACCAGGAGCGGGAGCGAGGCATCACCATCACGGCTGCTGCCACTACCGCCTTCTGGCGAGAGCACCAGGTCAACATCATCGACACTCCCGGCCACGTGGACTTCACGGTGGAGGTGGAGCGCTCGCTGAGGGTGCTGGACGGCGGCGTAGTGGTCTTCGACGCCGTAGCGGGTGTTGAGCCTCAGTCCGAGACGGTCTGGCGGCAGGCCGACAGGTATCACGTCCCTCGAATTTGCTTCGTCAACAAGATGGACCGCACCGGTGCCGACTTCTACCGCACCATCGCCATGATAGAGGAGCGGTTGGGCGCCCGGGCGGTGGCCATCCAGATGCCTGTGGGCGCGGAGCAGGCTTTCCGTGGGATGATCGACCTGATAGATATGGAGATGATCTCCTTCTCGGAGGATCTCTCCGTTCCTCCCGAGCGGATGCCGATGCCGGAGGAGATGGCCGGTGAGGCCAAGCGGCAGCGGGAGAGCATGGTCGAGAGGATCGTCGAGACCAGCGACGAGTTGACGCTGCGCTACCTGGAGGGGCAGGAGATCACCCCAGAGCAGCTGCGCGGGGCGTTGCGCCGGGCGACCCTCAATTACACCCTGGTGCCCGTGCTGTGCGGGAGCGCGTTGCGGAACAAGGGTATCCAGCCGATGCTGGATGCCGTGGTGGATTACCTCCCATCGCCTAAGGACGTTCCGCCCGTCAACGGTATCCATCCCGATACCGGGGAGCCGGAGGTCCGGCTCGTCGACGATAGCGAGCCCTTCTCGGCCCTGGCTTTCAAGATCGTTTCCGACCCCTTCGTGGGCCGCCTGGCCTACTTTCGGGTCTACTCTGGCAAGCTGAGCTCCGGCTCCTACATCTACAATGCAACCAAGGGCCAGAAGGAGCGAGTCGGCCGGCTGCTGCAGATGCACGCCAACCACCGGGAGGAGATCCCGGAGGTGAGTGCCGGCGACATCGCCGCGGCCGTGGGGCTGAAGAACACCTTCACGGGTGACACCCTCTGCGAGGAGACCCGGCCGGTCATCCTGGAGGCCATCAAGTTTCCGGAGCCGGTGATCTCGGTGGCGATCGAGCCGAAGACCAAGGCCGACCAGGACAAGATGGGTGGTGCTCTGGCCAAGTTGGGCGAGGAGGATCCCACCTTTCGGGTCCGCACCGATCTGGAGACCGGACAGACCATCATCGCTGGCATGGGCGAGCTTCACCTGGAGGTGATCGTCGACCGGATGATGCGGGAGTTCCGGGTCGACGCCAACGTCGGCAAGCCGCAGGTGGCCTACCGGGAGACGATATCCAGACCGGCCAGGGCTGAAGGGCGCTACGTTCGACAGACCGGCGGCCGGGGCCAGTACGGTGACGTGTGGATCGAGGTGCAGCCTCTGGAGGCTGGGCAGGGCTTCGAGTTCGTCAACAAGATCGTTGGCGGCACCATCCCCAGGGAGTACATCCCCGCCGCAGAGGCCGGAGTCAAGGAGGCCATGGAGACGGGGGTGATGGCGGGCTATCCCATGGTGGACCTGCGGGTCAGCCTGGTGGACGGCAGCTATCACGAGGTGGACTCCTCGGAGATGGCCTTCAAGATCGCGGGCTCCATGGCGCTGAAGAACGCGACTGGGAAAGCCGCGCCGATGCTGCTGGAGCCGATCATGAAGGTCGAAGTGGTGATGTCGGAGGAGTTCCTTGGCGATGTTATGGGGGACATCAACGCCCGACGGGGCCACATCCTTGGGGTGGACTCCCGGGCAGGCTCGCAGGTGGTGCGGGCGCAGGTCCCCCTGGCAGAGATGTTCGGATACGCGACCGAGCTTCGCTCTATGACCCGCGGGAGGGCTACCTACTCCATGGAGTTCTCCCACTACGCGCCAGTCCCCACCACCGTCAGCGAGGAAGTCATTTCCAGGTCGCGTTCGTAAACTTAAGGGCCGCGCAGTTGCAGTTGTCGGGAGGAATTGTAGGTCATGGCGAAGAAGAAGTTTGAGCGGACGAAGCCCCACGTAAACGTAGGGACGATTGGGCACGTAGACCATGGGAAGACGACGCTGACGGCCGCGATCACGAAGGTGCTGGCGATGAAGGGAGAGGCGGAGTACCGGGCGTTTGACTCGATCGACAATGCGCCGGAGGAGAGGGCGCGAGGGATCACGATAGCGATAGCGCACGTGGAGTACGAGACGGACAACCGGCACTACGCGCACGTGGACTGTCCTGGACACGCGGACTACATCAAGAACATGATAACTGGGGCGGCGCAGATGGACGGAGCGATTCTTGTGGTGAGCGCGCCGGACGGGCCGATGCCGCAGACGAGGGAGCACATCTTGCTGGCGCATCAGGTGGAGGTGCCTGCGATGGTGGTGTTTCTGAACAAGGTAGACGCGATGGAGGACGAGGAGCTTCTGGAGCTGGTGGAGCTAGAGGTACGGGAGCTACTGACGAAGTACGGATTTCCTGGGGACGAGATCCCGTTCGTGCGAGGGAGCGCGCTGAAGGCGCTGGAGAGCGACTCGAAGGATCCGAACGCGGCGGAGTACGGGGCGATAAACGAGCTGATGGCGGCGGTAGACAGCTACATACCGACGCCGGAGCGAGCGATAGACAAGCCGTTCCTGATGCCGATTGAGGACGTATTCGGGATCAAGGGGCGGGGGACGGTGGTGACTGGGCGGGTCGATCGAGGGGTGGTAAAGGTAGGGGAAGAGGTCGAGATCCTGGGGATCAAGGACACCCGGAAGGTGGTGGTGACCGGGGTCGAGATGTTCAAGAAGCTGCTGGACCAGGGGCAGGCAGGGGACAACATTGGGTGCCTGCTGAGGGGGATAGAGCGGACGGAGGTAGAGCGTGGGCAGGTGTTGGCGAAGCCTGGGTCGATCAAGCCGCACACGAAGTATGCAGGGCAGGTGTACGTGTTGGGGAAGGAAGAGGGTGGGAGGCACACGCCCTTCTTCAACGGGTACCGGCCGCAGTTCTACCTACGGACGACGGACGTGACGGGGTCGATCAAGCTACCCGAGGGGGTAGAGATGGTGATGCCTGGGGACAGCGTGCGGATGGAGATCGAGCTGATCCAGCCGATCGCGCTGGAAGAGGGGTTGCGGTTCGCAATCCGGGAGGGTGGTCGCACGGTGGGAGCCGGCGTGGTCACCAAGATCAACGAGTAGGTAAGCC
>JAJZRD010000015.1 GCA_021845945.1 Chloroflexota bacterium
CGGTTCGAAAGCCGCCAGGGCTTGGCTGGCGCCAGCAGCAGGGCGGTGCCGCCCAGGCAGAACAGCGCCAGCAGCCCGCTGAAGGCGAAGTGGTACACCCATGGCGCCAACCGCGTCACCATCTGCGGCTGGCCGGTGGTCCGGTCCACGGCCACGACGTAGACGGCGTGGGCGATGTCGGGGCTGGTTGGGGTCGGGGCGCCGTAGGATCCACCCATCATGAGGACGCGCATCAGATCGCCCATCAGCGGGACACCCATTCCCGGGGATCCGGCCGGCAGCACGGAACTCACCGATGCCATGGGGCTGGCATAGACGTACGCCGGCGGCACCCCCGGCGCCTGCGGTCCACCCTGCCGCGCCTGCTGACGGGCCACCGTTGCCACGGCAGAGATGAAGGGCAGGCCGAACACCAGGGACAGCACCAGCAGGTAGGCGACGACCGAGGCCACTATGGTCCGCCTGAGCAGCGCGCTCAGCAGCAACCCCAGGGACGCATGAGCCAGGGCGGTGACGGCGGCCACCGCCAGCACCATAGCCACGTAGATCGCCGGCACCCCGCCGAAGAGGTAGACCAGGGCGAAGGCCGGCAGCGACGCCGCCAGTAGGAAGAGCACGTAAGAGAGGGAGCCGGCGAGCTTGCCCCCGGCCAACCCCAGGGGAGACGCCCTCGTGACCAGCAGCAGGTCCAGGGTGCGCCTCTCCCGCTCCCCGCTGACCGCCCCCACCGTCAGGGCGGGGGTGATGAAAGCCAGCAGCAACACCGCCCCCGTCCCCAGGGCGGAGAAGAGCTGAGTGCCCACCGTGGGAGAAACGATCCCTCCTGCCATCCCCATCAGCCCCAGGAAGCCGACCACGGCGAGCGTCAGCAGCGCGAGGTAGCCGGTGAGCAGCCATACAGGCCGCCACCCTCTGCTGCGCGACCGGAGCTCCTTGCCCAGCAGCCCCCGCACGCCCAGCGCCAGCCCGGCTCGGGACTCGGCGGAGGCGCGCCCACGACCGAAGAGGTAGACCAGCGCGACCAGCAGGAAAACGACGGCGATGCCAACGAGCACCCAGTTCAGGCTGGAAGAAGCCTCCATCATCGGGTATGCGGGTCCGCCAGGATAAGCAGGCGCTGGTGCAAGCGGCTTCATCAGCCCCTCCTCTCGGCGGCCTCGGAGCCGTTCCCGTCCTCGCGGGACAGCCGCAGGAAGGTCGCCTCCAGGCTGCTCTCCATCTCGGCAAAGCGCACCACCGGAATGCCACCTCGAACGACCGCCGCGAGACCCGCGGCGGCCGACTCGGCCCCGCCCTCACAGTGAAAACGGACCTCGCCATCCACCACAGACACGGCGCCGACGCCGTCGGTGGACTCCAGCAGCGCCGCGGCTCGTTCGGCGTCCCGCAGCACCCGAAGCTGGTAGCCCGGCCGCTCCGCGGCCCACAGTATATCCTTCACGGTTCCTTCCCTGATCAGCCTGCCTGAGGCGATGATTCCGATGTGGGTGCACAGGTCGGCCAGCTCGGAGAGGATGTGGGAGCTGATCAGGATGGTCTTGCCCATCCGGCTCAGCTCCTTCAGTAGCTCCCGCATCTCCACCCGGGCAATCGGGTCGAGGCCGCTGGCCGGCTCGTCCAGCAGCAGCACCCGCGGGTCGTGGATCAGCGCCCGCGCCAGGCAGAGCCGCTGCTGCATGCCCCTGGAGAGCCCCTCCACGTACTCGTCACGCTTGTGCGCCAGGTCCACCAGCTCCAGCAGGCTGTTCCGAAGGGAGACCGCTGCCTGGCCGCGCATGCCGTGGAGAGAGGCGTAGAACTCCAGGTACTCCCCCACCTTCAGGTCGTCGTACACGCCGAAGAAGTCCGGCATGTAGCCCACCAGCCTCCGGATCTCGTAGGGCCGGCGCAGCACGTTCACCCCGGCCACCTCCGCGCTCCCCCCGTCGGGAAGCAGCAGGGTGGCCAGCACCCGCAAGGTGGTGGTCTTGCCGGCGCCGTTCTGTCCGATGAAACCGTAGATGGAGCCGACCGGGACGGTGAGGCTGAGTCCGTCCAGGGCCCTGACTTTCCCGTAGCGCTTGGAGAGGGAGTTGGTGCGGATCATTCCACCACCGTCCCTTCCACCGTCAGCTCCGGCTGCAGGAACATGACCACCCGGTCGGGGTCGGTCGACACCTGCAGCTTGACCGAGCCGTCGGAGCCCACGTAGGGCGCGGCCGGCTGCAGTCGCACCTCCTCCGTGCCACCCGGCAACGGCTCCCAGGCCGCCGACTGCCAGTTGTAGACGGAGAAGACGCCCGCCTCGGCCGGCCCGGGCGCGGCGTTGGGGGGTGGCGGCGCCATTCCCTTGGCGGGGCTATAGGCCGTGGATGGCCCCACCTGCCTGGTGCCGATGACCAGCGCATCCACCTTCGACTTTGCAGGCAGGGGCGGGTGGAACTGGTAGACCAGGGAGCCGCCCTGGAGCTGGATCCAATTCAGGGTGCCGTTGCCTCCGCCCCCAAAGCCGCCGCTCTGCGAGACCACCTCCGCCGGAGTCATCGCCTGCGGTATCGTGAAGGGGCCCGGGGGCAGCTCCAGCTGGAGGGGCTGGTCCAGGAGAGTCAGATAGAAGGAGGGGTGGCCGCCGGCGGAGGGCAGCTTCTCCCCCACCGGCGCCCGGGTGAAGGCCAGGAAGGTGAGCGGCATCGACTGGCTGCCGGGGCCGGGCCGCGGGACGTTCACGATGGGGTCCATCAGCCGGATGCGCCGCTGCACCTCTGGATCCTGGGGCACCTGCAGCTGCTCCGGCATGCCTCCCGGCTGCACGTAGTATCGTGCCGAGGAGGACACTGCAACGGATACGGCTGGAGCCGGGACAGCCACGGCAACCCCGCCCGACCCCGAGGCTGCCGTGCCCCGAGGCTTTCCGAAGAGCCGCCACGATATGGGGTAGCGGTTCCCGAAGGGGTTGGCGGGCGGACCGGGATCCAGCGCGACGGAGGCCGTCTGCCCTGGAGCGAGGCTCCCCAGCTTCGCCGCCGTCTGGCCCACCAGCACGCCCGCGTCCTCCAGCAGGTACGGCGTGTCGTTCCGGACGGTGCCCTTGATCAGCCCACCCTCGAGCTGCAACTTGGCCGTGATCCTGCCGGCGTTCTCCAGCCAGCGAGAGAGAGTGACGGTTCGCATGCCCCACTGTCCGGAATCGAACTCCACCCTGGTGTCGCGGCCGCCCACCACGTGAAAGGGCGGGTCGGTGGAGCCCGAGGCGCCGCCATACGGCGAGTAAGGCTGGAAGCTGGAGCTAGCACCGGCTCGCACTGGGGTATCCCCGGGCACCTCCACGGTCAGGCTGGAGTGGGTCGGCCCGAAGAAGCCGGCCATCACCGCCTGCCTGGCCTGGCCCCCCTCCGGATCGAGCCGGACGTGGGAGACCACGTTGACGAGGACGTCGCGGCCGTCCCTGCCCACCCCGACGTAGTACATGCCGCCTGCCAGCAGCACCGCCGCAGCAGGCACGACGGCCCAGGACCAGATCCGCCTGTCTGCTCGCCACAGCACGAGGTGCAGCCCCGGGCCCACCACCAGCAAGAAGCAGCCCAGCAGCAGCGCCACGCTCTGCCAGCCCGGCAGGGCCTCGGGAGGCAGCGCCTCCACGGCGCCCCGGAGCAGGTTGGACGGGTCCCGCTGCTGCATCTGGAGGTATTGGAGCTTCTGGTTCATCTCCCCGGCGCCAGGCAAAGCCGGCTCCAGCGCCTTGCGCAGCAACGCCGGCGTGCCGGGCCAGCTCGCCAACGGCTCCAGCCCTGGATCAGCCGCCAGGAGGGTGACGGTGCCCTGCCCGAGGCCGAGACGCCAGGCGAGGGGAAGGTCCGGGCTCCCGGCCAGCAGCGATCCCTGCTCCGCGCGGAAACGGGCCGCTGGGCCGGACGATGGGGATTGGCCTTTGAACTCGGCCCATACGCCCAGGGCGGAGAGGTCGGCCGAGCCGTCGGCGCCGGCAAAGGTCACGGGCAGGGCACCGGCGGGGAGGACCGAGGCGGCGCGCGACGCCTCGGGGCCACCGGACAGCAGCAAGTGTCCGCCCGCCGCCACCCATTGTCGCAGCGCTGCCCGCTGCTCGCCGGTCAAGGCTGTGGCGGCGTTCCCCTGCACCACCAGCGCGCTCAGGGCGCTCAGCCGCTCCGCCGAGGGAGGGATGTCCGCCGCGGCCAGGCGAGCGACGCTGAGGGGGACCGGGAGCCCCTGCACGGGTAGCTCCACCTGCGCAAGGGCGCGCGCGATGGTCGGAGAGTCGGCCAGGACACCCATCAGCGGCCAGAAGGGGGTCTTGGCGGCACGGAACTCCACCCTCTCCTCCGCAATGGTGCGACCGTTCGCCACCAGCCTGACGGAGCCCGCGGACCCGAGGTTGCCACCCATATCGGGGCTACTGGGCACCCACAGGGTCACCTCCTTGGCGACTTCGGCCGGCAGCGCCACGTCCTGGCCGTATGCGCCGACGGCATGCTCGATAGGAGTTGCTTGCGGTCCGGTCTGAATGCGAGCCTTACTGACCACCTCCACCCGGCCCGCAAGGTCGGAGCTGCCGCCCGTTAGCCGGACGCGAACCGGACTCCAGCTCCCCGGCACCACCTGCCCGTCCCACCCGACCTGGAGCACCTCCAGGGCCGGGGCATCGGCAGAGACGGGGGTAGGTAGGAGCAGGCAGGCAACCGCGGTTACCATGCCTATCAGCAGGCGGCCGGCTCCGTGTCGGAGGCAGGGTACCGTCATGGCCGGCTTCTTCACCCCGGCGACGTTTCCGTTGCGTTTGGGGCAGACAGGTCGCTCTGCCAGCATCCACTCGGCGTCCATTGGCTGTTCCGTTGCCTCCAATCCTCAGTGTGTCGTTCCTCAGCCGCCCGATCCTCGTGGCCCGCGAGGCGGCGGGGGACAAGCCCCCGCCCTACGCCATGGACTTGCGGAACGGCGCGTTTGGTCTCACGGACAGAGCCCAGTGCAGCCTGCGCCCGTTACGGTCCCCTTCAACGGGAAGAACGTCGCAGGCCGAGAAAAGTCACGCCGTCAGCAGACAATCTTCCCCCAGTCTATCCTCGATCCCGCGAGGGCGAGCTGCAGGGCGACGAACGGGCATGGCTCTCTCCTCACCGCATTCGCTCCACGTACTCCGGCCGGACGGCCTGGACGTAGGCCTCGAAGCTGCCGCTGCCGCCCCCGAAGCTCCCGGAGAAGGCGTAGACTGGCTGGACCAGGAGGAAGGGCTCTTGGTTGGCGGCGCCGTGGGGCAGGGAGGCAACGGGGGCGGCGTAGTACTCCAGGGCCGCCCGCATAACCTCCACGTCGCCGGTGATCATCGGCGGGCGTTCCGGTATCACCTGGGGGCGGGGCCTCGGTTGGTAGCCCGAGAGGTCCTTCATCCGGTCGACGTCCGTGCCCCCGCTCATGCCGGCCAGCTCGATTACCGGGTAGCCCTCCTTCGAGGTCCGCCGGGTGGTTCTCCCCTCCACGATCATCCGCCGCCCCTGATACTCCTCACGCCAGCGGGTGGGGCCGGGTCCCTCCAGGATGTACCTCTTCCCGTCGTCGGCGACCAGCACCAGGGTCGCCCCATCCCCCTCGCCCTCTATGTCGATCCGGCCGAGGAGCGTCACCAGCCGCTCCTCCGGGTACAGCTTCTCGAACCTCTCCACCCGGAGCCGGCCACCGGGAGGCTGGGTCGAGAGCTGCTCGACCTTCCCCCAGACCCGCACGTGCTGCTGGTCCAGCCGAGAGAGGTCCTCAAGGTTGTTCCCAACCAGCCTGAACTGCACCCGGGTGGGGGACTCCTTCGGCCCCGCCAGCATGGTGGCCACGTAACGGCGGGTCCCGTCCTTCCCCTCGTAGACCACGGACGAGAGAAGCCCCTCCAGCTCCACCGCCTCGCCCACCCGGTAGGGCAGCGGTTGCTCCTTTTTTCCTACCCCAGCGGGGAACGGCCTAGCCGCCACGCTGGAGAAGCTGGATGCCCCGGATGTGCTCCTCTGCCGCGCCTGGAGCAGGTCCGGCTGCCCGGCCTCCAGTCGCTGGTAGGCCTCCTCGGTCGACATAATGGGGTAGGCATTCCCCGGGGCGAGCTTCGCGTAGGCCGACTGGACGGCGGTGACCTTCCCACCCGGGCCCACCGTGACGGTGATTCCCAGCCCTCGTACGGCCCGGCCCTCGACGGTCGGGATGAAGGCGACCTTGCGGTAGAGAGGGGTGACTCCGGCAGGGGCATCATCCGCCGTCCCGGCGATGTGCTCTGGAGGGAGTAGCCCCCGCGAACGCAGGAACTCCTCCGCCACCCGGGTCGCCTCCTCGGTCGTGGGAGCGAGAGTCACGGTAGCGCCGGGGGGAGCAAAGGATGGTGGCGCCGGCGCGGCCATCAGGGGGTCCGGGCCCTGGGCGTTTCTGTCGAAGGAGAAATAGCCTCGAAAGTTCTTGCTCACCACCAGGCGCCCTCCGTCGCCCGTCACCACGAAGACCCCCTGATAGGACTCGTCCGAGACCCCGGCCATGGAGATACCCAGGCGACCGGCCAGCTCCAGCGCTCCCGCCTCGTCGATGGGTTCCGGAAGCTGGCGGTAGACCCTCACCCGATCCGGGGCCTTCGGCAGCGGCACCGCCAACCGGAAGGTGGCGTTGTCGATCACCCTTCGGGCTTCCTCGCCCGCATCCTCGGCGTAGGCAGAAGCTACCTCCAGCAGGGATGGGAGCCTGGCCAGTCCCCAACCCGATACGGCATCCCCTCGTGGCCAAGGGGCCAGCCAGAAGCTCGCGGCGGCCAGGACCAGCAGCGCCGCGGCCGCCCTCAGCCCCCACGCTCGCCGGCTCTGGCTACGACGTCGGGGCGGTTGCGAGATTGCGCCCTCGACTGGTCCGTTGCCTTTGTCTGCGATCTGGACGGCATCGCGACCATCGGCTCCGCGGCCCTTCAGCAGTCCCTCCCTGAGCCGGGCGCGGAAGCCGGGGTCCATCTCGTCGGCCGGCGCTTCCGCCTTGAGCCGTCGGGCCGCCACTAGGAGGGAGGACAGCTCCGGGTCGCCGGCATCCACGTGCTCGCCCTCCAGGAGCCGATCCAGGAGCCGTGCGAACTCCTCGGCCTCGGATCCCCTATCCATCGGTGCCCTCCCGTCTGAGCCTTCCCCGCGCCGGCGCGGCCTCGGAATTGTAGCCCCCGAGCTGGAGTGTGTGGCCGCTCCTGACACAGGAAAACGCAGCACTCTCCGGAAAGTCACGCCAGCCAACCTCGGTCTCCGCGCTCGTCAGTCGAGGCTCACCTCGCTCGTTTCCAGCATGGCGCAAGACACGAACTCCAGATGTGTGTATGAGCCGGACCGCCATGCTGGTTCTGGCCGCGAACACGTTTCTCGACCTCCTCTCCGTGTAGCACCTGCAGATTTGCCGGCGCCCCCCGCCTGAGAAGACGGTCTTCTACCGGCCCGCCTTTGTGTCCTTGGCCCCTCGTGTCAGCATGAGGACACAGCATGAGGCGCATAGTTGACTTGCCACCCATCGAATGATATTGTGCCGCCAACGAATCGACGGTTACAGTGGCAGGCATCTGCAGGGTGACAGGAATGACGTTCGGTGCGGATATGCGCGGGGATAGAGCGAAACCTCATTCAGAAGGCCGGATCTCTTGCAGCCGGCGATCAACTCTTGTGACTCCGGATCCCCTCACTCCCCCGACCGTTGCCGCGACCATGCTTTCAAACAGGCAGACTCCACACTCGAGTGGCCTTTCCAACATTCAGCCAGTAGTTAATGTCGGCATCATCGCTATTACCGTACAGGACGTAGCCGCTATTCCACCTGGAGCGGGTGGCAGGGCATCGCCTACTGGTTAGGAAAGTCGTTTACTGAGACCCAAGCCAACCTGAACCCGCTATCTAGGTGATGGCGGGTTTCTTTGTTTGTCAGACTACATCACAAAGGAGGACAAGGCATCGTGAAAACCGTCGACGACAGGCTGGCGGCGAGGACTGTGAGAATGCAGGTGAGCGCCATCAGGGAGATACTCAAGGTAACGCAAAGCAGCGACGTCATCTCCCTGGCAGGTGGACTCCCTGCTCCCGAAGCGTTCCCTGTGGACATCGTGAGAGCGATCTGCAACAGGGTGTTGGAGGAGAACCCGGTGGCAGCGCTGCAATACGGGCCGTCGGAAGGGCACGACGCATTGCGACAGACGCTCGTGGAATATGCGGGTCGTCTGGGCATCGAAGCCTCGTTGGAGGAAGTGCTGGTCTTCACCGGCTCCCAGCAGGTGTTGGATCTTCTCGGCAAAGTCTTTGTGGACATTGGCGACAAGGTGGTGGTGGAGAGCCCCACCTACCTTGGGGCATTGCAGTCGCTAAGCGCCTACCAGCCCGAGTACGTCCTGTGGCCGACGGACGATGAAGGAGCTATTCCAGAGGCACTGGAAGAGATACTGCGACGGAACCGAGTGAAGCTGATCTACCTGGTGCCCAACTTCCAGAATCCAACCGGTAGGACGCTGGGCCTCGAACGGAGGCGATCCATTGCGAGAATCCTCGCGCAGCACGAAGCGGTGCTGGTGGAGGACGATCCATACGGGCGACTCAGGTACGGGGGAGCTGACGTACCGTCGATCAAGTCGCTGGCTCCCGACAACGTCATCTACCTGAGCAGCTTCTCCAAGGTCCTGTCGCCAGGGTTTCGGCTGGGCTGGGTGGTCGCACCTAGAGAGATCTGCCGGTGGCTGGTAGTAGCCAAGCAAGGCGCCGACCTGCACACCAGCGCGCTTTCGCAGGCCATCGCCGCCGAGTTCGTCGCCGGTGGGTACCTTGAGGCCCATTTGCCTGTCATCCTCGGTCTGTACCGACGAAGGCTGGCAGCGATTCTGGGTGCGCTGCAATCCCACTGGGACGGATGGGCCACCTGGACTCGGCCGGAGGGAGGCATGTTCGTGTGGGCAACGTTGCCTGGCAATATGGACACCGAGGAGGTCTACTGGAAAGCCATCGAGCGCAAAGTCGCTTTCGTACCTGGCAAGTTCTTCCACGTCGACGGCAGCGGTAAGAACACTATGCGCTTGAACTTCTCCAATACAGATGAAGACAAGCTCGTCGACGCCGTGGAAAGGCTGACCAGAACGGTCCGGAGCTGAGCATCATAACCGGCAGTATACTCGCGAGCCCCGTCGATCGTCGGATGCTGGCGAGAAGCTTGGTCTTGGCGGAAAGGAGACGGGAACATGCAGGGAGAATGGGTCTATGACGAAGGCGTGCAGGTCGGCACCAACTACCTGGATGACTGCGAAGTGCTCGAATACGACCGAAACATGCAGCAACTACGAAACATCTCCGAGGAGGTTGAGGTCACTGCGAGCGCCCTATGTCTTCGAGCGGAGACAACTGTGTGGGAAATCGGAACAGGAACCGGCGAAACCGCGCTGGGTTTAGCGGTCTACTGTTCGAAGGTGTGGGCTTCTGACGTAAGCCCAGCTATGCTGAAGTTCGCCAGAAGGAAAGCCGCGGAACGTGGTGTGGGGAATGTCGAGTTCGGATTAGGGGGGTTCCTGCAGGGTTTTGTGCCGGACCAAACTGTTGATGCGGTCGTTTCTCAACTCGCACTACACCATCTGCCTGATTTCTGGAAAATGGCCGCTCTGCGGCGCGTGACGGATTCCCTGAGCGCCGGAGGCCGGTTCTATCTCAAGGATGTCGTCTTCCCCGGCGATTCGGACGACTACAGCGAGTTCTTCTCCCGGGTCATCGATCAGGTCAGGAACAGTGCGGGTGAGAAACTGGCCAACGAGACTATTGTCCACATTCGCGAGGAGTATTCTACGTTTGACTGGGTGTTAGAGGAGATGCTACGACGTGCAGGTCTCCGGATAGAAAGGAAGGATGATCATGGCTTATTGACGTTCCCCTCCTTCCGCCTTCCGCGACAGTATGCTGGCAGATTAGTCCATCTTAGCGAGCGAGTTGGCTAGTTGCAGCACTGCATCGGGGTCGAGGCCCTCGGCAGAGACATAATAGAAGACGTGATCCTTGATCGGAGCGCCCGGCCCCTGAATCCATCTACCCGGTTCATCCCACCATAGTTGCACGGACTCGCTCGGCTGTGCCTTGCTCTTGATCTGCAACGTAGCGGCCTGTCCGCGCACGTTAACCTCTCGCTGCTCACCCCCTGACTCCACAGTAACAATGGGCGGATTGTACGAGCCTGCTCCAACCCCCAGGAGTTTACCTGGTCCGGAATACTCGACCCAGAACGTGCCCTGCCCGACTTTGACCATATGGACGGTTCCCATTCCTTGCGGTATGGACCGTGGGCGCAGGACCGGCGACACGTCTCGAACGGAACGAAGCACCTCTGTCCACGCGGCTTCTTCACCCGAAATGGACGTTGATGTCACGATAGTTGGGGTAGGCTGAGGTATTGGAGATGGCAACCCTGCCACTTGAGGCGCGGAGCACCCTGGCAGGATCAGAGCAAAGAGGATCGCGACGACCATCCAAAGTGTGCGGGAGCGAAAGCCAGGCATCTTCGTCAACAATGAACCCCGGTGCCCACCCCCATATGAACTTGCCGGATCGCCAACTTGAGCATATCACATCATGCGCTGAGCTGTCTGATGTCCAGGCCCCCCGGTTTCGTCGAGGCCCGGCCATCCTATTCACACCCCTCGATAGGCTCAAGGACGTTCGAGAGACGAGAGGCACGCAAACTCCTCGGCCTGGGATCCCCTATCCATCGGTGTCCTCCCGGCCGAGCCATCTCCGCGTGACGGCGCGGCGTCGGAATAATTAGCAGCTCCCGAGCCGGAGTGTATGGCCGCTCCCGACACAGGAAGACACAAGGCTCTCCGGAAAGTCACGCTGCCCTACGCGAGGAGACGGGGGAACACCGAGACGGGGAGACGAGGAGACGGGCGGAGAGTGGCGAGTTCCCCCTCCCTTGGAGAAAGGCGTGATGCTGCGCCAGCTCGCATCGCGGGGGTGATGACCGGCACCTTGTCTCCATTCGTACGAGACCTCACCCGTGAACCCGTGGACATGCCAGAGGGCACGTCCAGGCTCTGGCTGGTCCACACCTCTCCGAGGGGGAGAGGGAGAACACTCAGCACCCAGCGCTGCTCAGCCATGCTCGCCACGAAGCCTCTCCCGCAGTGCGACCATGGCCCTGAAGAGCAACTGCTTCACCGCCCCTTCGCTTCGGCCCATCCTCTCGGCGATCTCCTTACCCCGTAGTCCGTGGCTGAAGCGCAGCACCACCGCTCGGCGCTGGTCGGGCGGCAGCGTCTCCACCGCCGCCCAGAGGGCGCCGGCCTCCTCCCGAGCCTCGGCCACCTCCTCTGGTCGCGGGTCGCCGTCGGCGAGCCCCAGCACCTCGTCCAGCGGCTCCCTGGTGCGCTCCCTCCTGTGCCGTTCGATGACCAGGTTGGCGGCGATGCGGTGGAGCCAGGCGCCAAAGGCGACCCCCTCCCACCGGTAGCTGCCGATGTGCTCCAGGGCTCGCCGGAAGGTCTCCGAGGTCAGATCCTCGGCATCGTGGTGGGAGCCAGTCCGGGCGTAGGCATAGCAGTATATCCGCACGACGTAGCGGTCGTACAGCTGCTCGAAAGCCTCTTTGGAGCTCCTGGCGGCCTCCACCAGTTCGCGCTCTCGATCCAGCTCCGAAGCCGTCATGAGGCCATCGGGAGCGCGGGCTCGCGGCCGCTCCTCGCCCTGGGAAAAGCCACCAGTCGGGACAGGTCGCGCGGGTGCCAACGCACGGGCGCCTCCCTGTAAAGAAGAACCTCTCAATCTATAGAACGCCGCGGCCTGGCCTGGGGTTCCATCTTCTCCAAGCATCTTGCCGCCAGCCTACCATGGCGGTGTTTCGCACGTGTTTCAGCGATGTAACAGGTTGGAAACATGGGTTCTACGGCACGGTGAAGCGGAACACCCAGGGGCCGGCGACCCGTGTCTGTGGGACGATGCCTTTCTCGGGCTCGAACCGCCTCGGGTCTATGCCCACCAACTCCTTCACCGTCAGGGTCCACTCGCCGCGCTTGTCATACAGGGGGCTGGAGAAGCTGTAACTATAGGAGCCATCGGCGGCCCGAGTGCCACCCTCCATTCCTCGCTCCCCATCGCCTGAGTCCCAACCCGCGACCGAGAGGCTCGCTATCGGCGACCAATGCTCCGGCGGGATGTCCGCCGAGGGCGAGAAGCGGAGGTATGCTCGCGTCTCGGTCGGCGTCACCACCACCTTCTCGAGGGTGACCGGGATGCCCTGAGCGGTCACGGTCCGGTTGACCTCCGCGACCCGACCCGGGACGAAGGGCACGGTGAGGCGGAACTCAAGAGGGCCTGAGCCTCTGATCGTGCGAACCGAGCTGTCGGGCACGGCGGTCGGAGCGACGAGGATAGCATCCACAGGCGGGTCGCGGCGCAGCGGCTGCACCGTCGGCTTGGGGCCGATGCGCTCGAACGCCTCGACGCCCGGAGCCTCCAGGCGGAGTTGCAGCTCCTTGGGGTTCCCGGTGACGCCCGCGGAGTCGAAGGACATCAGATAGCCTCCTGTGCCCGCGTCCACGCCCGCGCCCATTCCTCTCCACGCGGGGAAACGGTTGCCGTTGGCATCGAACAGCTTGGGCTGGGCCAAACGGTGGCTTCTGGGTTGCCCTCGCGGGCCCGAGCAAGTGGCTCCGGCAGCGACTCCAGGGGGACGGCAGTCCGATGCCGGCGACGGGAATCGATGGCGGTGTTCCGGGCTATGCGGAACAACCATGCCGCGAAGGGCACTCCCGTGGGGCGGTAGTTGGGCAGGGCATCCAGGGCTTGCAGGAACACCTGCTGGGCCAGATCGGCGGCGTCTTCCTGGCAGTCGGTACGCACCCGCAGATAGCGATAGACACGAGTCAGATACAGTTGGTAGAGTTGGCCGAAGGCCACGGGATCCGCGCGCGCCGCCTCCACCAGGGCGGACTCATCGCTCTCCGCTGGCCGATGGTCGGCGAGCGGCAGTGCGCGGATGCTCTCCATGGGTCCTTTCTCCTCTCGGCTCGTCCACGTTCCTTCCCCCAGTCTCGTGGGATGCATCATGGCCATGGCATAAGTAATAACGTAGAAGGGCCGAAAAGCGGACATCCTCGGGACACATGTTCGCCATTCTCATGGCCGAGGGGCTCCCTGGAGGGTGCTGTCATCGCTGCCGTGTACCGGGTAGAAGTGGACGGCGCCGAGACAGCGATGGAGATAGCCCGTGTAGCCTTGGGCGGACAGTGGGACCAGTCGGAGCCCGAAGAAGCCTACAGGGCCTGCAACTGGGGAAGGAGACGCAGCACGAGGGATCGGGCTGTTGTCCAGTTCTGTGCCCAGTCTCGCAGGGCGGCGTCGGGCAGCAGGTTGTAGTCCGCCGCTATCCTGAGCTGCTTCAGCCGGTAGAGGTCATTTCCAACGGCAAAACCCTGACGCTTCCGCACCGCGTTGATGACCAGCGCATGGGCACTGTCATCCTTCTTGGCTGGGTAGGCCCCTGTCTTCTCTCTGGCCAGAAGAAAAAGACTGTAGTAGGCCCGCCCCACGGCCGTGCGGAACTCAGCCTCGCCCCCGATGTTTGCCAGGTCCTGGGCGAGCTTCAGCAGGTTGAGCGGATCGAAGGGCTCAGGCCGCGGCATCGCTGGCCTTCGGGTAGACAGCGAAGGAGACCCACTCTGCGAGTTGGTCGGCGGCCTGATCTGGTAGCTGAACAATCCAATTGTCGACGCTGTGGCCGATCTTCTCCCAGTAATCCATGGCTGCCTCGTGGGACAAACCTACCCACTGGCGGATCTCGATCCTCTTTGTCCCCTCTTCCGGATCCTGATCGGTGACCAGTTCGGTCTTGGCGATCGGGATGGAGTAGTCGCGCGCTGAGCGTTCCATGACCTCCAGGAGCCTAAAGATGAGGGTTCTCACCTCCGGGGAGAGTTCTCTCAGCAGTTTCCTGGCTGACGGTTGCACATCGATGTTCGCTGGAATGCCTGACAGCGGGTCTATCATGAGGCTTCCTCCCGGTTTGGCAGGATAGTGATTATTCACTCAAGACCGGCTCCTGCCTCGCATAGTCTATCATGAGTTACGGGTTGCTATCGATTACACGGATCAGACCACCGGGTGGCCATCTATCGCTCCGTCCCCACCGGCACCTGGAGCCGCCATGGCCCCTGCACCGCGACATCGGCGTTGCGGAAGGTCACCGTCACTTGATCGGGAACGTCCTTGGGTAGCACAAGGGCCACCCGCTTCCACTGGCCGTCAGTGCCCTCATTGGGATTGGGCGGGAAGCTGACTCCGAAGCCATCGTCGCTGGCGGACGGGGAAAAGCCGTAGCTCTCGGCTCCGTCGAGCAGCAACTGCCCAAGGCCCATCAACTTTCGGTCTCCGTTCCAGTCACCAAGATCCAGCTGCAGCACCAACCTGCGCTCCCCTGGTGGCATCGGGAGCTGCTTGCTGCTGCTATCGACGATCTCGGCATGCGTGACCCGGAAGCTGTACGACCCCAGGGTGAGGTTGGCATCCAGGGGGATCCTCTCTCCGACCTTCTTGCCACCTATCGGCACTCTGAGGCTTGCATCTCCAGATTGCTCACTTATGACCACGAACGGCACGACTACCTCCGCCGAGCGAGCGTCCGATGCCAGGGGAGGGAAGAGCAGATCCTCGGTGAGGACGGTGAAGTTGCTGCCGGGCGACCAGCTCCTCCTCGGGAGAGAAGGCGGCTGCGATAGCAGATCGATCTTCTCCAGGTACTCCCGCCCCCGGTCGTCTCTCAGCACGAGCTGGCGCAGCAGACCCAGAGGGCCGATGGAGCGCACCTTTCCAACCTGTGGGTCGGCCTGGGCTCTGAGCTGCACCGCCGTTCCCTCTGCGCTCGCGGAAACGCTGGTTACGCCCACCGTGATCCCGTGGAGTTCCAGGCCGCTTCTGACCTCCCGGGCCTGTGGCAGGCCAGCCTTCTGCAGTGGGACCACCGGAACCTCCACGGTCCAGTTTCCCAGGGGCGCGGGAGCGTCCAGCAGGACCTCCACGCTTCGCACCTCCGGCGCAAGGGCGTCCAGGGTCCACTCCACATCCAGTCTCTGGAGGCCCCCTGTGAACGGATCGCCATTAACCGGACTGCCGCCGCCGATTTCGGACAGGCGCCGGGTCTGGTAAAGCCGGCCGGACTCGTCGCGGATGGTCAGGCGCACCTGCTGGTATACGAACTTGAAATCGATGCCTGCCTGGACCTCGGTGCCCATCTGGATCACCGTCTTACCGTCTGCGGAGAGGAGGTTCTTCACCCTCCCTGTATGGGGGAAACGGGGACGTTTGGCGAAGGTTACGCTCGATCGCTCACGGGCCTGCAGGGCGAAGGAAACGGGGCATCGGTGCACGGCGCTGTGGGAGATGGAGTGCTCCTCCCCCAACTGAAGCGTATCATGGTGCCCGGCTGCCCTCGTGGGGCATGCGCCGTGAAGCCGCACCGCGCCTGGCCCTGTTCTACCATGAAAGGTGGATGCGCACTAGCAGCGGTCGGCGTCGGTTGATACAATGTGATCGGCGTGGACTTGCGCATGGTTCTTGGAACGTTGGGCATGGAGGCTGGAATGGATTTGACTCGGGAGTGCCCCGCATGTGGGACGAACTGAGACGAGGGGAAGACGTGCCAGGGCTGTTTTCACCGTAGAAGGTGGCATCGACAGCTACTGTGACAACGTGAGGGCATGGGCGAGATCGATCCTGGACTCACTCAAGGCCGCAGGGGAGCCGACCGCCACCACGATATCTCGGAGATAGGCGTGTGGCACATCCGATAACGATTACCTACAAGTCAATACACCACTATCTGGTGGACTGCCGAAATGGCAAGTTGCTGGTCGATGCCGGTTGGGCTGTATCCATGCCCGAATTGACGCATGGGCTCGGAAGGTACGGCATCGAGCTCTCCGACATCAAGTACGTGATGATGACTCACAGCCATCCCGACCATGCTGGGTTGACGCAAGAGGTGAAGAATGCCTGCGGCGCAAGACTGCTGATCCACGAACGGCAGATACCTTACCTGCAGGACCTACTGGCGTTCTACCAGCGCAGAGGTGGCTACGAACCTATCGTCGTTGGGCCGGACGACATCGTCGTGAAGAGCGATGGCAGCCGGGAAACGCTGAACTCAATTGGCATAGATGGCGAAATCGTGGAAACGCCGGGCCACAGCGACGACAGTATCTCGCTCGTGCTGGACAGTGGCATCGCGTTCGTGGGCGATCTGCGCACGCCCGATCAGGTCGATTCAGATAGCTACGAGGTAGTCTGCGATAGCTGGAGGAAGCTCCTGAGCCTGAACGTGCAAACGGCCTATCCCGCTCATGCCGGTCCCATCCAAGCAAAGGACGTCGAGAAGCTCCTTTCCGACTCGCCATCTGGGACGTGATAGCAGGCGGCAGCGACGGCTACTGCGAGAGTGTGAGAGCGTTGTACATCCAAGCGTCTTCGCGCGTTCGGCTCCATCAACCAGTCACGAGTGACAGCAGCTACGGGGAGAGTTCCAGCAGGTGGAGCTCGGCCTTATCCCAGCCTCCCCTTACCACCAGTAGACGGCGTCCGTCTCGCGATACGGATACCAGGTCGTGCATCCGACAGTCAGCGGTGACCAGCCGCGCCACACCGCTCGCGGCGTCCAGCTCGTACAGGTGGCCCTCCACCTGGTTCCGAGCGTTGCCGGGAAGCCCGTTGAAGTAGGCCCGGCCCCCGTCGGACCAGAGGAGTCCTCCGTCCTGCACCAGCTCGTAAGGCTCGGTCGTGATCTCCCGCAACACCGTGCCGTCCCGACGCACTACCCAGAGCCTGGCCGGGCCATCGGGCAGGCCGCTGGAGGACAGAGGTACCACCTGGAAGACGATCCATTCACCATCGGGGGAGATGCTCGAACGTGAGAGGTAGAGCAAACCTGGAAACGAGCCCAAGACCATGGACCGATTGGCCTGCAGGTCGTAGAGGACCAGGGAGTAGCCGATCTCGGGCGCGCCCTTGGGCTTCTGGAGCAGGCCCGAGGTCCGGACGACCTGGAGTGTATAGTCACCCGCCGGCGAGAGAGACCTCCCAGCCACCAGCGCCCCGTCGCCCACGCCATAGTCGGACGGCGTCGGATACACCGCGTCCTCGTCGCCTGTGCCGTCGGTTCGGATCCGTTTTTCGGCACCGCCGCCGCTCCAGATGGTCCACCCGGTCTCCAGGTAGCTGCCATCGGCCGACCACCGGTGAATGCCCAGGGCCGGTCCCCTCATCCCCGGCGCGACCGAATAGACGCGGTGGAGTAGCTTCGGGTCGGCACCGTCGGCGTCGATCCGCCACAGCTCGCAGGGGAGGGCCACACCCAGCTTGCGGCAGTACTTGACGAAGGCGATGGAGTTGCCGTCGGGCGACCAGCGGGCGCTGGTGTTGATACAGCCCGTCTCCGGCGTGAGGTCGCGGTCGATGCCGGTGGCGAGGTCGCGGACGACCAGCCGGTCGAAGTCGGTGGCCTTGCCGTCGACGGTGGGGAGGTAGACGACCTTGCTGCCGTCTGGGGAGATCTGGGGCCAGCGATCCACCCGCTCCCCGTCGACGACCCAGTAGTAGGGGGCCGCCACCACCTCGTCTCGGACGATACGCCAGGCCATGCCGTGCAGGACGGCCGTCGTTGCCGTGCCCGATGCCGAACCGCTGGCTGCGAGTTCCCCTAGTGACGAGGCTGGCCCGCCGGCCGTGGGAACAGGGGACGAGGGTACGGCCGTTGCCGGCCTCTGCGTGGAAGCGCAGCCCGCCAGAAGAAGGGTGCAGGTCACAGAGACGAGGACCGCGCCAATGGCCAGGCAAGCCGTTGCCATCCCCTTTCTCCTACACATGCGTTGCCCTCCGATGGTGGTAGACAGGATCATCTATGACCCCCGATGCCGCGAGATCGCGCTGATTCGAGGTCCTCGCCTTCCTGGATGCGGGTGGCGAACCCGCCTCCATCACCTTGGTGAGAGGAACCTACCACGCGGCGGCATCCTTCGACAAGAGCAGCACGTCCTCCGGGCCGTAGATGTGCCTGGCAACGACCGCCACCCATTGGCCGTTGGCCGACGCCAGTCCGTCCCCTCGCAGCTTTATGCGTACGCTGCTGCGCTCCGCCTCGGCGTCCTCCACCAGCCGCCCGTCGGGTCCAAATACCCAGGCCGGGGAACGCACAAGGTCCGCTGCCGGTACCCTCGTCCCGGCGCTTGCCTCGGGCGGAGTGTCCTCCACCACCCGCGGCTGTTCCTCTCGACCCGGGGCGATGGCCTTCATCTGAGGAGCCACCCCCTTGCACTCCTCCCGATAGTGCAGGGTGTCCTCTGGAGTCCACCCGACCAGCGAGTACGTGCAGGGGCGGACTTCCGCGAACTGCTGCGCCCGCTTGGTCACCCCCTCCAGGAGGTCGGGCTGGGTGGGAACCAGCATCTGGTAGCCCGGGGCGGCGGACACCGCTGGCTGGTAGCTATAGACCCAGGGGATGGCCAGTACGCCCAGCAACGTGATGCCCAGCAGGATGCTCGCGAAACGGCCAGGTCGGGCCAGGAGTAGGGCAGCCAGAAGCAGCGCCGCCCCCGCCGTAGCGAAGAGCGGGTAGCGCCCCGGCTGGCTGAAGAAGACGCTGTGGTAGAACATCCCGCGGACTACGTTGAGCATCGCCGGAGACATAGGGTCGATGGCGACATCCCTGACAAGTGGGCGCATGTGCTACTTCCCGGCGTGGCCTTCGTCTTCGCGATGGTAGCAATGGTGGCTTGCTGGTTCCGTCACCGAATTCCGCTCCTGTTCTCACCCAATCCCTTCATCAACTCCCTGGCCTGGGTAGTCCTCATCGGTGGACAGTTCGTATTGTTGGATCAGATCCACTATCGAAACACCTCTATGTTCGCCTGGGTGGGGATGTTCGTCCTGGCCTACGCCATATCAGTGGTTGTGCAACAGATCCTGGGACAGAAGGACGATTCCGCGACGGGTTCCTCTGCTGGGTCCACGTAGAGTCGATCCATCCCGAGGGGTGCGGTCACTTGACGCAGGGAAAGGCCGGTCGCAAGAGCAGCGAACTTGGCGCTTCAGCCTGCCGCGGGCCATCGATTGGACATGACAGAGGACGTGCGGTTAGTGAGGAGAATGGGTCCGTACGAGATTGCACCGGCCACGTTAGGTGTCGGTGCCCCTTTCAAGGCGCGCCAACTGAGGGGCGACGTGACGGCACAAGTGGTGCTGCTACCTCATGGGCAGGCAGTGTCCCGACAGGCGCCTAGGACAGAGACGGGGACGAGGCAATGGCTCGCCGGGTTGAGTTCGTGTCTGGTGTATTGGCCGCCCTCGTTGAAGACGAACAGAGCCCCACGGTCTTCGCAGCAGACTCGCGCCAGCTTCCGAATATTGTTGGAGTTTTCCAACAGCTGGTAACCACAGAGTGTCGCCGGCTGCAAAGACACTGTCGACCGCGTTCCGCAGGTTCATGACGTCCTGCGCAACGAAGTTGCAGTGGTGGACTTGAACGTTAACTGCATCCCAGGGGATACCGCCGCCCTTGTCCCGGAGGGGTCATGGGCGGGTGCGCCCCAGGATTCCGGGAGAGCCGAGGGGACGGGGTTGTGGAGTGCAGTGGCTTGCCACCGCTTTCGATCCGGACGAAAGCTGCGGCAAGCCGCAGCACTCCAAATTCCAGGCCTGCTCGGAAAGGTGGGCCGCACCCGGTTCATAACACGCTCTAGTGACCCAGGCAGCCACAATGGTACAATTATTGAGATGCCATCGTCCGCGAGCGCCGACTCCCGTGTGGTACACGGCATTGATGAGCGGCATCACTCCTGAGCGGTTGGATGAGCGGCAAGCAGGGGAAGAAGGCAAAGCATCGACAGGCACGCGGCACCGGGCGGGGCCCGGCTGCGGCGCCGGCTCGCCCGGCGGTGGACCTCGCTGCCCTGGCAACCAGGATCGAGTCGGCTCTGGCGCGCGGCGATGTGGACGCCGCGTGCCAGCTGCTATCCCAGGCGCGGCCATCGCAAGGAGGCCCATCGGATCGCAAGCTGGGCGCTCGGGCATGTGCGCTTCAGGCCTACCAGCGCTGGGACAAGCCCCCTCGGGCGGGCCGTTCGCTGGAGCAGGCAATCGAGTGGGCACCCGAGAGCGCCGAGCTTCACCGTCTGCATGCCGCGCTACTCAGGCGATCCGGATCCACCAAACGGGCGGTCGCCGAGATGGCGGAAGCCTCACGCCTCGCGCCGGAGGACCCACACATCGCCTACGAGACGCTGCTCACCAGGCTCGCGGGCGGCGACCGGGACGGGGATCTGCCGGGTCTGGCCGCCAGGGTCGAGGGTCCACCGGCCCAGCGGGCCGGCGCGCTGCTCGCCGCCGAGGGCGGCGACCTCGCCTCGACCGAGCGACTACTGGCCGCCTCCGAGCAGCCGGTGGACCGGTTGATCCTCGGAGTGCTGCTCCTCGCGAAGGGCAAGGCGGCTGAGGCCCTTCCGTCCCTCGAAAGGGTCGTCGCAGAGGAGCGATTGCCCCGAACCGTCCAGGCCTACGCCAGCTTCTATCTGGGCATCGCACGCATGCGGCTCCGGCAGTTGGCGCCGGCCGTCGAAGCCCTGGAGAGGGCCCGGGCCCTCGGGATGCCCGAGGGCCAGCTGCTGCCCCAGCTGGTCTGGGTCTACCAGCAGTTCGCCATCGAGGCTGTGTTGGAGGGCCGCCTCTCCGCGGCCGCGGATTGGTTCGGCAAGCTGGCAGAGTTGAGTGGACCCGAGGCAGCGGAGGCACGCGACAATGCCGCCTACGCCCTCGGCCTCCTGGGCCAGGATCGGGCTCTCAAGGGCGACTACGACGGCGCGGCCTCGGCCTGGTCGCAGGCGCTGGCCATAACCCCGGGCGACACCATCTTGCGGCAGAACCTGGCCGTGGCCCTGGAGCGAGCGGGTAGGGCGGCGGAGGCCATCCCCCACTGGCACGAGTTGGTGCGCCAGATGCCTCGCAAGGCAGGGGCTCCACCCTCCGGCGCGAGGGTATCCACCGAGGAAGAGGAACTGCGGCGGCACGTTCGCGCGGTGGCACACCGGCACCTGACGGACCTCTATCTGGAGAAGGACGATGTCGAGCGCGCTATCGACCAACTGGAGAAAGCTGTGCGGGCCGTGCCCGACGACGTGGAGAACCGGCGCACCCTGGCCTCGCTGCTGATGGACGAGGGGCAGGCCAGAAAGGCGGCGGTCCACTACCAGCAGGTGGTAGCCGCGATCCCGGGGAGCGCCGAGGATCGTCTGGAGTTCGCGCTGGCTCTACGGGCCACAGGGGAGGAGCAACAGGGCATAGAGCAGATGGAGAAGGCCCTGGAACTGCAGCCCGATAACCCAGCGGCGCAATCCTCCCTGGGCCTGGCGCTGGCAGAGCGGGTCTCCCGCTCGCCGGGCGCCGCGAACGCCATCGAGGACGCCCGGCGCTCAGTAGATCTGCTCCCTCCGAAGTACGCCGACCTGGGTCTGATAGCGCTGGGCGCCGCTCACTTGGTGAGGGGGGAGCGGAAGGAGGCCCAGAAGAGCTTCAGGCAGGCCATCAAGGACGCGCCCATCAAGGCAGTCGCCGCCGTCAGGGTGGGCGAGGCCCACTGGCGAGCGGGCGATCACGACGCCGCCGTCGCCGCGTGGACCGACGCCATGAAGAGGGCAAAGCGCGCGCCCTCCGCCTACTCGGACTTGGCCAGGGTGTGGGCGATGGCCGGCGACGTGGATCGGTGCCGAGAATGCCTTGAGAAGCTGATGGAACGGCCCGGCGGGTGGCTGTTCGCCCTCGAGGCCGTCGAGAGCATCTCCAGGTCGCGGAAGCTCCAGCCCTTGGTCCGAGAGGTGCTGAGAGGCATGACCGGCGCCGCCGATCGCCCGTCGGAGATGGTTCTCCTGGCGAGAATGCTGGTCCACGCCGGTGACACGCGGTCCGCCAGCTCGCTTCTCAGCCGGGCGGCGATCGACGCGGTGGAGGAGGACGACAAATTCGTTCTGGAGATCATCCTTGATCTGGACATGAGATACCGGCTCCTCGACCGCAAGGCGTCTCGGATCGTGGCGGACTATCTGGACGCCCACGGATACATGGACGAGGTCGCACTCTAGGAGTTCATCGGTGAGCGAGCGCGAGATCGATTTCGACATTGAGACCGAGAGCGAGGATGAGCAGGAACCGGAGGCATCCAGCCCCTATGCCGTCCTGGAGGTAGAGGCCGACGCAACCCCTGCCCAGGTGCGCATAGCCTACCACCGACAGCTGCGGGATCACCCGCCGGAGCGCGACCCGGAGGGGTTCAAGCGGGTTCGAGATGCCTACGAGACGCTGCGCTCTCCCCGCAAGCGGGCCGAGCTGGCGCTCCTGGAGCTGCGGCACGGTCCAGCGGAGTTCGACCTGGACCGGCTTCGGGATACGCCGCCGCCCCCCTTCCCGGAGCGGTTCGCCGACCACCTCCTGACCGTCGCTCTGGCAGAGGTGGAGGCGGCCATCGACGACCAGGTTGCCCGGGCTCGGGCAGCGGCGTCTCTGGGCGGAGACGGCCGGGGGGCTTCGGCCCCCGGGGCGGCCGCAGGAGAGGAATGAAGATGACGGATCCACTGAGGGCCTTCCGCGACATCTTCGCTCGATTCTCATCGGCGCAGCAGGGGAGCGAAGCCGCCGGCTCCGGCCAGGGGCGGGAAGCGACCCCGGACATGGAGCGAGTTGCGGGATCCGTCGGGGACGAGCAGCCCCCGCGGAGACCGGACCGTGGCGAGATCAGGGACTTTCCTCTCCGCCAGAGAGAGGACCAGGATGAGGGTAGCCACCCAATCCGCGAGCGCGGCCGGGACCGCTCCCCCTCGCCTGGGCTCGCCGGCCACCTGAGGGCCTACCTCGACGCCCGAGCCGAGGAAGCGCTGGCATCGCTGCTGGAGGAGCTGTCCGGCGAGACGGCCAGAGAGACGGGCGAGGCCCTGGAGAGGATCCGCGAGGCCCTCTCCGACGAGATCGGCGGGATCCGCGAGGGCGTCGCCTCCTCCCAGCACGAACTCTCCCGCGTCGGCAGAGAGCTGGTGCGCTCGGGGGCATCGCTGGAGTCGGTCCAGGCGGCGGTGTTGGCCCTCGGCCCGGCCCTGGAACGGTTGGAGCAGTCGTTTCAGGCCCAGCCGATGCAGGAACTCGCCCGCGAGCGGCAGCTCCGCGAGGAGGCGGAGCGGGCCGCGCTGGACGATATGCTGGCGACGCTGGACGGCCTGGAGGCCGGCATGGAGCACGGTCGGGAGCTGGTGCAGGCGCTATCCGAGGCCCAGCGCCGCCTCAAGGACACGACGGTGCAGCGCTGGTGGCGGGCCATGGGGGAGGCCACAGGAGCCAAGCGCCCCTTGCCAGAGGTGCCTGTGGACGACCTGCAGGGCTGGATGGGGGGACTGGAGCTAACCCACCGCCGGTTGCAGGACGCCCTGGCGCGGCGCGGTGTGACGCCCATCCAGGCGGTGAGGAATCCCTTTGACCCCTATCTCCACGAGGCGGTAGCCGTGGAACCCTGCCCTCTGGAGCAAGACGGTCTGGTGCTGCGGGAGGAGCGGCGTGGATACCGTACCTCGGACCGGGTCCTCAGGCTCGCGCAGGTGGTCGTCGGGCAAGCGGCGCCGGCCAAGACCGCCACCAAAGGGCGCCGGCAGGACCGGGCCTCGGCGAAGCTTCCGGGCGGGGATCATGAGCCCCCGGCGGGAGGCGATCCTCAGTCGGCCGGGCAACGGGAAGGAGGAACAGGAGGAGACAGCCCGCCCCAGCGGACAGGAGAGGTGCAAGGATGAGCGAACAGATAGTTGGCATCGATCTGGGGACCACCTATTCCCTGGTGGCGGCCGTCCGAGAGGGCAGGCCGAGGGTCCTGGCCTACAAGAGCGAGAAGCTCCTCCCCTCCGTGGTAGGGATCGACCCTTCCGGCGAGATGCTGGTGGGCACACCGGCGCGCAACCAGTACGTGGTGGCCCCGGAGCGAACCGTCAAGTCCATAAAGCGCAAGATGGGCTCACCGGAGCGGGTGAGGCTCGGCGAGCGGGAGTACTCGCCCCCGGAGGTCTCGGCCTTCATCCTGCGGGAGCTGAAGCACGGCGCCGAGTCGAGCCTCGGCCATCCCGTTCGCAAAGCGGTGATCACCGTGCCGGCCCGATTCACCGACGCCCAGCGCCAGGCGACCAGAGACGCCGGCGAGATCGCGGGCCTCGAGGTGGTGCGGATCATCAACGAGCCGACAGCGGCGGCCCTGGCCTACGGGCTGCAGCGAGCGGGCTCCCAGCAGGCGCTGGTGTACGACCTGGGCGGCGGCACCTTCGACGTCTCGGCCATCGAGATAGCCGACGGGATCGTGGAGGTCCGCGCCTCCCACGGCGACACCCACCTGGGGGGAGACGACTTCGACGCGCTCCTGGCCGAGAGGCTGGCGGAGGCGGTCGAACACCACCATCAGCACCTCAATCCGATGTCGGATCGCCGTGCCGCGGCGCGGCTGACCCAGGCCGCGGAGAAGGCCAAGATCGCTCTATCCGATGCCCCCTACGTCACGGTTCGAGAGGAGCACCTGCTCAAGAAGGTCCACCTGGAGGAGGAGGTGTCCCGCGAGGAGTTCGAGGAGCTGATTCGGGGCCTGCTGGGCGGAACCCTTCAGGCGGTGGACCGCGCCCTGGCCGACGCGGGATGGAAGCCGAAGGACCTGGAAGTGGTGCTGCTGGTGGGTGGATCGACCCGCATCCCCCTGGTGAAGGAGATGGTGCACCGGCACCTCGGCATCGAGCCCCGCTCCGAGATCCACCCGGACGAGGCTGTAGCGCTGGGAGCCGCAGTGCAGGGGGCGATCATCGCGGGGGAGCCCATCGACGCCGTGCTGGTAGACATCTGCCCCTACTCCCTCGGCATCAGGACCCTCAGCACCGCCCTCGGGGTCCTGGTCGACAACCGATTCAGCGCGGTGATACCCCGCAACACCACGATCCCGACGTCCAAGACGGAGAAGTACTACACCGTATACCCCGATCAGGACAGCGTGGTGATCGAGGTCTACCAGGGGGAGGGCTACACCGTCGATCGCAACACCTTCCTCGGCGAGTTCGAGTTCAAGGGCATCTCCCCCGATCCTGAAGGTGGCCAGCGCGAGGTGCTGGTGACCTTCGACTACGACGTGGACGGCATAGTCCACGTGGCGGCGCGGGACAAGCGTACCGGCCGGCACGCGGACATGAAGATCACAGGACCGAAGGATCGACTGAGCGAGGCAGAGAAGGTACGGGCCCGAGCTGCCCTGGAGGCTGCTCCCCCCATGGAGTCGGACACGGTGACGGTGCTGCGAAAACGCGCAGAGGGCCTTCTGCCCAGGCTACGCCAGGCAGACAAGGAGGACGCCGCCGCGGAGTTGGAGCGGCTGCTGGCCGAACTGGATAGGGCGGTGGCAGCCGGCGCCGACAGCGAGGTCGTAGACCGCCTGGTAGACTGGATCTACGAGCACGAGGAGTAGCGACAGCCGGTTCCAGCCACCTCGTTACCTGGCATTGCAGTTATCGCCTCATGGGCGGGAGGTGTTCCGACGCTTCGCCGAGTTGATGCAGGAGCGAGTCGAAACGGTCCAGCCGGCTGACGTGGAGCGGGCGGCGGGCCTTGCCGATGCCTACCCACAGTTAGGCGGCCGCGATCTCCTACACGCGGCCATCATGGAGTGGCTCCATGTCGCGCGGGTCTTGCGGTGCTTATCCTGACGATCCAAGCTAACCTGGGTCTTGCTGCGAACACGATCGAGGCATACGGCAGAGCCCTGGAGGGCTACCTGGGGTTCAGCGCTCATCGCGGCGTCGACCCTGACTCGGCTACCAGGGAACACGTCGCCGCGTACGTGCGCGACCTCCCCACCCGACCGAATCCTCGTGGCCCCAACGTCCGGGTCCTCGACTCCGGCGTCGGACTCGCCAACGCCACCCTCCAGCAGCGGCTCACCGCGATCCGCCTGTACTATGACTACCTCATCGGCCAGTGGGCCCACACCGACCGCTTGAGGCCGGCTCTTGTGGGCAAACCGCTCTCGGCGAAAGCGAAGGCGCACCACCTCGCGGCGGCGAGCGCCTTCTTCCGCGACTGCCAGGAGTGGGGCTGGATCCCTCGCCGGATCGACCCGCGCCGCTGCTTCGCTGCGCCCCGGTCGATCCGCGATCTGATGGTGCCCAATCCACGCGTGATCGCCGACGACGTCTGGGCCAAGCTGCTGTGGGCCGGGCTTGACCTGAGCGAGGCCGACCTCTCGACCTCGTTCCAGCCGGCGCAGCCGGCGCTCGTCGACCCCAAGACCGCGGAGCCCACCCACTACATGTTCGCGTATCGCGGTCGACCGATCTCGCCTGGCTACCTCAACGACACGCTGATCCGCATGCTCTGCCACAAGGCCGGTGTGCCCGAATCCGACGCCCGCGGAGGGATCACCAGCCACCGAGCGCGTTCGACGATCGCCTCTCAGCTCTTCAACGCCAAGGAGCCGATGTCGCTCTTCGATCTGCAGGCCTGGCTCGGGCACCGCACGCCGGCCTCGACGCAGCACTACGCCAAGATCACCCCGACGAAGCTGGCCAAGTCCTACACGGATGCCGGCTACTTCGGACGCAACCGAGGATGATCGAGGTGCTCATCGACCGAGACGCGGTCAAGAGCGGGGCGGCGACCACCGGCGAGCCCTGGCGGTTCTACGACCTGGGCCACGGCTGCTGCAGCTACGACTTCTTCGACCGATGTCTCCACCGGATGGCTTGTGCCAGGTGCGCGTTCTACCTGCTCAAGGGGTCGAGCAAGGCTCAGATGCTGGAGGGCAAGGCGAGCCTGCAGCGGATGCTCCAGGAGATCCCGCTCACGACGACGAGCGGGCGGCGGTGGAGGACGGGCTGGCTGCGTACGAGAGGCTCTTGGCGCAGCTAATCGACGTGCCGACGCCGGCCGGACCGACGCCGCGCCAACTGGTGAGCGGAGGGCATAGCCCATCAGGGGCTGTGCCCACCGAAAGGCAAGAGTCGTCACGATGGTGACAGGTGGCCGGAATCGATGTCGCCAGCATGCCGGACTCGCTCGATCTCCTGTCTCGCTTCCTTCGCGACCTGAGGGATACAAGCCGGGCGGAGAGCTTCAGGTCACGATAGTGTGTCGCCAGTAGTTCACCTGTCCAGGATCTAGCCGTTCCACATCAGGCATGCGATTGAAACCTGTGTCAGCTGAGATGAGGTGGCGGATGTGGAGCCGTCCCATGATAGCCGCATGCAGGAGATCGCGGCCGCCTAACTCGGGATAGGCATCGGCAAGATCAGCCGCTCGCGCCACGTCAGCCGGCTGGACTGTTTCGACTCGCTCCTGCATCAGCTCGGCGAAGGCTCGGAACACCTCCCGCCCATGAGGCCACAAGCGCAAGGCCAGGTAACGATGGAGTAGCTCCTGAAGGACCTCAGCATCGGTCACGAAGGCCTGCGGATGCTCGGCCACGAGGAGCAGTATCTGAGCGCAGGGCTCCTTCAACGGGTGGGGTCGGCCGGCCGCGTAGATGGGCACGTTGGTGTCAAGAAAGGCCACCGGGCTCATAGGCACCCTCCAATTGGCGGCTGAGGGTAGCGGGGTCAGGGACTTCCTCTATCTCCAATTGAGCCAGCATCTGAGCCGCACGTTTTCGCCGAGCCCGCAGGGTTTCCTCGTAAGCCCTGTCGACAAGGCGGCGTATAGTCTCGGACACGGGCGTGCCCTGCTCCGCTGCCAGCTCCCTCAGCTTGCGGCGGTGCTCGGGGTCGAGTCGCACGTCCAAGCGATCGGTTGCCATCGGCTCACCTCCGTACATACCCTATTGTACAGCAGCAGACCGCCATACGCAATGCTCCTGTGGAAGACAGGGGCTACCCAGTACGGATCGATAATCGGGCCAGCACGATCTTCCCATTGCTCTCCTGTTACTTTCTGATTAGTTCCCCTTTGGGATCGGGTATCCGAGTCGACGCATCTTCGCGGCCAACCGAACCAGAGCACCAGCCAAGGTTTCGCCCTCTGCCGACTTGGTCTCCAACTCCAGCACCGCGCTCAGGACCTGTTTGGGGTCCGAACGATCCTCGTGCCAGAGGGGCGCAAAACGCTCGAACCAGCCGGCAAGTTCTTCGGTGTCGTGGATCGCCAGGAAGCGGCCGAGGCTGTGGGCGTCGGAGTTGGGGTCGAGCCTGGCCAGCGCCGACCGGTAGCGCTCGAACACGTCCATTTGGGGCGACCACTCGGCAGGGTGGGGATTGCCTTGATGATGTAGGCGGGGCCTTCGGGGATGTCGATCATTGCTGTATCAATCTCCGTGGTCTGACGAGCCTGAACCGGCGTGGTCTCGCGCCGTGCGGAGTATAGCACGCGGCCTCGCCGCTGGACCTCAAGGCGGGTCGAGGTAGCTTCGAAGCAGTTTCAGCCGAATAGGTGGGCACAGGGGTTGCTGCCGACTGGGACTGGGGGAGTCATTCAGAGTCGGGACGACTCAATATCCGAGGCGTTGACGGTGCAGAAAGGAGATGGCATGTCCGAGCGCCCACGCGACGAGGAGCGAGAAGAGCGGATTACAATGGAGATCATCGCTGATGCCTACGGCGCCGAGGAGCAAGCGATGGGCTGGCACGTGTACCTTGACGGGAATCTGCAGTTCCCGTTTCAAGCCAGGTGCATTGCCGAGCGTGCCACCTCTCCGCTTCGGAAGGGAGAGCAAGTGGATGTCGTGGGGATGGCGCCCGAGGAGGAGTGCGAGCATGAGATGTTCGTCCAGGTGCGCTGGAACCGTCGCGCTCTGGCGGTCCCGTTGTCCCAGTTGCAAGGCATCGACGTGGACGAGCAAACACGCCAGGCCGTCGAGGACTGGCACTACTGGGTTGCGCGCGGCTACGAGCTGTAGTCCTTCTTGGATCTCGGTTCGCGAAATGGAAGCGATTGCCTGAGTTGGAATGATCTGGTTACTTGTTCGGTGAGAGAGGCAATGGACGACAGGGTCGACAAGAAGGAACTGGTAAGCCTGGTGGCCCGGCGGGTGAACCGAGATGTCGAAGCTGTGGGCGAGATCGTGAATGCCACGCTGGAGGAGATCTGCGAAGCGCTGAAGCGCGGGGAGCCGGTCTCCCTGCGCGACTTCGGCTCGTTCTACGTTCGGCCGGAGCGGGATCGCTGGGTGTTCAAGTTCAACCCGTCGCAGCGGCTGCGCGCGCTGTTCGGTTGGTCCTCCACTTACCGTGGGGAGTTGTAGGGGATGGACTCCTTCGAGCAGACCTACCCGCACGTTGCCCGCTGGGTCAAGACCCAGGGCTGGATCGAACTCGGGGACAACGGCTGGAGCCGTTCCTGGATCCGGGCTCTAGACGAAGGTGGTCTGGTCTGGGAGGGCGACGATCGGTCCAGGACGCTGGACGAGGCCTTCGAGGAGTTGGACACGGCGCTCGGCAAATGGGTGAGCGGGGCGTCTCTCGACTAGTGCCCTGGTGGGGAAGAGACATCCGCGACTATTCGCCTGTTCTGTTGACAAGAGATGGCCAATCGGCAATAATGAACCTCGTAAACACCGGCATCGGGAGGGATGGTTGGCCGCCGCACGTGAGCTTGCTGAACTGCAGAACGTAGCCAGGAAGGCACCACGCAGCCTCCTCGAAGCTTTGTTGCGCACCCTGGAGGCAGGCGAGCAACCCTTGCGTGGGGCCTTCATCGCCCGTAGTCTCAACGCCCTGAGCCGTCTGACAGAGGATATGGACGAGGGCGCCCTGGGCGAAGCCCTCAGCTCCCCATCGGATTACGAGGCGTTGCTCCGAGCCCTGGAGACCCCCGATGCCCTGGAGTCTCTGCGCCAGCGAGACCCCCTGCTATCGGCGAAGCTGCGGGGGCTGCGCAACCGAGAGACGCTGCTGGCGGTCGAAGGGCCTGCCCTGACCGCGGAGGAGGCCGCCTCGGCCCTGGGCATCACCCGCCAGGGCGTCGACAAGCGCCGCCGGGCGGGCCGCCTGCTCGCGGTCACCATCGGCCGTCGTGGCTATCTCTATCCCGCCTGGCAGTTCACTTCCAGTGGTGTCCTGCCCGGCCTCGAAGAAGTCCTGGCTGCCCTGCGTGACCACGACCCCTGGATGCAGCTCTCCTTCATGGTCAACCCCGACACGGCCCTCGGTGGCCGAGTTCCGCTGGCCGAGCTACGGCAGGGCGATCTGGCTGCGGTCCTTCGAGCTGCCCGCACCTATGGAGAGCAGGTTGCCGTCTGATCGCCCGGGGCCGCACCCTGAGCCCCCGCCGGATCTATCCTCTCGGGCCTTGCCGCTAGTTTACCTGCCCGAACCCTGGTTCCGCGTCCATCGTGTGCATCATGATCCCCTTCATTTCGGGCGCTCGGCCGACGGGCGCTTCAACGCGCCGAACGGCGAGTATGGGGTTCTCTACGCGGGCTCCGACCCCTCTTGCGCGTTCATCGAGACCTTCGGGCAATCGACCGGTGTGTACACGGTTACGCTGGGCGCCCTTGTCGAGCGTGGCCTCAGCCGCATCGAGGCCGGGCGATCCCTCCGGCTGGTAGGATGGCTGGACCCGCACCACCGGGACCTGCTCGCCCAGATTCTGGACGCATACGGCTTTGGCATCGCCTGATCGAACCTCTTCTCCGCCAAGGGGTCTGCCTCACGTCGCCCACGGCTCAGCTGCGTGGCCGCTACTTGGGAATTGCGGCTAGCCCTAGGGCGGCGCGGCCAGTTTTCTGGCGATGAGGGTGCATGTGGAAGGACCATGCCCTGGAACGTTTCTAGGTCACAGTTCCCAGGTCAGGGGAGCAAGGGAATCAGACTCAGGTGGAATTCAGGTGCAAGCTCTAACGCGAAGAATTCGAGGCCAGCTTGGGAGCCTCGTTCTGCGGACTCCTCGGTTACTCGATGGGGGTTATGCACTTCGCCACGGTAGCTTTTTCTCGCACCAACCTCAGCATCCATCGCTGATGTCCATGGTCGGAGCAAGTGAGCTGCTGTACTTTTGTAGGAGCGGGCAGCGAAGAAAGAGGCAGGAAATGCGTGGAGGGCGACGTGGATATGGCAGACAAGAGGGCAGGGATAGCTCAGGTTCCGACCTGAACATGGTCGCTGAAGCGAAGGAGTGTAGCCAGTGCGCTGCAGCACGCCTGGTAACTCGTCTTTGGGTTGTCGGGGCTGGGCAGATTCACCATGTGCATCCTCAATTCCCCAGTGGCCCCACGTGCGTAGATATCCACCGTGATTCGGCTGGCCTTCGGATCGCACACGACCCGCAGCCTCGTCTTGTCAGACCCGAGCGTCGCGAGGCTGAGCGCCACCGCGACGTTTACGTTCTGCGGGAACCCCTTGATTGCCTCCGCTGCGGTCCCCTCGAACACCACCGTTGGTTCGTGGATCGCAAACAGGTCTATCGGATGGGCATCGAAGTAGGGTGCTCCCGCCAGCGCCTTGGGCGCCTTGGTCATTGTGAGCGAAGCCTCGTCGATCCCGACGAGTGCGGCTGCCTTCAGATTATCCAGGCCCAGACTGCTCTTCACGAAGCGACCGATGTTGCCGCAACCCAGTACTGCAAGCCTTATCACCATCCCCTCCATGCCCCGGTAGCCTATCAGACAGTCAGCAGAACCTGTTGCCGGGCCCGACGGAGGCCCGACCAGGTGAGGAGCGGCTACCGTCAAGCGGAGGCGTCGATGGTGAAATCCAGAGCGATGTCCAACGCCTTCGCCGAGTGGGTGAGCGCCCCAACGGAAATCAGATCGACTCCAGTCGCCGCGACGGCCGCGACCGTCTCCAGAGTCACACCCCCCGATGCCTCGAGGAGGGCGCGACCGCCGACCAGCTCGACCGCCCGCCCCATCTCCTCCAGCGACATGTTGTCGAGAAGGATCAGCTCGGCACCTGCGTCGGCCGCTTCCTGAGCCTGCTCCGGAGTCTCGACCTCCACCTCAATCCGCTGGGTGTGGCGGGCGCGGCGGCGAGCCGTAGCCACCACCTCCGCCAGGCCCTGGCCCCGAGTGGCAAGGGCGGCCAGATGGTTGTCCTTGATGAGGATGCCGTCGCTCAAGTTCTGTCGGTGGTTGGTTCCGCCGCCAACCACCACGGCGTACTTCTCCAGGGTTCGCAGGCCGGGGGTGGTCTTGCGGGTGTCGACGATGCGGGCGCGGTGCCCAGCAACCGCGTGGACGTAGCGCGAGGTGAGGCTTGACACCCCGCTCAGGCGTTGCAAGAAGTTCAGCGCTACCCTCTCGCCGGCCAGAATGCCGGCAGCCGAGCCGCGCACCGAAGCCAGCTCGTGGCCGCGATGCACCGCGTCACCATCCGCGGCCATCGGTTGAAACTCGATGGAGGGGTCCACGGCGCGGAAGACTTCGCCGGCGACATCGATCCCCGCCAGCACGCCATCCTCCCGGGCAACTATCCTACCTCGGGCTTTCAGGTCGGCCGGAATGATCGCCTCGACCGTGGCATCTCCCCAGGCCAGGTCCTCGGCCAGGGCCGTCTCAACCAGGCGTCGAAGCTCCTGTCGCGGCAGCACCGCAGCACCTCCCAAATGTAGTTGATCGCAGCTTAGGTTTCTGCAGCCTAGCCGACCGCGAGCATACGCTGGATGGCCCGTTCGGCGCCCTCTCGCACCTCCGGGAGCACGCTCACCTCGTGCTGGCGCAGCTCCATGGCCCGGATCACGCTGTCCAGGGTGGTCTTCTTCATGTTGGGACAAACGAGGGCGTTGGTGACCGAGTAGAACTGCTTATCCGGATTCAGCTTCTGCATTCGGTGGATGATGGCCCACTCGGTGGCAATGAGAAACGTCCTGGCAGGGCTGTCGGCCACGTAGCGAAGCATCTGCGACGTGCTTAGCGCCGCGTCGGCCAGCGCCAGCACCTCAGGGGTGCACTCGGGGTGCGCCAGCACCAGCGCCTCGGGATGGGCCGCCCTAGCTTCCAGCACGTGCTCGGCCCTCACGCGCCTGTGAGTAACGCAGTAGCCAGGATAGGTGATCACTCGCTTGCTCGTCTTGGTCGCCACAAACCGGGCCAGGTTCTCATCGGGCACCATCAGCACCTCGTCCTGGGGCAGCGACTCGACCACCCTCACCGCGTTGGCTGAGGTGCAGCAGATATCGCTCTGGGCCTTCACCGCGGCGCTGGAGTTCACGTAGCACACCACGGCGGCGTTAGGATGCCTCGCCTTCCATTCCCGGAGCGACTCGACGTCGATCATGGAGGCCATCGGGCAGCGAGCGGTCGGCTCGGGCAGCAGCACCTTTCGACGAGGGTTCACCACAGCTGCCGTCTCAGCCATGAAATCTACGCCACAGAAGACGATATACTGGCTGTCGACCGTGGCCGCCTGGCGAGACAGCTCGAGGGAGTCGCCGACGAAGTCGGCTACGTCCTGGACACCAGGCCACTGGTAGTTGTGGGCCAGGATGACTGCATCGAGGGAGCGCTTGAGCTCCAGTATGCGCCTGCCCTTCTCCTCGATGTCCAGTGCCTGATCGCGCTCAAGCAGCGCCATGGGTTTGTACCTCCCCGAGTCCAGGGTGGCGATAGCCACCATGATTTGCGTATGGAATACGGCTGATGCAGTCGTTCGGATCGCATCGGCCTCAGGACGCTCGACCTCTCGTCGTTGGCGGGCGGCGAGCCGACGCGTTCCACCAGCAACGCGCCGGATACTAGCCGACGAGAAGCTGTCTTGTCAACTGTCTTGTCAATTGTCCTGTCTAGAGGCAATACGGTTCACTTAAGGACCGTGGCGGCCTCCCGGTAGGCAATGGACGGCTGCGGCTTCATCGCCAGTAGCGGCACCGTGGCGCGACGGGAGACCGCAACCGCCTCCCGGAAGGGGACGGACGGCTGCGGCCAGTGTTGATGCTCGGCCCGTTTCAGGCGGAAGTTGGACATCTTACGCTTGACCACGGGAGGCGTCCCTTCTTATATGTTGTTGGCTTAAGTAAACCGTATTGCGCCTAA
>JAJZRD010000222.1 GCA_021845945.1 Chloroflexota bacterium
AGGCGTCGTCGGCGGCCTGGCCCATCTCCTCCAGGGCCGCGTCGACCCGCTCCGGCTCGCCCCGCTTCAGCAGCTCCCTGGTTCCCTGGGCCTTCATGCTCAGGTAGCCCAGCGCCTGGGCGAGGCTATCGTGGATCTCCCGGGCGATCCGATGGCGCTCGTCCAGCGTGGCCAGGTTCTGGGCTCGTTCGTGGAGGAGGCTGTTGGCGATGGCGACGGCGGCGAGGTGGACCATCTGGTCGATTACCCCCCGCTGCCTAGGGTTGTAGGGTCCGGTGTCGCGGGATCCGACGCAGAGGGAGCCCAGCAGCTGGGATCCCATTCTCAAGGGGAGGGCGAGACAGCTGTGGCAGGAGGGGCAGCCCCCTCCCGTCGCCACGGGAAGAGCAACGATCTGCTCCCTCTCCTCGCCCGCCGTCGCCGTTTCCCAGGGGAAGCCGGCGTCGGGCAGGGCCGGCAGCGTTCTGGGGGCCGCCGCCTCTCGCGTCTGAAGGATCAATTCGCGACGGGCGGCGCCGGCCATAGCGATGCCGAGGCAGTCGGCGTCCAGGGCCTGGCGTCCCCGAAGGAGGATCGAGTTGAGTACGGCCTCCAGGTCCAGGTTGGAGGTGACCTCCATCCCGATTCGGCGGAGCATCTCCGCCTCTCGCTCCCGCCGCTGGGAGTGCTCGATCCGCTGGAACAGCAGTTGGGAGGTGGCGAAGGCAACCAGGAGGACGCCCAACAGCAGCACGGCTTCGTCCTGCCATGGGTGAGTGAAGCCGGCGATCAGCTTGTGGCGGGCGTAGTCGACCAGGATGATGGCTACAGTCGGTAGGAGGACCGTCCACCATCGGAGGCTCGTGACCCTCACAGCCGGCTCCTTTCCAGGCTAACAGGAGGCGAGACCGCAACTGAGGACAGTACACTTAACCGAGTTCAGTAGTATACCTCAAATCACTGGCCGCCGGGCGAGACCGAATCGCCCGGCGGCCAGTCGAAGGAGTTGAAGGCCCAGTTCAGCAGCAGGGTGCCGTCGGCTTCCGCTCCGTTCTCCGATCTCATGAAGGCCACGTAGACCCGATGGCCGTTCCGCACGGCGGTGGCGACCAGCGCCCTTCCGGCGTTGTCGGAGAAGCCGGTCTTCACGCCGTCGGCTCCGGGGTAGTCCAGGATCGGGTTCACGTTGTAGATGGTGTAGGAGATGTTGCTCTCCCGAACGTCGTAGTGCCTGGTTTCCACCACCTGCCGGAACAAGGGGTACTGCATGGCGTAGCGGGCCATGGTCACCAGGTCTGCCGGGCAGGAGTAGTGGCCTTCCTCGTCCAGACCGTGCGGGTTGGTGAAGCGAGTGCATCTCAACCCGAGCCACCGGGCCTTGTCGTTCATCATCTTGACGAACTTGGCATCGCTGCCGGCCACGTAGCGGGCGATGGCCAAAGCCGCGTCGTTTCCCGATGGGAGCATCAGGCCGTACAGCAGATCCTCGAAGGTCACGTCGAACCAGGGCTCCAGCCCCATCAGGCTGCTGCCGTCCATGCTGCTGGCGTCCACGTTCACCGTCACGTGGTCGGAGAGGCTGCCATGCTCGATCCCGAGAGTGGCGGTCATTATCTTGGTCAGGCTGGCCGGAGCCACCGGCTCGTAGCCGTTTCGCTGAAACAGCACCGCACCGGAATCCCCGTCCACCACGATGACATGATCCGTGCTCGGATCGGGGTCGGGCGTGCCGGGCATGCGTACCGGTGCCGGGCCGCGATCCTCTACACGGGGCATGACGGCCATCGATAGGGGCCGGATGTCGGGATCGGGTGTCGGCGTCGGCAGGGGCGTCGCCGTGGGCTCTGCCTGCGGGCGAACCGCCCTCTCCAGGGGCTTGGCAACTTCCGGCACGCTGGGGCCGGTAGCCGGGATGCCGGGGACAGGGGGCAGGGCACTGCCCAGGCCTGCCGGGCGGGAAACCAGCACCAGCACTATGGCAGCGGCTGCCAGAAGCGTTGCCGGCAACGTCCACCGATTCACGGGCAGCCTGGCTCGGACTCCCTTGGCGCGACGCGGCTGCCCTTCCAGATCGGGTGGAGTGGATTGTGGCTCCGGATCGCGACGTTCCTGCATCGAGGGCTCCTTTATGCCTCACTGGTAGATGACCACCGACGGGGAGGGATTCATTTCCATCACCTGCTGTGGGGTGAACATGCCGGGGTCCTGGTCGTAGAACAGCTTGATGCCGGAGAACTCCAGCTGCCCCTGGTTCATGATCATGTTCCAGGTATCGTTCTTCAGCCACTGGGCCCCGAAGCCGTCCATGTCCAGCACTACGTCCAACACCGGGCTGCCCCCAATGTTCTCTTTGTCGGGGAGCATGTTCATGGTGAACTGGTGGACGATCAGCACCTTGGGGGGCAGACCGTTCTGCTGGATCAGGTTGGTGAGGTAGTTGACGGCGTAGTTGACCTCGTCGGAGCTCATGTGGCCGATCTCTACCCCGGGCGTCTGGCCTTGCCACATGTCGAACTCGGGATCCAGCGCCAGGTAGACGTCCGGCTGCTCCAGCCAGGGCCTCAGGTAATCCAGCTCATCTTGGACCGTGCTGTGGCCTGGCTGCAGGTCCAGCACCAGCTTGAAGCCGTTGGCTCGGGCCTGCTGCAGCACGTCGTCGATCATCTCCTCGGTCTCCTGCCTGCGCCACTTCCCGTCGTCTCCGGCGCTCCCCTGGGCCACCACTGCGATCAGTTCGTAGGCGGGGACGACGTTCTTGCCGGTGAATTGCGCGTAGGCGCCGGCCTGCCGTCGCAGCCTCGCGGCCAGATCATCCCCTGAGTACTGTCCCAGCACCCCCATGCGAGGGTCATTGGGGTTCCCGTACCAGGTTACCAGCAGGCTGTTGGCCAGTACCGATTGGGTGGCCGGCGATACGCTGGGCTCCGTCGGCCAGGCATAGGCCGGCGGCACCAGCAGGGCAAAGAGGACGGCCATCGAGACTGCCGCGATCCATCGGGGGGGCTTCTTTTGCATTGGATATCCACCCTATGAGTTATCTCAGTCCAGGCACACCTGGAGGGGGAAGAGCAGGGTGAGTGCCATGGTTTGGCGCCAACCGCTACTCGCCATAATGGGCGTAAACCATCCGCGAGATCTCGGCCTCGGCTTGAACCTGCTCGGACGTGTCTCCCGACTGGCTCATCACCACGATGACGTAGTTGCCGCTCGGGCCACGAATGATCCCGCCGTCGTTCCTCACACCGTCCAGCTCCCCGGTCTTGTGGGCCACCTGCACCCCATCCGGCAGAAGGGCGGGGATGCGGTCGTTGTCGGCTTGCTGGAGCAGCAAGTCGATCATCTGCCCGCTGGCTGCATCACTGACCAGGGACCTCTCCGCCAGCAGCCGGAAGAAGTGGGTCATGTCGCCAGGGGTGCTCCAGAAGTCCTGCCCGTCCAGGTAGGTGCTGCTCATGCCCAGCTCTTCCGCGGCCGAGGTTACCTGGCCCCACCCTCCCAGCAGCCGGGTGATGGCCCAGGCCGAGGCGTTGCTGCTCACGGTGATCATGTTACCCAGGGCGCCGGCCACCGTCATGGTGTCACCCACCGAGAGATCGGTGCTGTCTAGCTGGGCCAAGTCGGCGTCCTGGATGGTCACCTGATCGTCCATGGATAGACTCCCCCCATCGACGGCCTGGAACACCCGGTACATCACCAGTAGCTTGTACATGCTGGCCGTGGGGAAGCCGGTGTCGGCGTTGACGAAGGCTGAACGGCCGTCGTTCAGGTTGACGGCCGCGATGCCGTAGCTGGCGTCCAGTCCGGACAGGTAATCGCCTATCTTGCTCTCCAGCTGAGGGTCGTCCTGCGGGGCGAGGGTCCGGGCTTCTGAGCCGGTAGGGATGCCTCCGGTCAGCAGGGCGAATCCCACCATCAGAGCTATCGCCAGACTCCTGAAGTTCGCCATCTGAACCGTTTTCTCCTTCGTTGTGGGGCGGCGGCAGGGCTCTCTGCCGCCGCCCTCTCAAGTCGTACCCTTGCCGTAGACTTGCACACTCGATGCCTACCAGCCATTGGCACCTTCCTTGCATCCGGTTGCTCTCGGTAAACCCCCGAGAGAGTCAGGTGGACCGATGAGCAGGCCTCCCAGACCGTCGGAGCCGCACGACCGGCGCGGCGGCAACCAGCCGGAACCGAGGGGGCGACGGTGACGCGAGCACGCCTTCTGGCGGTAGTCCTGGTGGTCCTGGTGCTGGTGGGGACCGGCTTCGGGGCGGGCGTGGCTCTGGATCGAGCCGCCATGCTCCCGGGCTCTACCTACCCAGAGCCCACCTCGGTGGTTCCCACCTTCGGCGTCTTCTGGCAGGCGTGGGACCTGGCGCAGCAGCACTACGTCGACCGGAAGGCGCTCGACCCGACGCAAATGACCTACGGTGCCATCGAGGGGATGCTGGATTCCCTGGGGGATACCGGCCACACCCGCTTCCTCTCGCCCGAGACGCTGAAGCAGGAGCAGGATGCCCTCTCGGGCCATCTGGAGGGGATCGGTGCCGAGGTTTCAATCCGCAGCGGCCAGCCTACCATCGTGGCCCCCCTCCCCGGCTCCCCCGCCCAGAAGGCCGGGGTACGGGCCGGGGACGTCATCGTCAAGGTGGACGGCAAGGAGGTGACGAACCTCACCGTCGATCAGATCGTGAACCTGGTCCGGGGCCCGGCGGGAAGCACGGTCACTCTGACGGTAGTGCACAAGGGCGACAGCAATCTCAGCGAGATCACCGTTCGGCGGGCCAAGATCACGGTTCCCAACGTCAACTGGGCGCAGCTGCCGGGCACCACCGTGGCCCACGTGCAGATCACCCAGTTTGCCGAGAACTGCACCAACGATCTCGTCTCCGCCATGAGGGATGCCCGCTCCCGCGGCGCCAACGCCTTCATCCTGGATCTGCGGGACAATCCCGGCGGTCTGAGGGATGAGGCCATCGGGGTGGCGAGCCAGTTCCTTCAGAGCGGGAACGTGCTGATAGAGCAGGATGCCCAGGGGAATCGAACCACCTTCCCGGTGAAGTCGGGGGGGATGGCGCTGGACGTTCCGCTGGTGGTGCTGATCGACGAGGGCACGGCCAGCTCCGCCGAGATCGTGGCCGGTGCTATCCAGGACCAGCACCGCGCCCCGCTGGTAGGAGCCACCACCTTTGGCACCGGAACGGTGCTGAGTCTCTTCGACCTGAGCGATGGCTCGGCCATGTTCCTGGGCACGGCGGAGTGGCTCACGCCCAACGGGCGCCAGATCTGGCACCACGGCATCTCGCCGGACATCCCTGTGGTGCTGTCCAACGGGGCGGTTCCCCTCACCCCCGTGGAGGAGGGCTCCATGACCTCCCAGCAGCTCCAGTCCAGCCAGGATGCCCAGCTGCTGCGGGCCCTCCAGGAGGTGACCAGCCGGCACTAGCGACCGGCAGCCTCCGGCGTTGCCGTGCTTCCCTCAACCGTTCCGAGTCAGGATGCCGTAGTGATTGGGACCAACCTCGAAGGGCTCGAAGGAATCGAAGTCCGCCTCCCGCAGGAGGGCCTCCACCTGCTGTGGTGCCAGACGCTCCTCGAGGGGTGGTCCCCACTCCTGCTGCTCCTTCTTCCACTCCACGACGGCCAGGGCGCCGCCCGGCTTCAAGACCCGGGCTATTTCCTCCAGAAGCTTGCCGGGCTCCAAGAGCTCGTGCAGCACGTCTGCCAGCAGCGCAACGTCGACCACCCTCGTGGGAAGGGGCAGGCGGTCCTCCCGGGAGAGCACAGCCTCCACGTTGGTGATGCCCTCGGCGGTGGCCCGCTCCCTCACCTGTTCCAGCATCGCCGGCTCGATGTCGACGGCGTAAACCTTGCCCGCCGGGCCTACTCTCCTGGCCGCCGGGAGGGTGAAGAAGCCTGGTCCGGTTCCTATGTCGGCAACCGTCATTCCTTCCACCACGCCGAGGTTGTCCAGGACCAGGTCGGGATCCTGCGACCGGCGCCGTTCGGGGCTGAGCAGTCTATCCATATGTCTCGGGTCGAACTTCCTCATCGGTCTCTCCTCTATTTCCAGGGCACGCCTCCATTGGCCACGACCCCCTCCGCCCCTTGATGGGTGGGGGAGTCGGGACGGGCGTGCGGTAGTGTACGAATGATTGCGGAAATAGTTGGCGAGCGGGAGGGGCGTGAAGGAAGGGATGTGGGGCGAGGGGTGTAGAGGCGCCCTAAGGCAGATTGCTCCCGTC
>JAJZRD010000223.1 GCA_021845945.1 Chloroflexota bacterium
TGCAGGTACACACGGCCCAGCTCGAAGAGGTAAGCCCGGCTCTCGTGGCGCAGGTTGGAGGCGATGGTCCGCAGCAGGCTGCCCAGCAGGGAGGTGCGGAGACAGGCCTGCTCGGGGGTCATGGGGTTCTGCAGCCGGATCATCTCCTGGGGGACCTCGGCGACGCCGGGACCCACCTCCACCGTGAGCCGGGTGGGCATCTCGCAGTCCACCAGGGAGTAGGTGATCACCTCCTGGAGGCCCGCTTCGGTGAGCAGCCGCCGGGCAACCCTCTCCCAGTGGCGGTAGGGCTCGGGCAGCGCCTCGGGGATGGCGCCGGTGGGCAGGGTGGTGGGGATCAGGTCGTAGCCCTTGATGCGGGCCAGCTCCTCGCACAGGTCCGCCTTCCCCTCCACGTCGCGCCGGAAGGTGGGCACCACCAGCTCCAGGCGGTCGTCCAGCTCGGCCACCTGGAAGCCCAGCGACTCGTAGAGCTCCCGCATCTCCACCTTGCCGAAGTGGAGTCCCAGCAGCCGTTCCACCTGCTGCTCCGAGATGGAGAGGATGGTGGGGCGCACCGGCTGGGGATAGACGTCCACCACCCCCTGTCCCACGGCGCCACCGCCCAGCTGGGCCATGAGGGCCGCAGCCCTGAGGGCGCTGGGCAGCGTCAGCTCGGGATCGAGCCCCTTATCGAACCGCTTGGAGGCCTCGGTGGAGAGGCGCAGCTCCCTGGAGGTGCGCCGAATGCTGGTGTGGTTGAAGTTGGCGGACTCCAGCACCACCAGGGTGGTGGAGTCGTCCACCTCGCTGTAGAGGCCGCCCATGATCCCCGCCACGGCGACGGCTTCCTGGTGGTCGGCGATGACCAGCATCTCCCGGGAGAGCCGGCGCTGCTCGCCGTCCAGGGTGGTGAAGCTCTCACCGGGGGCGGCGCGCCGCACGATGATCCCGTCGTGCAGCTTGGCGCCGTCGAAGGCGTGGAGGGGCTGCCCTCGCTCCAGCATGACGTAGTTCGTGACGTCGACGATGTTGCTGATGGGCCGGACCCCGCACAGGTAGAGCCGGCGCTGCATCCAGTGGGGGGAGGGCTTTATCGTGACGCCCCTGATCGCCACCGCCGAGTAGCGGGGGCAGAGGTCCGGGTCTCGGATCTCCACCGCGATCAGGTCGGCCGACCGAAAGTCGCTGGGCGGTATGGTCGTCGGGGCGATGCGCAGTTTGGCGCCCGTCAGGGCGGCGACCTCCCTGGCGATGCCGGCCACGGAGAAGCAATCTGGGCGGTTGGGGGTGACGTCGATGTCGATCAGGACGTCCCCCAGGTAGCTCTTCAGCTCCTGGCCGACGGGGGCCTCCCCCTCCAGGACGTAGATCCCCTCGCCGTCGGGAGAGATCCCCAGCTCGATGCCCGAGCAGAGCATCCCCTGGGAGGGCACCCCTCGAAACTCCACGGCCTCGATGGTGGCGCCGGCCTGAAGGCTTCCTCCGGCCAGCACCACCGGCACCTTGTCGCCCACCTTCAGGTTGGTGGCGGCGGTGACCAGTTGGGCGGTCGACGTGCCCAGGTCCACCTTCACCACGAAGAGCCGCTCAGCCGCGGGGTGGGCCTTCAGCTCCACCACCTGTCCGACGTACAGCTTGGACCAGTGGGCGCCTATCTCCTCCACCGCGGCGACCTCGGATCCGGACATGGAGAGCAGGTCCGCCAGCTCCTGGGCGGGCAGCCGCACCTCCACGAACTCTTTCAGCCAGGAAAGAAGGACTTTCACGGTTCAGTACCCCACTATGCGAACTGTCGCAGGAAACGCAGGTCGTTGCCGTAGAATAGCCGGATGTCGTCGATGCCGTACCGCACCATGGCGATCCGCTCCGGCCCCATGCCGAAGGCGAAGCCGCTGTAGCGCTCTGGGTCGTAGCCCACCCCTGCCAGCACCTTGGGGTGCACCATGCCGGCCCCCATGATCTCCAGCCAGCCCGTTCCCTTGCAGAGCCGGCAGCCGGCGCCCTTGCAGACGATGCAGGTCACCGACATCTCGGCGCCCGGCTCCACGAAGGGGAAGTAGTCGCAGCGGAAGCGGACCCTCGTATCGGGGCCGAACATCTGGCGCGCGAAGGTGGCCAGGGTCCCCTTCAGGTCGGCCATGGTGATCCCCTCGTCCACGGCCAGCCCCTCGATCTGGAAGAACTGGGACTCGTGGGAGGCGTCCTGGGCCTCGTACCGGTAGCAGCGGCCAGGCACCACCACCCGCACCGGCGGCACCGTCTTCTCCATGACCCGAACCTGCATCGGGGAGGTGTGGGTGCGCAGCAGCACGTCCTGGCCCTCACCCTGGCGGACGTAGAAGGTATCCCACATGTCCCGCGCCGGATGGTCCGCCGGGATGTTGAGCGCCTCGAAGTTGTAGTAGTCCAGCTCCACCTCGGGCCCCTCCACCATCTGATAGCCCATGGAGGAGAAGACAGAGACCACCTGGTTGACCGTCTCGGTGATGGGGTGGAGGTAGCCCACCGAGGCGGGGCGGCCGGGGAGGGTCACGTCGATCCGCTCTGCCTCCAGGGCCTGCCGCAGCTCCGCGGCCTTCAGCTCCAGCTCGCGGCGCTCCAGGGCGCCCTCCATCTCCAGCTTGATCTGGTTGGAGGCCTGCCCAACGGCGGGGCGCTCCTCGGCTGGGAGCCGGCCCACCTCCCTGAGGATCTCGTTGAGCGGCCCCTTCTTACCCAGGTAGGTGACGCGCCACGCCTCGAGCTCCCCGGTGTCCTGAACCCGGGCCAGGTCGGCCAGCGCCTTGGCTCTGATCTCTTGCAGACGGTCCTGCACCTGTGACCTCCCCAGACGGCGCCTCCTTGGGTAGAGACGCGACGTGTCGCGTCCCTACTGGGCGCCTTGGTCTCGTTGTCGTTTTGCCTCGAACAGGATTACGCTCCCCGCCACGGCGGCGTTCAGCGACTCGACGCCGGCCTCCAGCGGGATCGACACCCGGCCGGTGGCCAACTGGGCCGCCTCGGGGCTCGGGCCGCGGGCCTCGCCCCCGACGATCAGGGCCGCTGGGCGGCGCCAGTCGAAGCCGTAGTAGGGGGTTTCCCCACGGGCCTCGGCCACCACCAGCTGCCGATCGCCCCCCAGGATCTTCGCGATGTCGCCCCAGGAGAGATCGGTGCCCAGCCGCAGGCGGAAGTGGGCACCCATCCCGCCGCGGACCACCTTGGGCGAGAAGATGTCCACGCTGCCGCGGGGGACCAGCACCGTGCGAACGCCGGCCCCGAGGGCCGAGCGCAGGAGGGTGCCGGCGTTGCCGGGATCGGCTACCCCGTCCATCACCATGGCCAGCGGCTCCGTGGCCTCCAGAGTGCCCGGGAAGACCGGCAGCTTCGCCGCGGCCACGATCCCCTGGGGTGTCACCGTGTCGCAGGCGTGCTTGATGGCCCTTGGGGAGGCCTGCAGGGCGCCCGGGATCCTCGCGACCAGGGCAGCCAGGTCGGCATCCCCCCGGGCTCGCTCCGGATCGTACAGGGCTGCCAGCAGGGGCCAGGAGGCGGACACCGCCTCGGCCACCAGGCGGGTCCCCTCGATCAGGAAGGCGCCCTGCTCGCGCCGTCCGTCGCGGGTGTGCAGCTCTCGTAGCATCCGAACCGTCGGATTGGAGGTGCTCTCCACCACCGGCGGGCGGCGGTCCTGCGGGCCCATCTGTCAGCTCCGGGCGATCGATCGGGATAGACGGGATCTCCGAAAAACGGCACGGGGCGTGACGCTAGATCGCTAGCATCACGCCCCATATTCCCTCAAGGCCTCGGTCTGCCTGCTACGCGGTTGCGGTTGGGGTCGTTTGCAGCGACTTGACCAACTGAGCGAAGCCGGCAGCGTCGTTGACAGCCATGTCCGCCAGGATCTTTCGGTCGATGCCGACGTTGCTCGCCTTGAGCGCCGCCATGAACTGGCTGTAGGTCATCCCCAGGCTGCGGACCGCGGCGTTGATGCGGGTGATCCACAGCCGGTGGAATTCGCCCTTGCGAGCCCGCCGGTCCCGATAGGCGTAGGACAGGGCCTTCATGACCGACTCGTTGGCCTTACGGAAGTGGGTAGTCCTGACCCCCGAATGGCCCTTGGCCAGGGCGAGGATCTTCTTGTGGCGCCGGTGGGCCGTTACGCCGCGCTTGACTCTACTCAACGGTTCCTCCTGAGCAAACAACCGGTCCAGTTTCGTGGCCAGAGGGCTTCCCCGGGCCTCCCTCTGGGATGGAAGCTGGACCTGGCAACAAGGATTTCACGGGACTACACCCTGAGAAGGCGCGCTGCCTGGGTTTCTCAGGCGCCGTAGGGAATGAGCTTCTTGATCCTCTCCTGGTCAGCGCGGGCCACGGGCAGCATCTCGTCGTACTGCCGGCGGGCTCGAGCGGAGCGATTGCGCCGCAAGTGGCTCTTGCCGTGCTTGGTGCGCACCAGCTTGCCCGACCCGGTTACGTGGAAGCGTTGAGCGGTTCCCTTGTGGGTCTTCAGCTTCGGCATCGAAAAGATTTCTCCTGTAATGCGACTGTGGATGGCAATTAGCGAGTATATCACGGTCTGGCCGTAGGACGCAAACGCCATTAGGGCGACGTGGGGAGGGGAACGCCCGAGCGGCGGGCCCGGGCGACCCCTATGCTCAAGCAGCTCTCTTCTGGGAGAGAGCCCGCGCAGGTTGTGGCTGGAGCGCCTCCTGGGCCGGCATCCTAGGCGCAAGGCTGAGAACGGGCGGCGGCGCGGGTCTAGCCGGAACATCCCGGTGCCATAGCTGCCATCGCTGCAGCCGTTTCCTCAACCTTGAGCGAAACAGAAACGGATAGATGACCTTGAGCAGGATCGCGTCCAGAGGGGTTCCGCGCTGCTTAATAGCCATGACCGGATACCCTCCGAAATCCACTCGTCGTTGGTTACGAACAGATGACTGCACAGTCTTCACCGCACGCTGGTCTTTTGTTCCCGCGAAGCCCTGTCTCATTCGCGGGGTTCCCCGGAAGGCAGGATATATGCCAATGTGGAAAGGAAGTAGGCCTTGATGATCCCCGTCGACCTGGGCTAGAATTGGCTGAACTCCTCCGTATGGGTGCTCTCCTGTGAAGTTGTCGGTGGTCATCCCTGTATTCAACGAGCTGGCAACCTTGAAGGCGATCCTGGACCGGGTCCGGGCGGCGCCGGTGGCGCCCCTGGGGCTGGAGATCGTGGTGGTCGACGACTGCTCCACCGACGGTAGCCGGGAGATCCTGAAGGAGGAGGCTCGAGCCGGCGACCTGATGGTGATCCTGCACGAGGAGAACCAGGGCAAGGGAGCGGCCGTCCGTAGCGGCCTCGCGGCCGTTACCGGCGACGTCGTGCTGATCCAGGACGCGGACCTGGAGTACGATCCGGCGGACTACCCACTGCTGCTGAAGCCCATCCTGGCCGGAAAGGCGCAGGTGGTGTACGGCTCTCGTTTCCTGGGCGAGCACAAAGCGATGTACTTCTGGCACTCGGTGGGCAATCGCTTCGTCACCCTCGTGACCAACGCCCTCTTCGACACCACTCTCACCGACATGGAGACCTGCTACAAGCTCTTCACTGCGGAGGTGGCCAGGAGCATCGAGCTTCGGTCGCCCCGCTGGGGGTTCGACCCGGAGATAACGGCCCGCATCCTTCGCCAGGGCTACCGAATCTACGAGGTGCCCATCTCCTACGCGGGCCGGGAGTATCAGGAGGGAAAGAAGATCACCTGGAAGGACGGCTTGGTGGTGTTTTTCACCCTGCTGCGCTATCGATTCCTGCCCTAGGAGATCCCTGTGCGTAAAGTGTGGTCGGGCGCAGCGGCGGCAGCCATCCTCGCCGCTCTGGTGGCCCTGTTCTATCGAGACCTCCTGTTCCGGGGCCTCATCCTGGGAGACTACGACGCTTTCGTCTACTTCTACCCTCTTCGCCAGTACGCGGCCGACGCGCTGAGGCAGGGACGTTTCCCCCTCTGGAACCCCGACCTCTTTCTGGGCGCCCCCTTCTTCGCCAACGTCCAGACCGCGGTGCTCTACCCGCTGAACCTGCTCTTTGTCTGGCTCCCCACCCCCTTCGCATACTCGGCCTCGGTCGTGCTCCACCTGCTGCTGGCGGGCGTGGCGATCTACCTGTTCGCCAGCCGCTCCCTGGGGGTATCCCTGCTGCCGGGGCTGCTGGCCGCGATCACCTTCGTGTTCAGCGGCTTCATGACGGGCCAGACG
>JAJZRD010000224.1 GCA_021845945.1 Chloroflexota bacterium
GACTTCCTGATGATGAGCGCGCTCCTGACCACGACCATGCTCTCGATGAGGGAGACCATCGAGGCGCTGAAGGCGGCGGGGCTGCGAGGCGGGGTGAGGATCGGGGTGGGCGGGGCTCCCGTGACCCAGCGCTTCGCCGACGAGGTCGGGGCCGACTTCTACGCCCCCGATGCCACCGGCGCCGTCTCCAAGGCCAAGGAGTTCGTGGCAGCCTAATGGTCCACCCAAGACGACGGCGTGAAAGGACTTGCGCAAGATGAAGGACCCCGATTTCGACCGATTCCGAACGGTTCTGCTGCGGTCCGGGGAACCGGACCGGGTGCCCCTGGGAGACATCAGCGTCCACCCGATACTCAAGGAACGGCTGCTCGGTCGACCGATCCGCAGCCTGGAGGATGAGGTCGCCTTCTGGTACGAGGCAGGGTTCGACTACGTGCCCCTGGAGCAGGGACTCCAGCTCACCGACCTGATCAAGCGCCAGTCGATGCACCAGATCGAATCCAACTACGCCGCCGACACCGAGGATAAGCAGGAGCGGAGCTGGGCCACCGAGGGGAAAGGCTTGATCACCACCCAGGAGGAGCTCGAGGCGGTGCAGTGGCCCGACCCCGACGCCCTGGACTACAGCCGCTTCGAGCGGATAGGCGCACTCCTCCCGCCCAAGATGAAGGTCGTCGCGGTGCTCGGCAAGGTGTTCACCTCCGTCTGGTGGTTGATGGGGCTGGAGGGGCTGAGCATGGCGCTGCTGGACGACCCCGACCTGATCGCCCGCCTCTTCCAGAAGGTGGGGCAGTTCCAGTATCGGGTGTTCGAGAGACTGCTGCAGTTCGACTGCGTGGGCCTCCTCTGGCACGCCGACGACATCGCTTTCTCCACCCAGCTGATGGTCAATCCCGGGATCCTGCGGAAGCACGTCTTCCCCTGGTACGAGAAGATGAACCAGGTGACCCACCAGCGGGGCCGGTTGGCGGTTTACCACAGCGACGGAGCCCTCCAGGAGGTGCTGGAGGACATCGTGGCCTGCGACTTCGACGGCCTCAACCCCATCGAGCCGAAGGCCATGGACATCAACGAGGTCAAGCGTCGGTACGGGTCGCGGATATCGATCCTGGGGAACCTCGACCTGATCTACACCCTGACCAGGGGGACGCCGGAGGAGGTGCGGGCGGAGGTGCGGCAGCGGATCCACGATCTCGCCCCGGGTGGCGGCTACGCGGTGGCCTCCGCCAACTCCATACCGGAGTACGTGCCCTTCGCCAACTTCGACGCGATGCGCAAGGCCGTCTTCGAGTTCGGAAGATATCCGATCTCCGTCTAGGACGGGCTGTAGGGGCGAACCTCGTGTTCGCCCTGGTCCTGGGCGATCACACGCCGCCCGCCGGTCCGTGGTACGCAATGATCGTCGTGTGGTCGGCCCTGAAGCCGCCGTTTTCCCCAGCGATGGGGAACGCAGACCCTTCGCCTGAGGTGGAGGGAGCCCACGGCGTGGCAACCAGTGGGAGGTGACGAGGTAGAGGAAACCGGGTAGCGTCGGGTCGTGCAGTCTCCGGATGCGGGACGCACGAGGAAGCCAATAGTCTGCTATCTCGCTGAAAATATAGGAAGCGGGGAGGTTGTCCATGGAACTGGCTACTGGTGCTTTGCTGCTCGTCGTCTTCTTGGCCGTCGTGGTCGCCATCGTCAAGGGCCAGAGCCCGGTCGTAATGCTCATCATCCTGGCCATAGCCTGGGCGGCCCTGGCGGGCATCAACATCAATGATATCCAGAGCAAAGTGCTGCAGGCTGGTGGGACTCAGTACGCCAGCGCGGTAATCATCATCGTCTTCGGCGCCTGGTTTGCCCAGGTCCTGGTGCAGACGGGCATCGCCGAGAGCGTCATCCGGTCGGCCGTCGAGCTGGCCGGCGACCGTCCGATCGTCACCGCCATGGTGGTGACCCTGGTGACGGCCCTGCTGTTCACCTCCATGTATGGGGTGGGTGCAGCCATCGCCATCGGCGTCATCGCGATCCCGATCATGCTGAGCCAGGGTATTCCCCCGGCAGTGGCGGCTCCGGCCTTCACCATGGGGATCGGTGCCGGCACCTTCGTCAACCTGGTGCAGTTCGGCACCATGAAGCCGCTCTTCCCCGGCATCGCCTACGAGGCGCCCTGGCTCAACGTCTGGGTGGCGGGGATGGTCGTGTACATCGTGTGTGCCTGGCTGATGGTGAACTTCCACCTTCGGTTCCGCGGGGTGCGCCATTCGGCCACCGTGGATCTGGTAGCGGCGGAGCCCGTCAGGAGAAAGCGCACTCCCTACTACACCTACGTTGTGCCGCTGGTGCCCGTCTTCATGGTGATCGTGCTGAAGTGGGAGATCATCCCCACCTTCATGACGAGCATCGTGATCGCCCTCCTCTCCACCTACAAGGACCGCAGCCTCCAGGGGCACGTCAACCTGTTCAACAAGTCCTTCTACGACGCATTCCCGGACATCGCAACCATCGCGGCCCTCTGGACCATCTGCGGGATGATCATCGTAGCGGGCATGACACCCCAGGTCTCCGGTGCCCTGCAGCCGGTCTTCGGTCCCATCCTTCCCCACACGCCGCTGCAGGCAGCGATCTTCTTCGCCGTCCTGGGCGGGATCGGGAATATCTACCGCGGTCCTTTGGAGGTGATCGGAACTGGGGCCGCCCTGCTGGCCATCATGAGGTCGGCCAACCTGCTCCCCGTTCCACTCCTGTACTCGCTGTGGTTCCCGGGGACGGTCATGTCGGGTAGTGTCGATCCCACCAACTCCTGGACCCTGTGGACCATCGGCTACACCAAGGTCACTCACGGGCAGTTCCTGAAGGTGGCGCTTCCGTTTGGTATGCTTATGGTGGTCACGGCCACCTTAGTCGCCTACTTCATGCTGGGGAACTGAGAGCGCCTGACTAGACCCGTAGGGGCGATCCTCGTGATCGCCCGGGACCAGGACGAACGCGAGCTTCGCTCCTACGGGAACCGCCTCTCTCGGGAATTCCAGGCAGCCCGACCGAGGTCGGCCCGGAACCATCGAAGACTTTGTGATACCTACCTGGTGGCCGTTCCTGAAGTCGCCTGCGTAGGGCAGGGCGCCCTGCCCTGCCGCCGGCCTTGGCCCGCAATAGTGTAGCGTCGGGGCCTATCATCGCCACGCGGGCGGTGGGGCACAGGGCCCCACCCTACGCATCAGAACCAGTGTGGCGGAGTACTGGTACACGACCACAGAGAAGGTGATATGTACTGTCATGCTGAGCGCAGCGAAGCATCTCCCCGTGGCGAGAGGAGATCCTTCGCTATCGCTCAGGATGACACCTAATCGCTCAGGATGACACCTATCAGAACCAATGTGGCGGAGTACTAGACAGTAACGGAGGGGCAGTTGTCGCACCCAGACGCTCGCCGGCGGAGCTACCGAATCGGGATCGACGTCGGCGGAACCTTCACCAAAGCAGTTCTCATAGACAATCTGACCCACGACGTGGTGGGCCGCTATTCGGTTCTCACCACCCACTCCGACCCCAGAGGCGTCGCGAAAGGGGTGATCGAGGTCTTCCGCACCGTGCTCGAGCGCTCCCACGTCGATCCCACCGACGTGGTGTTCCTGGCCCACAGCACCACCCAGGCCACCAACGCCCTCCTGGAGGGGGACGTGGCTTCGGTGGGGATCCTCGGCATGTCCAACGGACTGGAGGGACTCCTGGCTCGCGGCCAGACCAAGGTGGGGACCATCGAGGTGTCCCCGGGCCGCTTCCTGACGACCGGCCACCGCTTTCTCACCAACGACAAGCTTTCGGAAGTAACGGTGTCCTCGGCCCTCAAGGAGCTGCTGCACGAGGGTGCCCAGGTCGTCGTCGCCACCTCGGCCTTCGGCGTCGACGACGGGGACGCGGAGGAGTTGGTCATGCGGGTGGCCTCGGAGCTGGGCGTTGCGGCCACCGGCGGCCACGAGATCAGCAAGCTGTACGGCCTCACCACCCGCACACGAACCGCCGTGATCAACGCCAGCATCCTGCCGAAGATGATGGAAACCGCCCGGATGACCGAGGCCAGCGTGCGGGAAGCCGGGATCGCCGCTCCGCTGATGATCATGCGGGGAGACGGCGGGGTGATGGACGTTCAGGAGATGCGCCGCCGCCCCGTGCTCACCATGCTCTCCGGCCCGGCTGCCAGCGTGGCCGGAGCCATGATGTACCTCAAGGTCTCCGACGGGATCTACTTCGAGGTGGGCGGCACCAGCACCAACATCGGGGTGATCCGGCGAGGACTGCCCACGATCAAGTACGCCGAGATAGGCGGGCACCGCACCTACGTCAGCTCCCTGGACGTACGGGTTCTGGGGGTGGCCGGCGGCAGCATGGTGCGATTCAAGAACGGGCAGGTCGTCGACGTCGGGCCGCGCAGCGCGCACATCGCGGGGCTCGCCTACTCCGCCTTCGCTCGCCCGGAGGACATCGTGGAGCCCCGCCTGGAGGAGCTGCAGCCGAAGCCGGGCGATCCATCCGATTACGTCGCCGTCCGCACCGCCTCCGGCGCCCGCTACGCCATCACCAACACCTGCGCGGCCAACGTCCTGGGCTACGCCAAGCCCGGCCACCACGCCTATGGCAACCCCGAGGCCGCCAGGCTGGCCATGGAGCCGCTTGCCCGGGCGGCCGGGAAATCGGTGGAGGAGACGGCGCGGGACATCCTCGACCGGGCGGCGCGGAAGGTCATCCCCGTGGTGGAGGCCCTGATCGCCGAGTACGAGCTGGACAGGGATCAATCGATGCTGGTGGGCGAGGGCGGCGGGGCGGCGGCCCTGATACCCCACGTGGCGCAGACCCTCGCCCTCGACTACAAGATCTCCCCCGACGCAGAGGTGATCTCCTCCATCGGCGTCGCCCTGGCGATGGTTCGGGAGGTGGTGGAGCGGGTGATCCCGAACGCTCGCACCGAGGACCTGCTGGCGATCAAGCGGGAGGCTTTCGACTCCGTGGTGCGCCTGGGCGCGGCTCCGGAGACCGTGGAGGTCAGGGTGGAGCTGGATCCACAGACCCAGCGGGCGCGAGCCATCGCGACGGGAGCCTCCGAGATGCGCACCCGCGACTCGCTCAAGGTCTTGAGCGAGGGCGAGGCCGCGAGCATCGCCGCTGGCTCGATGGGCGTGCCTGCCGAGGTCGTGCAGGTGGCAGCCCGAACCGACCAGATGTGGGTGTTCCAGGGGACCGTGGAGCAGAAGAAGTGGCGCTTCTTCACCAGCCGTCGCACCCCGATCCGGGTGTTGGACCTGGAGGGGGTGATCCGCATCCAATCCAGCAACGCAACGGCCGAGCAGACGACCGCCGGGCAGGTGCTGGGGCGGCTGAAGGGCTTCTGGGAGGAGATGACCATCTACAACGGCGACAGCATCATCAATCCGGACGTCTTCGTCATCACCGGCGGCCACGTGGTGGACCTCTCCGGCATCGGCACCATGGATCAGGCCGCATCGGTGGCACGGAGCGAGCTGGTGGGGCTGGCGCCCGATGCGCCGGTGGCGCTGGTCGGGATCCAGGGCGCGCGCGGGCTCGGATGACCCCCGCGGCGGCGTCCGCGCCCCTACCCGCGCCATCGGCAACAGGGCGTAGGGGCAGACCTGCGTGTCTGCCCTCCCCGCACACGCAGGGGCGCCCTTAATCGACGTCAGGCTCAGGCAACGGAGGCTAGAATGCCATCTACGATAGAATCCGCGACCCCCGATCTGCAGCAGCTGCTTGCCGAGGCCGTTCCCCACGCCCAGCCCGAGCGGCTGGGCTATCTGATCTTGCGGTTCGATCCGCAATTCCACCGCCTGTCCGCGGAGGAGGCGCGAGAGGTGGTCCGAATGGCCCTGGAGGCGGGGGCGCAACAGGCCGAGGCGGTGGCGGCCGAGCACGGGACTCGCGACCCCTTCGCCCTCTGCGAGCGGCTGGGCATCCGGGTGGAGAGCTCCGACGACCACTGCCGCTACGGCAGCATCCTCCAGTACGCTGAGTACCGCTCTCGCCCTCCCCAGGTGCGGCTGTACCGCAAGGCCATGGAAGGCGCGAACCGCCTTTTATCTGTCCCCCAAATCGGTGAAGTTCTGGACGTATCTGACGTCTCCCAGCCGTTCCTCGCCCACGAGCTGTTCCATCACCTGGACAATCTTCCCCACCACCTGCCGGCCAGGAAGCTGCGACAG
>JAJZRD010000225.1 GCA_021845945.1 Chloroflexota bacterium
CGGTGGCCTACCTGGCCGCTCAACCCGACCTCGGCATCGTCAAGCGACGCCGCAAACACAGGGAGCGAGCTGCCCTTGACAAATGGCCTCAGGAGCTTAACTTGTAACCAATGCACATGGGGGTGCCCCTACAGGATTACGCGGCGAGGCCCAGAGCGGTCCCTCGCAGCCGGGAGGTGCCGGCCGCGGGCTTGAGCTCCTTCAGGAAGGCCACGGCATCGTCGACCTTGTCGACTCGGACCACCCTGAGCTGCTTGGCAGCCCTCTTCGCCGTCTCGAAGTTATCTCCTGGCGCCAGGAAGTACTCGGCGCCCGCTTCCTCGGCCCCCATCACCTTCTGGGCGACCCCGCCGACGGGCCCAACGGTGCCGTCCAGGGATATGGTGCCGGTTCCGGCTATCCTGTGCCCCGGGGCCAGCCCACCCTTCTCCAGTGAGTCGATGATGCCCAGGGTGAACATCAGCCCCGCTGAGGGGCCCCCTATGTTCTCGGAGTCGATGTCGATCTGGACCGGCAGGTTGTGGCCGAAGAGGTGGGTCTTGATCAGGATGCCGATGACCGCGATGCCCGGCTCGGTGTCGGACTCCTTGGTGCCGAGCTGAGCGTCGAAGGTCTGCTCTCCCCGCTTCACTGTCAAGGAGAGGGTGCTACCCGGCTTCTGGCGTCGTACCAGGTTGACCAGGTCGGTGGCCGTCTCGATCTTCTGCCCCTGGGCGGACACTACGACGTCGTTGGGCTGGAGGATGCCCTCGGCCTTGGAGCCTGGCTGGAGGCTCTGCACCTTCGCCCCCTCGCCTGTGGCTTTGACCTCGTATCCGGCGTGCTGCAGGGCGACGATCTTCGCCACCGTCTTGCTCTCCTCCATCATCTCGCCTACCATCCTGGAGTACTCCTGGACGGACATGCTGGGGGGGATGAACTCCCGCTTGGGCATCACCAGGGCGTTGCCGTCCAGTTGGGACTCGATCCACTTGGCCACGGTGGCATCCATGTCGGAGTAGACGGTGGTGAGGAAGAGGCTGCTCTTGGGGCGGGCGTCGCCGTCCTTGACGGATATCATGGAGGCCACGTCCAGGGCCGGGCCCGGGGTCAATAGTACGTAGTCGATGCGGTATTGGAGGGCGGCCCAGGAAACGAGGAGGAGGAGGGCCAGAACGACGGATCGACGCAGCCCGGCCGTCTTACTCCCTCCCGCCCTTTTCGTAGTTGATAGGGTGGCCGGCGAAGTGGCACTCGGAGCAGATCTGCCAGAACCGCTCCTCGTGGTAGGCGCAACCCCGGCAGGGGTGGATCTCGTACAGCTGCCGGAAGAGGGTGCCGTCCATGCTGGTGCCGGCGGAGTCGTCGCTCAGCAGCCTCTCCATCTCGGCCACCGCCGTGTCGGCGTAGTCCGGGTCCAGCCCCTGGGGGTAGATCACCTTGAACTCCTGCTTCTTCAGCGGATCGATCATCACCAGGACGCGCCGACCCTTCTCCTCCTGGACGCGAATCAGCTCGATGATGCCCTGTCCCACCGCTACCATGGCGAAGAGGTAGAGGAACATTTCCCTGGTGGAGTCGTGCACCTTGTCCAGTTGGTCTATCAGCCTCTGATACCGCTTGTTGAGGGTAGGGTTGGGCATCGGTTGGTTCCTTCCAGTGCAGCCTTCGGGTCTATCGCCAGTAATCCAGCAGCACGACGGTGGTCTCTTCGGGGAGACTGCCCTTGCTGACGGTGAGCTTCGGCTGTGGAGTAGGGTCGGTGACGCCCATCTCCCGCAGGAACTTGCCGACCGGCTCCAGATCCAGGGTTGTCACATCCGTCTTGAAGTGCATGGGGATGACGATGCGCGGCTCGATCTGGCTCACCACTTCGGCCGCCTGGCCCGCGTTGATGGTGTTGTTTCCGCCCACGGGGATCAGCAGCACGTCGGCGCTGCTCATCTGCTCCACCTGCTGGGGGGTCAGTATGTGGCCCAGGTCTCCCAGGTGGCAGACCGTCAGATCGTCGATCTCTATCAGGTAGGCGGTGTTCCGCTCCTTGTCCTGCCCGGTCCCCTGGTCCCGTCGGGTGGCCACGCCCGTGATGAAGACCCCCGCGATCTCGTACTCGCCGGGGCCATCGACGACCCTGGGGTCTCCCCCAACGGCCTTGACGTTGCTGTGGTCGGGGGCCTGGTGCGAGACCGTAACCACGTCCGCGGTGACCTTGCCCAGGTGATACCCCGAGCTGCGGTCAAAGGGATCGGAGAGGATGGTTACGTCCTTGCCCCGGAGCCGGAAGCAGCTGTGTCCGAACCAGATGATCTCCACGCTGAGTCTCCTATCGGGGGGTGAATCCCTGCCTGTCCGCCCGTGCCGGGCCGTCGAGGGCAACCCTCGAGCCGGCGATCGGCTGCGGTAGCCCGATCGGACCGAGCGGAAGGTTGGGATCGGCCAACTGCCGGGATCCCTTCGAGCCCAAGATCACAGGAGAAAGGAGGGTGGACGGAGAAGTCCCCGAATGCGCGTCGCCCGGATTCTAACTCTGGCGTACAGCCGTGTCAACTACAGATGGAAGAGGAGAACTGTGGTGAACCCTGGCTAGCTGTCATAAGGGCGGCTTATGCCTTGGGCTTGCCCCCGTTGCCGCCTTTCTTTTCCAGCAAGCCGGTGACTCTCGCTATCAGGGCCGCGGGCCGCCAGGGTTTGGTCACGTAGTCGTCGGCTCCCAGGGAAAGGGCCGCCCTCCGGTCGGTCTCCTGGGCCATGGCCGTCAGCATGGCTATGGGGATCGATGCGGTGCCGGGGTCCGCCTTCAGTTGGCGGCACACCTCCAGGCCGGACACGTCGGGCAGGGCGACGTCGAGAAGGATGACGTCGGGGTGCTGTTCCCTGGCAAGGGCAAGCCCGGGCGCCCCCTCTCCCGCTACCAGCACTTGCCAGCCATCCCCCTCCATCACCAACCGCACCAGGGTCTGAATGGCCGGCTCGTCATCGATCAACAGCAGCTTTCTTGCCTGCAACGTGTTACCTCCGAGGTGATTCTGCTCGTGCAGAACCGACTGCAGTGTGGGGGAAGTTGCGAGGGATTGACGCGCGCAGTATAGGCCCTACGGGATGTTCTCGCAATATGCAGAACCCTACCCCTACCGACCCGTGCTCCATCGGGTGACGTTGAGGTCGTTCACGCGCCGGTTGGTCACCAGGCGGTTCCGGGCGGCCAGCAGCAGCTCCACCCTCCTTCCGCCCGAGTCGTTCATCTGCCGGACCCCGAAGATCTCTCCGTATTGCCAGGAGAGCTGCTCCATCCGGCGGGGGAGGTCGACCCCACCGGGCGCCGCCGGACGGCCGGCCCCGGACAGTGAGGCTACCCGGTTGTCCGATGTCGGGTCCAGCAGCAGCAGGTTGGTTCGCTGGTACAGGTAGGGATAGAGGGCCCTGTAGAGACCCTGATCCGTGAAGACCACGACCGACCGGGGGCCGGCACTGGTCGCCAGGTAATCGACGAGGGCGGCGTTCGGATCGTGCTGCTGGGAGTAGCGGATCCACTGCTGGCCCGCCCCCGGCAGGGTGACAACGCCCCAGGCCACGAAGGCCAGCACGGTACCGGAGGCGGCCAGCCTCCTGGCCCTTGCCAGGGAGGGTACCAGCTCCAGGGCCGCCAGGTACTCCCAGGACAGGATCAGCAGGATCGCCGCTCGCATCAGCACCAGGTCTCGCATGACCCAGTCCTGGTCGCGGAACAGCACCATGTAGACGGGGTATTCCAGCAGGTTGATGGCGCTCAGCACCGTCAGGTAGCCGACGGCCCGCAGGTGGGGCAGCACCAGAAGGACGAAGGGCACCAGATACACCAGGAACTGAGGGCTGTACCCCTTGGAGTAGAACATGAACAGGTTCAGGGTGAGGCCCGTGAAGGCTACCGCCTTCAATGGCTGCTGCAGATCCAGGCGACGGCTCCAGAGCAGCAGGTAGAGGGCGGCGAAGGCCAGGCTGATGGCCGGCCACGGCAGGTGGCTGGGGTAGGCCATGTAGGAGGCCGTGGAGGGATCCACCCGGTCCTGCAGCGGGGCCACCCGACCGTACCCGAAGTAGCCCTCCCCTACGGCCCATAAGGTCTCCCAGGGAGAGCGGGCGGTCACGGAGCGGAAAGAGGCTACGAGGTACTGGGGCGCCAGCAGCAGGAAGGGAGCGGCCACCAGCCCGATGGCCAGGGCCGCCAGGGCCACCAGCTTTGCCCGCGGCCAGAAGCGGCGCTCCATCTTCAACAGGACCGGGAGGGCCAGGAGGGGGAACATCTTCACCATGAACCCGAACCCGGACACCAGCGCCGCGGCACCGCGTCTACCCTTCACCGTGAGCGCCACCCCGAGCAGCAGGAAGAAGAGGGGCATGGTATCGAACCAGCCCAGCCAGACGTGAAGGGGGGTGAACAGCAGGGCGTAGATCCAGCCGCCCCTGAGGCCCCCGGCCGGCCCGTGGATGGTGCGGCCCAGCCCGTAGACCAGCACCAGGTTCCCGACGTCGAACAGCAGCAGGATGCCTCCCAGTGCCAGTCGGAGCCACAGGATGGGGTTGCCTCCCAGCGTCGGGAGGGCTTCGGCGGCCTTGTAGGCCGCCACGGCGATCCAGGGGAAGACCGGCGGGTACTCCGTCCAGTAGTGGATGTCCGGGTAGAGCCCGCGGTCCGACATCCGCCCCAACTGGAGATAGAAGTCGTAGTCGGAGGAGTCCTCCAGATATCCCTGAGGCCGAGAGATCAGCATCAGCGATGTCCGCAAGGAAAGGAAAAGGGCCAGCAGGAGGAGGAACTCCTGATGGCTCTGGGACAGCTCTCTCAGTCTGGCCGCGACATCCTGAATCCGGGCCGGCAATCTGCCCATGCTACGCTGCAACACGCCATGCCCCCGTACAGAGAGATCGGGAGACAAAGGCAAGCCGCGTACCCGTGGGGGAAGGCTCGCCGGCGGGATCTTGGCCTACTTCAGCCAGGGTGTTAACATCTCCCCGTGAAACCCGTGCGGGGTGGCCGTCACATCCCCGGGCCGTGGCTTGATTGCAGGCGGAGCCCTCAGGCCGGTTGTAGGGGCGACCGGCCCAGGGCGACTGCCAGTCGCCCCTGCACGGAAAGTTGACGGTCGCTCGCGCGGGGGCCGGTGGGTATCGGACGGCCTTTGAGGTAGAATCCAGCTGATTTGGCTAGAGGGTTGAGGTATCGGCGGATGAGGGTTATCAGGGAGCCGGAGGTCTACCTGGTGGGTAGGCAGGTCGTGGACAGGGCAGAGGTGGACAGGTTCCTTCGGGAACACGAGACCAGCTGGAGCACCGAGACGGAGCGTGGTGCCGAGATGCTTTCAGAGATGGCCGGCCGCATCTGCTACATGTCCTTTGGGGCAAAGCAGGGGCGCAAGTCCAATACCGAGTACTTCGACAACATCATCGAATCCGGCCACGGAAGCGTCCTGGAGCATGCCGTCTGGAACTTCGTCATCACTGGGGTCTCCCGCTCCTTCACCCACGAGTTGATCCGCCATCGGGCGGGGTGGGGCTACTCGCAGCTCTCTCAGCGGTACGTGGACGAATCGACGGCCGACTTCGTGGAGCCCGACGTGATCGCCGAGGACCCCGAGGCCCACCGGCTGTGGCTGGATACCATCGAGACGAGCCACAAGGCCTACCTGGGGCTGGTGGATCGGCTCGCGGCCCTGGTGGAGCTGCAGCACCCGGAGATGAGCCGCACCGCCAAGCGAAAGATGGCCCGACAGGCGGCCCGGAGCGTGCTGCCCAATGCCACCGAGACGAAGATCTTCGTCACCGCGAACGCCCGCGCCCTGCGCCATTTCGTGGAGCTGCGCGGTTCCGCGGCCGCCGAGCCCGAGATCCGCAAGGTGGCCGTGGAGCTGCTGCAGATCATGCAGCGGGAATCCCCCAACCTCTTCGACGACATCCAGCTGGTGACCCTGGAGGATGGCTCCGCGGGCACCAGCACGGCGCACCACAAGGTCTGACGGGGAGATGGGGAGACGGGGCGACGGGGAGAGTCAGAAGCCATCTCCCCGTCGCCGTCTCCCCCCGTCGCCGTCTCCCCCCGTCGCCGTTTGGCCCCGTCGCCGTTTGGCCCCGTCGCCGGCGGCCGTGGCCCGTATCTTGCCGAGCCCTCCGGGTCACTCTGGATGGAGGTGGTGCGGTGCGAGTCCATGTGACGTTGCGAGGCTCGTTGGCGGGAGA
>JAJZRD010000226.1 GCA_021845945.1 Chloroflexota bacterium
ACGGCTGCCCGTGCGCGAAGTAACGGCTGCACTCGTATCCGGCGGGTGGCTGCGAAGGGCTACGAACGACCGAAGTCGCTGCCATAGGCCCATCTGCACGCCCCGCCCCAGGAGACGAGTCGGCGCCTCACAGAAAGAGGGCACGATGCGCTCCAGGGCAAACGCTGGTTGGGTGATGGAAATGGTTGGTCTCTCTCCCCTAGTGCTTCGCCACGGGGATTTCGAGATGTAGGGCAGGGCGCTCTGCCCTGCCGCCGGCCTATCATCGCCACGCGGGCGGTGGGGCACAGGGCCCCACCCTACGTATCAGAACCAATGTGGCGACGTACTAGTTGAGGTCGTACTGATCGAGGTGATACCTGTCGATCAGGTAGCTCACCTTGGTGGAGTAGTCGGGATCGGTAGCGTACCCGGCCTTGTGCATTCGCTGGGTGAACAGCTTGGGATCGCTGGTCTGGAAGGCATCCGCGTACCGCGGATTGCCGGCCAGGAAGCGTCCATGGTCCATGACCGACTCGTACAGGTTGTGATAGGCCTTGAAGCCATCCTGGATCGTTACGCTCTGCCCGTTGAACACCTCCCAGGTGTTCATGCTGACCACTCCCGCGGGTCCGGGGCCCGAGGCCGACTTGATTCCGAAGTAGTTCTGGGCCATCGTCGACAGGCCACTCCGCCCCCACTCCGACTCCAGGATCGCTTGGGCGATGGTGACGGCGGCCGGCACGTGGGTCTCGCGCTGGGAATCCTGCGCGGCGGGCGCCACGGCGGCTATGAACTTTTCGGGCGTCGAGATGTCGGGCGTCGGTCCGCTGTGATCCTGGGCAGCAGGGGCATCGACAGTGAAGCTGGCGAGTTGCACCTGGCCCTGGTTCTGGCTTACCGTAGCGGTCGTCGCCTGGCTACTGGGAGCCGGCGAAGGCGCCGCGGCGGCTTGGGCGGGAGTTGCTCCGGCCCAGGGATGGAGGAGGACCGTCATCAGGAGCATCCCCGAGGTCACGGCAACCCCGGCGCGCTGGGCCAAGTTCCTTCGAGGTCGAAGGAAGACCCGCTCCGCCAGTCGCTGTCCGGTAACCTTCGCGCGGTCGAAGAAGCCGACCTTGCTCCGGGACACGGTTTCCTCTGTGTGATCGGAGCCAACGGCACGAGTAGTACGGCCGTTAACGTCCGATCGGTCCTTGCCTGAAAGCACTGAGTACCTCCTGAAATGGCGCAGCAAAGTAGAAGCGGAACGTCACAAGGAGCTTCTACGAAGCTGCGGGAATGAGATGGCTGGCGCTGGGCACAGGACTACCCTGGCTGTTAGTTCAGCGGCAGCTATTCACTTGTTGCCTGCTGGATATCTCGGGTGTAGGTCCGGGGCTGCGGCCCTCGGGCGGCAGTTTGTTCCCCCGGGCAACCCAAAACCGAAACGACATTGATAGGATAACACGCGAAGAACATATGTGCAAGATAACACGATATAGGTCACGCTATACTCGATAAGATAGATATAGTGGTGCTAAAGCCTTGAGGCGGTCGGAGGGGCAGTGCAAGGGCAAGCCTCTGCTACGTGGCTCGCACGGAATCTGCGGTAGAGTTCCGAGCTGGTCGCCGCAGCCGGGAGAACGAGCCGAGGACGGCGGCGAAGACGCGTACTTTTCCCCTGGAGATCGATGTATGAGAGCGTTGGCGAGAGCAGGCCGCCCGCTTGGAGGGCTGGTGCCTGTGGCAGCCGCCGTCCTGATAGCGTCCCTGGCACTGCTGGGCTGCGCTCCCGGCTCTCAGCCGGCGGTCATCCCCTCTGCGGTCGGCACCAGCGCGGTCACCGCGGGGGCGGCTACACCCGGCGTCACCTCGACCGTTCCGAGCTTCGGCCACGTTTTCGTCCTCTTGATGGAGAATAAGGAGTACGGGGACATCATCGGCTCCTCCAAGGCTCCCTACATCAACAGCCTGGCTCAGAGCTACGGCTCGGCCGCCCAGTACTACGCCATCCGCCACCCCAGTCTGCCCAACTACCTAGCCCTTGCCTCCGGATCCACCCAGGGGATGACGACGGACTGCGGTGACTGCTCTTTCAACGCCCCGAATCTGGTGGATCAGCTGGACGCCCACCAGAAGAGCTGGAAAGCCTACATGGAGGACATGCCCGCGCCCTGCTTCAACGGCGAGTCCAGCGGGGGGATCGGACCCTTCGGGCAGCTGTACGTCCGCAGACACAACCCCTGGATGTACTTCCAGGACATCAGCGGCAACCCTACCCGATGCAACCAGGTAGTGCCTCTGAGCCAGTTCGCGGGGGATCTTCAGAACAACCAGCTTCCAGACTTCGTCTGGATCTCGCCGAACCTCCAGCACGACATGCACGACGGGTCCATCGAGGATGGGGACAGCTGGCTATCCTCCTTCGTCCCCCAGATCCTGGATTCCCCTGCCTGGAAGGACAACGGGGTGCTCTTCATTCTCTGGGACGAGGGGACGACCAATGCCGGATGCTGCGGCGACGCCGCGGGGGGCCACACCATCGCCTTGGTGATCGCGGCCAAAGGGAAGCAGGGCTACCAGTCTCAGACCCCCTACACCCACTACAGCGTTCTGCGGACGATCGAGGAGGGCTGGCAGCTGGGGCTCATGGGGGGTGCCGGGGTCACCGGCACCCAAGCCATGTCCGATTTCTTCCAGTAGCGATCCCTCCACCGGTTTCTACTCCGTCAGGGAGAAGGGGGGATAGCGGTCGGTGGTCAGCACAAAGGCGTAGGAGTCCACCCGGACGGTCCAGCGCATCACCCCTACGACGAAGTCGAAGAGCCCCCTGGGATAGCGGGTGGTGAACAGGATGGCGAACCAGGCGATGATGACCGCTACCACCGCCGCGATCCAGAGGAAGAAGAGAACGATGTAGTGGGGGATGGCCAGCAGCCACTTCACCAGGGGCAGCCAGCGGTTGAGCTCCCTCCTCGCATCGGGATAGACGAGCCACACGTGGACCGCCTGCTCTTCGTCGGTGGAAGGGTACTCGTCCCGCAACAGGGCCAGGTAGGAGGTGACCCGCGTGGCGAAGCTGAGCAGCCCGTAGTTCCAGTCGAACCACCAGCGTGGGTACTTCTGGCGGAAGATGAGCATCAGGGCCGTGGGGATGACCACGTACCAGGGGACGCCGTAGGCGGAGCTGCGTTCTCCACCGCCTGCCAGAAGCAGTCCCAGGACGATGCTGATCGGTATCACCGTGAAGATACGGAAGAAGGTGGTGAGCCTATCCAGACTCTCGGGGTAGTCGACGGTCAGGTTCGTCGGATATCCAGGTGGAACTTCGTTCATGGCTTTCTTCTCCTATGGGTTGTCAGGCATCATCCGCTGCGGGAGCCGACGGGTGCTGGTGGTAGCGGCGGGCGGCCGAAAGCCCCCACGCGTCAAGAACTCGAAGAGAGGAGACGCCAGCCGTTCCTGGGCCTCCATGCCCTTGACCGTGGCCGCCCCATCGGCCACAGGTCTAGGTAGAATCAACCGGTTGACCAGTTCGAAGATGTTGACGGCCGTCCCCGGGAACAGTCCGTGGAATCGGGCAGCCAGATTGGCGGGGAGGGAGAGGATCCGTTCGGTCTCGCCCCATCTGGCCGCCTCGACGATCCGGCGCGCCGCGAGCTCGGCATCCATGGACACGAGCGGCAGGCTCGCGGCCAGGGCGAACCAGCCATATTCGCGCTCCTGGCGTCCCTTGAAGAGGGCGTTCAGGTGGGAGCCGGTCCTCATCAGCCCGGGGACGATAGTGACCACGCTGATGCCCTCCCTGGCCAACTCCGCCCGCAGCCCCTCGGACAGCCCCAGGGCGGCGAACTTGGCCGAGTTGTAGGGTAGCAGGTGGGGCATGCTGACCTTGCTGCCAATGGAGGTGATGTTGACGATCCGGCCGGCGTGCCGCTCCAGCATCTGAGGCAGGACGGCCAGGATGGAGTACAGAGCGCCCCAGTACATCACGTCCATGGCTCGCTGGAAGTCCTCCACTGTCTGGTTCTGGATCGGCCCCACCTGCATGATGCCGGCGTTGTTCACCAGGATGTCGATCCGACCAAATCGGGCCGTTACCTCGCCTACCGTGGTTTCCACCTGCCGGCGGTCGCCGACGTCGCATCGGAGGGCCACGACCTCGGCCCCCTGCCGCTCCAGCTCCTCCCGGGCCCGATCGAGCTCCCGCTGGTCCCGAGCGCAGAGGGCCACCCGGCAGCCATGGTGGGCGAACTCCCTGGCCAGCAGGAAGCCTAGCCCTCGCGAACTGCCCGTAACCAGCGCCACCTGCCCCCGCAGCTCTGGCCGCCGCCACCGTCGGACCAGTTCCCGCCCCACCAGCCCCAACCCGAGGCCTCCCGCCGCCAAGACCAGCCCTTGTCCTCCCCTTCTGAGCCCGTCCATCCTGCCCCTCCCGCCCATGCTACCATGATGTGCAAGGTGACCGCACGGAACGTGCCGAAGCGGGCGAGCCATTTCGGAGTTGTCCATGAATCAGCGAGCGTGCTCGTCCCGCTTGACCCAGAGGGACCGTCGCGATTCATAATGGTGTTCCATGCCGCTTCGGCCGAGAGGCCGGACTCAAGGGAACGGGCGAGACGGCGGCGCGTCCGGACGCCGGTCCGGTGCTGAGAAGCTGACGGGCCGATCCTTCTCGGCCGGCTCAGCGATCTGATATAGGGGGCCTCAAGTGACAGAAACCGCGTACCTACCGTTTAATGTGGATTGCCTGAACGGCAGCTTCATACCGGCCAAGCGAGGCGGTCCGCCGCCAGGTCAGTCCGGCCATTGGCTGATCCTTCAGGACCAGGGGCTGGTGGTGCCCGATCTGCCCGAGCTGGGGTTGCCCTTCGGCGATCTGCCCGCCGGCTTCGAGGGCATCCCCTCGGTGCCGCTCTGGCTCGGGACGTGGCAGGAGGTACCCTGCTGGGCGGCCGGGCTCCCGCGCGACGCCGGGCTGCCCTCCGGCTTCCGGCGAGAGACCCTGGTTCCCATGCAGGGCATCCGGTTGCCGGACGAGCTGCTGTCCCTCGGCGGGATCGCCATGCAGGCCCTCTGGTGGGAGTCGACCAGCCGCCACTGTCCCCGGTGCGGGGCGGATACCGAGCGCATCGACGGGGAATGGGGCAGGCGCTGCCCTCGCTGTCGCTACGAGCACTACCCCCACCTGTACCCTGCGGTGATAGTCCTGGTCCACGACGGTGATCGTGTGCTTCTCGCTCGAAAGCAGGGTTGGGCGCCCGGCCGATACGCCCTGGTCGCCGGCTTCGTGGACAACGGCGAGTCGCTGGAGGCAGCTGTGCGGCGGGAGGTGAGAGAGGAGGTGGGCGTCGAGGTCGACGACATCCAGTACGTCGGCAGCCAGAACTGGCCCTTTCCGAGTCAGCTGATGGTCGGTTTCCTGGCCCGGTACGCCGGTGGTGAGATTGCCGTCGATCGCGAGGAGCTGGAGGACGCCCAATGGTTCCCCCGCGACGCCCTGCCGACGGGACCCTCGCGCCACAGCATCGCCGGCTTCATCATCGAGCACTACGCGAGGCGCTGACGCCGAACCCGGCTGTCCCATCGAGGGCGCGCCTGCCCTCCGGGGCTGCCTCGTCGAAAGGGCGGCTAGTCCTTTCTTCCCTTGCGACACCTCTGCTGCTGGGCTCCCGTTGGGGGCTGATACCGGGCGGGATTACCGGAGCCATCTTCGTCGTCCGCAGGGTACTCGAAGATAGGACCTTACGGAAGGAACTGGATGGCTACCAGGGATACGCCGGGCGGCGCCCAGCGCTTCCACTCGGATCGGTAATGGTCATCCGCGTTCCGGACCTCGCCCGCGATTGGGGATGTGGGGGCAATCATCCGCACACCGATCGTTGCCGGGCAAAGGAAAGGCCCTGGTTGCTGAGACAACCAGGGCCTTCGGTTTCTTAGGGGGCGGGCTCGAGGGGATTCGAACCCCCGGTCTCCAGCGTGACAGGCTGGCATGTTAGGCCGCTACACCACGAGCCCTTATCGTGAACGCAATTATCTTAACACAGCCCCCAAACGGGCGCAAGGGCTTCTACTCGTTCGAAGTTCCGATGAGGTAGTGTATGAACCATTGCGGAAATAGCGGGGGGAACGGCCTTGGGGGTAGGGGATAGGTGGTCTGCAGCAGGCGGCTCCTGTTGTTGAAGGAACAGGCAGTTGTAGGCAGGGTTGAAGAGCTGCT
>JAJZRD010000227.1 GCA_021845945.1 Chloroflexota bacterium
CCGCACTGTCCGGTACACGTTTCGCTCGGAGGGAGAGCTTGGGCCTATGCGGCGGCCAAGGCTCCTGGAGAGAGCGCTCTTGGAGGCTGAGCCGTGCCAGTAGGACCCACCGAGCTGATCGTCATCCTGGTGATCGTGATGTTTCTCTTTGGGGCTGGGAAGCTGCCGGAGGTGGGCAGTGCCCTGGGTCGGGGGATCAGGGAGTTCCGGGATGCTACCAGGGATGAGGAGCCGACCTCCCAACCCAAAGAGTAGGCGCAGGTGGGCCACCCGCTGACTCTCTCGCTCACGTTCCGCCCGAGGGCGAAGAGCGTTACCGAACTGCCTCTTGCAGCGTGCGGATGCGGGCTGTATAGTGAGTGCAGACTGTACAGACTGTCCAGGAGGTGTTGAGGTGGCGGAGGGAGAAAGGGAGCCGGTGGTGCACGAGGTGAACCTGACCACGGCCCGCAATCTGAGCCCTCTCTTCGACGAGGCCGTCCGGAGGGAGCGGCCGGTCATGATTGTGCGGGGACGCAAAGAGCGGGGATTGCTGCTCTCGCGAGAGGTACTCCTGCGCGTTCTCGCTTCGTACCGGTTCCAGGTGGACGTCCTCCCTGAGGAGGGGGGAGGCTTCACCCTGTGGCTGAAGGAGTTGAAGCTAGGGGCTTCTGGAGCCACATTGGGGGAGGCTCGGGCGGAGCTGCTCTCGGCGGTTCGCTCCTACGTCCGGGATTACCTGGATCAGTTCGACTTCTACCGGCATCTCCCCGATTTGGCCTCCCAGGAGCCTCACGTCCTGCGGCTGAGCCTGGCCGGGGATGACGCCGAGTTGATGGAGATGCTCTTCGGCCCCGGGAAGCGGGACGAGGCGGCAGCCTAGCTGGAGGGCAGGACGGTGCTGCCACGATGGGGACAGCTGCGGGAATTCTGCCTGAAGCAAGGCTATAGGGAGACGGTCACCGATCACTTTCGCTACCTGAAGGTACTTCCAGATCGCTCCACCTCAGGGACGATGATCTCGAAGGGTAGGGACGGAGAGACAATCCCATCGGGTATGTGGCAGCTGGTGTGGAGAAGACAGCTGCGCTTGGCCAGGGAGGAGGAGTTCTGGAGGGGGCTGAGCGGGGAGGCGGTCCGATACGCGATCCAGGAGGAGCCGGAGGGTGACGAGCCGCTTCCCCCTTACCTGCGCCGCTTCCTCGAGACGGTGCTCCACCTGGACGAGTCGGAGATCCGACGAATGACCCGTGACCAAGCGCAGGCCCTGCTGAACGCTCACTACTCCCGCGAGCTGCGCGAGCCCTAGCCTGGGATGGCGGCCACGACGCCGACCGCTGCATGGTGACCCGGGGCGCCCAGACCGTCCGGTACCACTCAGAACGCCGGCCGGTGAGGGTGGACGAGAACGGGGTGACCCTCTGGAGGGCGACCTACGACGAGAACGGGTCGCGGAGGAAGCGGCTGGACGCCGTGGGGACGATCCACTACTTCGACTTGGAGGTGCCAATGCCAACCGTAGGACCCACCGAGCTGATCATCGTGCTGGTGATCGTGATGTTCCTGTTTGGGGCGGGGAAGCTGCCGGAGGTGGGCAGTGCCCTGGGGAGGGGCATCAGGGAGTTCCGGGAGGCTACCAGGGAGGAGAAGCCGCCGTCTCCCGACGTCTAGTCCTGTCAGGGGCGCCGCTGGACCTGGCTGACGGAGAGGTATCCCATCAGCTGGCTGGGGGAGACGATCCGCAGGCCGGAGGCCCGGGCGACGGCCGGGGTGAAATGGTCGAGGTTGCCGGACACCAGCCAGTCGGGGTTGGTCGACATGGCGGCGACGAGCACCGCGATGTCCGCCCTGTGGCGGAGCAGGGGGAGGAAGCGAGGCAGGGCCTCCTGTACCAGGGAGGCAGCGGGGCGTGGGTGCACGGTGAGCCGGAGGAGCTTCAGAGACCTGGCGAAGTCGCTCCGAGGACCGGTGGGTATCCCTTTTCGCTCCAGGGCCGCGGTAACTTCGGCGATCACTACCTGCGACGTCTCGAGGTCGAGGATCTTGTAGCTGCCGAGGATCAGGAGGGCCTTGGCGGCACCCCAATCGGTGGCGATGCCCTGGACCAGGACGCCGGAGTCGAGGAATACCCTGGCCATCTAGCCGTCCGCCAGCTCTGGGTAGAGGGAGCGGAAGGTGTCCTCCTTGTGGGCCTCCATGTCGGCGACGATGTCGTCGGCGGTGATCTCGGCACGGCGCAGCCTCTCCTGGAGGCTGGTCAGGGTCTGGTTGAGGTAGGTGTGCTCGGGCACGTAGAGCAGACAGTCACCGATGACGATCTCCAGGAGGTGGGTGCCTCGGTCGATGGCAAGCTTCTTCCTGGCGTCGGCTGAGATGGTTATCTGCCCCTTGGAGCTGACGGTGAGGGACTGCAGGTGATCGCGGTCGGCGGACATGTTGACCTCCAGGTGGCCGGCTTGTCGATCGAGGCTTCCACGGTAAGACATATCTTACCATCGAAGTTGGTGGTAGGGAAGGGCCGGTGACGGGCCCGCGTAAGAACGGCCAGAGCCTGACCTACGGTGACCCCGCCCACGTGCACGCCGTGACGGCCTTCGGTCGGCGGCCTACACGTATGATGCCAACGGCTGCATGGTGACGAGGGGCGCTCAGGTGGTGAGGTACGACCCCGAGCGGCGGCCGGTGAGGGTGGACGAGCGAGGCCGTCCTGGATGCTTTGTCCTCGCTTGACGGTCTGGCGAATGCGATGTAGGCTGTGTATGACAGTGACTACCGTGGAGGGACGAACGTGGCCGCCACCCCAAAGACGATCAGGATGCCGGACGAGGTCCGAGAGCCGATAGAGGAGGAGGCGCGTCTGGCGAGGCGCGATTTCTCTAGCGTCGCCAACGAGATGCTGCTGGAGGCGATCAAGATGCGCCGCATCCCGGGCATCATCTTCGCCGATAGTCCTTCTGGAGGAAGGGTCGCCCGCATCGCGGGGACCGGCCTGGAGGTGTTCGAGGTCGTGCAGGCCTATCGCTCGATGGAGAGCTCCTGGCCGCGACTGAAGGAGGCGTTCCACTGGCTGTCCGACCTGCAGCTTCGGGCGGCCCTGGCCTATGCCGACGCCTACCCTGAGGAGATAGAGGAGCGGATTCGACGAGAGGAACAGTGGACTCCCGAGGCTCTCTGGGAGCGGTACCCCTTCATGTCTCCCAGGGGAAGATGAGAGGTGAGGTTCTACCTCGACGAGGACCTCTCGGCCAGGATAGCCGAGATCGCGAGGGGGCTGCAGGTGGATGTCGTCGCTGCCCAGGAGTGTGGACATCTTGGGCGGGACGACGACTTCCAGCTGGCATTTGCGGCTAGCGAAAGTCGCTGCCTGGTCACGCGGAATCGGGATCACTTCCGGGCGCTGACAGTGCAGTTCATCCATCAGGAGCGACCTCACGCCGGGGTCCTGGTGGTTCCTTACTCCTTGCCGCCGGACCGCTTCAGGCTGATTGCCGCGGCCCTGGCCGAGTACGACCGACGTCACCCGGGCGGCATCTCCCCCTATACCTTCGACTTCTTGCCTCACCCCGAGAGCTGAGCGGTCGTGGAACCACAAGGCACCAAGCCACCAAGCTGCGCGTCCGCCAAGTCTGCCATGGTTCTGATTGTCATCCTATGACAGTGCGGCGGCGGGGGCAGAGCGCCTCGCACTGCGTTTTGACGCGAGGGGGGCCGGCACGGCGGCCGGCCCCCTGTGAGAGCGGATCGGTTGCAGGGGCGATTCGCAAACCGCCCCCACGGCCGTCAGGGTCAGGGCACTACCTCCAGGTTGAGCGGCACCCGAGAGCTCACCCCTCCGCCGCTGGCCTCCAGGAAGATCTCGTCCACGTAGAGGCCGGGCTTCAGGGAGCCGTTGGAGTTCACCGTCACGCCGACCCGTTCGCCGGGGTAGGCGGTGGAGGGCATGTTAACCGAGGCGCCTGCCGGCAGACCCTTGACCGAGAGCTGCAGCTGGGAGTTGAACCCCTCGATGCCCCGCAGCCGCAGGGTGAAGCCGGCAGTCTGGCCCGGGCTGAACTTGAAGGCCGCGGGATCCAGGGCGAGCGCGACGCCCGGCTGGGCCGAGCCCGGATCGCCCAGGCGAGGCTCCTGGATCGGGGCGTCGGCCGCCACCCCCTGCTGGACCAGGACGAAGGTCTGCCCGCCGATGTAGTGGTAGCCGTCGGGATCGAAGGGGCCCTTGACCCCGGAGGAGGGCAGGTCGACCATGTACCAGCCGCTCTGCTCCTTCAGCGGGAACTGCTGGCCCAGCTTGTCCATCAGGGTGGCGCTGGAGCCCTGCTTGGGCACCCGGACCCGCAGGTTGTCGCTGGTGGCGTTCCAGAGGACCGTCACGCGCCGGCCGTCGGGCTGGTCGATGACCACCTGGTAGACCTGCCAGTTGGGGTAGTAGGAGTTGGGATCCTGAGGCCAGGGGGTGCCGAAGGGCTGGCTCTCCCGTTCCAGCGGCACGAAGCTGACCTTGCGGGCGCCGTTGATCAGCGGCGCCATGGTCTTGAAGGCCTGGAAGGCGGGCCTGGGGTAGCCGTCGTCCCGCATGAGGCCCCAAACCTCCTGCTCCCTCCAGACGCCTCCGTCGGTGATCCTATACCATCCCACCCTCTGGTAGCCGGCTGCCGCCGAAATGGCCAGGGCCTGGGCTACGTAGTCCCCCTGGACGGTGAGGGTGACCCGCTGGCCGTCGGAGGGCTTGGGGGTGGCGGGGTCATCGTAGGGCATGGCGTTGGTCTCGGTCAGCCAGATCGGCTTGTCCACGCCCTTCGCCTTCATGGCGTTCTTCATCTCTACGTGGATCCGCAGAAGGTCGTCGGGCGCGCGGTAGATGTTGAAGGCCGCCACGTCGAAGAAGAAGCTGCCGCCCCGGGCCTCCGGGTCAGCCGCGGCGATGTCCAGGATCCGCTTGAAGAAGGGTTGGCGCCCCATGTTGATGTCGACCCAGTAGGAGGTGGCGCCGAAGATCACGGTGGCGTTGGGGTTGGCGGCCTTGATGGCCTGGTAACCCCGCTTCAGCAGCATGTAGTAGTCGGCGTCGCTGCCGAGCCAGGTGTAGGACTGGCCGGCGCCCTTGTCGCCGGGCTTGAACTCGGGCTCGTTCCAGATCACCCACCGGTCGATCCGTCCCTTGTAGTGGGCGGCAATGCGGCCGGCGAACTGGGCCCAGTAGTTGTTCGGGTCGCTCGCGGGCAGAGACAGGTTTCTGGGGACAGACCTCTGGCCATCCCCGGGGTTCTGGGCGGCCCAGGCGGGGGTGAACTGTAGGACGCCCACCACGTCCCAGCCGCGATTCAGATCTCGCTGAAGATTGTCTGGCGGGAAGTAGCTATCCGCCCGCCAGTCGCCGGGTCCGCCCGCCTGGATGTCCGACCAGGAGAGGATGACCCTGTCCCAGTTGATCCCCAGCTGGGTGGAGGCGTCGTTCCGGAAGGCCTCGGACACGCCGAAGCGGGGGGCCGAGCTCGAGGCTGCCACGGGTGCCACCTGCCGGGAGGGCTCCAGGACAACGGTTTGCGGTTGCGGAGCGCCTCCGGACGGGGCCAGTTGGGTCGCCTGGGGCTGATCCGGCCCTTCCCAGTCGAACCGCTGGTCGTTGGGGCGGGACTGGACGCCAGCCGGGCCGTTGATCCAGGTGGTGGCGCCGTTGGTGAAGGCGGTCCAGTTGTCTGCCTTCCTCCAAACCATCAGCCCCGTGGTGGTTTTCTGCAGGGAGTCGCCGTTGGGGCCGTAGTGCTCGGCCTCGGTGGGGCTCCCCGCCACGTCGGGGATCTGGTCGGCCAGCAGCTTGAACCCCAGCTTGAATTCGAAGGGCGCCGCCTCGGGGCCGGATTCCGCGAAGGCAACCAGGGGAACCAGGGCCAGCAGCAAAAGCAGCAAGGCGAGGGCAAGCCTACGCACGCGGGGTGTACCTCCTTAAACTAACCTACCTAATGGCTCAGGGTGGAAGGGACCGACGGACGCGCGGCAATCCGCGGGGATCGCCAACCGGCCACGGGGAATCCAACGGCCGGTCGCGAACTGGCGCGACGATGCCGGCATAATACGAAGGCAGCAGGGACACCGCAATAGGGGAAACACCTACTGGAGCAGGGCCTTTTAGTTGTCACCCTGAGCGCAGCGAAGGGTCTCCACGCACATGTGCAGAGATTCTTCGCTGC
>JAJZRD010000016.1 GCA_021845945.1 Chloroflexota bacterium
CATTCCGTTGCGACGAAATGCTTCGCCCCTACAGTGGCGCGGCTTCACCCTGTGCCGCACAAAAAAAGAAAGGGACCGCTCGGTCGAGCGATCCCTTGCCCTGGTGCCGAAGGGGGGATTTGAACCCCCACTCGGGTAAACCGAACTACGCCCTGAACGTAGCGCGTCTGCCAGTTCCGCCACTTCGGCTCGGCTGTCATCTCCAGCGCACCCAAATTATACCAGAGCCCTCGCGGCCGTACAAGTGGGGTGCCAATGCAAAATGGCCGAGGAGTGGCCACCGGTACGCATATTGCCTCCTCACGGCCAGCTATCGCACGCGGTCCTGCCGCCCATCTCCCGGCCCGAGCCGTGGCGGGCACAGGGGATGGGCCGGGGCGGGACGCGAGGCTACCTTACGGGGATGGAGGTCCGTCCGTGCCGGCGATCCCTTCGCTGGGGAGGATCGAGGCGGCGCTGCAGGGGCTGCTGGAGCGGCCTTTCCTCCGGCGGGCTCCCCTGGATCTGCCCCTCCTGAAGACGAAGCTGAGGCGGGCCATGGCCGACGAGCTGAAACCGGTCTCCCCCAGCCGGTTCGTCCTGGCGGTGTCCGCCCAGCAACTGCGCGACCTGGAGCCGCAGCGAGAAGTCTGGGAGGCGCAGCTGGCGCAGTACTTCGAGGAGCTGGTTCGGGAGAACGGCTGGAGCGCCGTCACGGCGCCCAGGGTCGAGATCGTGGCGGACCCGGAGCTGCAGGGAAACGAGGTCATGGTATCCGTCGACGAGAGCTACCTGGTGCACCACGGTAGAACCCTCCGGCGGATCCGGCGGCGAGGGGGGCTGATCCCGCTGCTCGCCTCTACCGGTGCCATGCTGGCCTGTCTCTACCTGGCCGTGCTGCTGGTGGTGCCGGGGCTGATGCCCGCCTGGGTTCCGATGCCGAGAGTCCCCAGCGGCCAGATCTCCCTGCCGGCGCCTTCTCTGCCTTCGGTCCGGCCGATCCTGACCGGCTGGTGGGACGGCGCTCGGCAGGCGGTGTCCAGGGCGGTCGGAGAGGGAGTCAAGTCTGCGGGACGGGCGCTGCCCACTCGGGTTAGCGGCGAGGTGGCGGTCTCGCCGGGACTGACGGTGCGGGCCGGAAGCCCCGACCGCTCGGGAGGGGCTATCGACGGGCCCGGAGGCTTCCTGCCCACGGGTACCACCGTCCAGTGGTGGAGCTTCCAGGTGGCCCGGGGCGAGCCCATCGGGGGGGAGGATCGGTGGGTGATGATCGGCCGGGCCGGCGCCGAGTGGGGGGAATACGCCGGCCAGGATCTGTACGTCTGGATGGGCGGGCTGAGGGTGAAGTAGTCGGGTGCGCCCGCTCACGTCCTGCAGTATAATGGCTGTATAGGACGAGCAATCAGCCATCAGCGGCTAGCTTTCAGCCAACCTTCTCGAAGCTGATAGCTGGCTGCCGGTGGCTGATGGCTATTGTGGGAGGTGCTGATCTTGATCGAACTGGAGCGGATCGACGGCGACCTGGCGCGACTGATAGTCGAGGAAAGCCGTCGACAAGAGGAGACGATAAAACTCATAGCCTCGGAGAACTACGCCAGCCAGGGTGTGCTGGCGGCCATGGCCTGCCCGGTGGAGTTCGGCGGCGCCGTCTGGGATAACCACCTGAACGATAAGTATGCCGAGGGCTACCCGGCTCACCGCCACTACGGCGGCTGTGAGGTGGTGGACCAGGTCGAGCAGCTGGCCATCGATCGGGCGAAAGCCCTCTTCGGGGCGGAGCACGTCAACGTGCAGCCCCACTCCGGGACCCAGGCCAACCTGGCGGCCTACGCCGCTCTGCTCCAGGTGGGGGACCGGGTTCTGGCGCTGGACCTGGCCCAGGGGGGGCACCTCTCCCACGGGGCCCGCATCAGCCTCTCGGGGAAGCTGTACAGCTTCGCCCACTACGGCGTGGATCCCCAGACGGAGCAGCTGGACTACGAGGCCATCGCCCGCCAGGCCAGGGAGTTTCGGCCGAAGCTGATCGTCTCCGGCGCCAGCGCCTACAGCCGGTTCTTCGACTGGGCTGCGCTGAGGGCCATAGCCGACGAGGTGGGGGCGATGCTGATGGTGGACATGGCCCACATCGCCGGCCTGGTGGCCGGGGGCGCTCACCCCTCCCCGGTGCCCTACTCCGACGTGGTGACCACCACCACCCACAAGACGCTGCGAGGACCTCGAGGCGGCATGATCCTTTGCAGGTCCCAGTACGCCAGGGCCATCGATCGGGCGGTGTTCCCCGGCACCCAGGGGGGACCCTTCATGCACGTGATCGCCTCCAAGGCGGTGTGTCTGAAGGAGGCGAGCACCCCTCAGTTCCGAACCTACGCCGCCCAGGTGGTGGCCAACGCCAAGGTGCTGGCCCGGGGCCTGGAGGCGCGAGGCTTCCGGATCGTGTCGGGGGGAACCGATAACCACCTGATGCTGGTGGACCTGCGGCCGGTGGGGATCAGCGGGGCGGAGGCGGAGGATCTGCTGGCGACGGTGGGGATCACGGTGAACAAGAACCTTCTCCCCTACGATCCTGCGCCGCAGCAGACGACCAGCGGTATCCGGCTGGGGACCCCGGCGGTGACCACTCGCGGTATGGGCGAGGCGGAGATGGAGGAGATCGCGAGTCTGATCGCCACCACCATCGCTCACAGAGACGACCGGGAGGCGCTGCAGAAGGCCCGCGCCCGATCGATGGAGCTGTGCGCCCGATTCCCTATCCCCCAGGACCCGCTGTCGGTGACCGCCCGCAGCGCGAACGCGGTTTCGTAGCCTTCCCTGGCCTCTATCCTGCATCCATCCGTGGCCTTCGTGAGCTGTTGATCGAGTAACGCAACAGGGGCGCAGTGTGGCGCCCTCCTCGCGCCCTCTACGGGTGGGGGAGCGAGGATTTCGCGTCGACGGATGCGGGAAGGACGATGAGCGACAATAGCAGCCCCCTGCAGGGGGTCTGGGCCAGGATGGCTCGCTTCGGCATCGTCGGCACCCTGGGGCTGGGGGTGAACAGCGCAGTCCTGTTCCTGGCCCACGGGGTGGCAGGCCTGCCGCTGCTGGTGGCGTCGGCGCTGGCGGTCGAGGTGGCCATCCTCCACAACTTCCTCTGGAACGACCGGTGGACCTTCGGGGCCTCCGGCTTCTCCCTCCGCCGGCTGGGGAAGTTCAACCTCACCTCCCTGGGCGGGCTGCTGATCGCCTCCGGCGTCCTCTACCTGCTGGTGACCTTCGTCGGGGTTCACTACCTGCTGGCCAACCTGGCCGGCGTTGCCCTCGCGACTGCGTGGAACTTCGCGAGCAGTCTGCTGTGGACCTGGGGATGGGAGTAGCAGATGTCATCCATCGTGGTCGTGCCTGGTATTACAGCCCCTGGATCTCCAGAGTGGACACCTCCATGGTATCCACCTCCACCACCCGGATGGCATGGTTGTTGGTGTCGGCGACGTAAAGCTTGCCGTCCGCCAAACTGAGCCCTCCCGGCTCCCAGAATGAGGCCCTCCTGGCGGGACCGTCCATCAGCATCGGGTCGCCGCTTCCCGCCCAGGAGACCGTCCGGGTCGTTGGGAGGTCCAGCAGCTTGATCTTGTTGTTGTAGCTGTCGGCCACGAAGAGGGGACCCTCACCCTGACCCTCTCCCAAGGGGAGAGGGGAATAGCAGACCCCCAGGGGGTGCTGCAGCCTGACCTCATCCCGGACACCGTCCGCGTCGCCGAACTCGAAGAGCCCCAGCCCCACCAGGGTCCGAACCATGCCGGCGCCTCCCGGCAGGTCCACCTCCCGCAGTGAGCTGGACTCGCTGTCTGCCACGTACAGCTCCCTGCCGTCGGTGGACAGGCCGCTCGGCTGGGCGAAGGTGGCGCGGGTGAGGATGCCGTCCGCCAGCGCTTCACGTCCGCTCCCGGCGTACCGGGTGATGTCGCCCGAGCGGGGATCGTAGCTCCAGATGTGGTGGGAGCCGGCCATGGCGATGTAGAGGATCCCCTGGTGGAGGGCCAGGTCCCAGGGGGAGTTCAGGGGCGAGCCGGAAGCGGTACCCTCCTTCACCCTGCGGGCTTGCTCCCCGGTGCCCGCGATGGTGGTTACTCGCCAGCCGGAGAGGTCGATCCGCCGGATGGCGTGGTTCCAGCTGTCGGCCAGGTACAGATGATCCCCCTCCAGCGCCATCCCCTGGGGTGCGTCGAAGGCAGCGCGGTCGGGTCCCCCGTCCCTGAAGCCCTTCTCCCCGCCGATCACCTGTTGCACCTTGCCGTCCAGGCCGGACACCACGATGCGGTCGTGGCCGGAGTCGGCGATGAAGAGACGGCCGGAGCCGGCGTCGGCCAGCAGCTTGCCGGGGAACAGCAGAGGGGTATCGGGGGGCTGCTCGGGGTTCAGGGGGATGGCCTGCCGGTTCAGCAGTCCCTTGGCGTCGAAGTCGGCCAGTATGCTGGCGACGAGGGGCTGGAACTCCTCGAAGCGGAATTCACCCTCGTGGCTTCCGATGACCCGGCCCGCCGGGTCTATCAGCATCACGGTCGGCCAGGCCCGAACGCCGTACTCGGACCACATCCGCATATCCGGATCGCTGGCCACCGGGTGGTGGATCCCCAGCCGCAGCACCGCCTGGCGGACGTTGCGGGTCGACTGTTCGGCGGTGAACTTGGGGGAGTGGACCCCCACGACGGCGAGCTCCTGAGGAAAGGCCTGCTCCAGTTTCCGCAACTGCGGAAGCACGTGCATGCAGTTGATTCAACAGTAGGTCCAGAAGTCCAGCAGCACCAGCTTGCCCCGCAGGTCGCGGAGGCCCAGCGGATGGTCCACGTTTATCCAGTCCAGCCCCTCGGGAAAGTCCGGGGCGTGGATCGTTCCCTCGTAGCTTTCGGATGCCATGATTTTCTTCCCCAATGTAGAGACGCGATATATCGCGTCTCTACAGCATATCGCGTCTCTACAGCATATCGCGTCTCTACAGCATATCGCGTCTCTACAGCATATCGCGTCTCTACAGCTAGCCCATGACCTCGATGTCGTGGGGGCCGCTCTCCCGGCGGCCGGCCTCGGTGATCCGCACGAAGGTCGCGTTCCGGCGCAGCTCCTTCAGGGTACGAGCGTTGTTGTAGCTCATGCCGGAGCGAAGGCCGCCCACCAGCTGGAAGACGATCTCCCCCACATCCCCCCGGTAGGGCACCGCCGCCTCTACCCCCTCGGGGACCACCGACTCGATCTCCTCTTCCCAGTCGGCCCAGCCCCGCTCGGGGTTCTCCCGGGCCATCCGCTCCAGGGCGGCCTCGGCCGACGCCATGCCACGGCTGATCTTGTAGGGGCGGCCGCCTCGCCGGATGATCAGCCCGGGGCTTTCGGTCGTGCCCGCCAGGAGGTTTCCCAGCATGACCGAGGCGGCTCCGGCGGCCAGCGCCTTGGTGATATCCCCGGAGGTGCGGATCCCCCCGTCGGCGATGATCGGCAGGTCGTACTTCTCCGCCTCCCGGGCGCAGGCCAGCACCGCGCTCAGCTGAGGCACGCCCACTCCGGCCACGATGCGGGTGATGCAGATGGAGCCGGGGCCCACGCCCACCTTGATGGCGTCGACGCCGGCAGCGGCCAGATTGGCGGTGCCGCCGGTGGTGGCGACGTTGCCGGCCACCAACTCCACCGATCCCAGGGCCTTGCGCACGGCCTCCACCGCCTTGAGGGTGTGTTCCGCGTCGCCGTGGGCGACGTCGATCACCAGCACGTCCGCCTCCGCTTCCACCAGGGTCTGGGCCCGTTCCAGATAGTCGCCCACCACTCCGATGGCGGCCCCAACCCTGAGCCGGCCCTTGGAGTCCTTGGTGGAGTAGGGAAACTGGAGGCTCCGAACCAGATCCTTGGCCGTCACCAAGCCCCGGAGAACGTCGTTGGGGTCCACCAGCGGCACCTTCTCCACCCGGTGCTGCTCGATCAACCCCTTGGCTACGGTGGTCCCGCTGCCGGCGGGGGCCGTGACCAGCCGGTCCCGGGGCGTCATTCGGTTTCGCACCGGCTCCGAGTCGGCGGCGAACAGCACGTCGCGGCGGCTCAGCATTCCCACCAGATGCCGCTGGCCGTCCACCACCGGAAGGCCGCTCACGCCCCATCGGGACATGGCGGCGCGGGCCTCCCCGACCCTGTCGTCGGGCCGGATGGTGTAGGGGTCCTCTATCACCCATCCCTCGATCCGCTTCACCTTCCGCACCTCGTCGGCCTGCCGCTGGACGGGTAGGAAACGGTGGATGATGCCGATCCCTCCCATCCGCGCCATGGCGATGGCCATGTCCGACTCGGTGACGGTGTCCATGTTGGCGCTGACGATGGGCACGGCCATGCTGATGTGGCGGGAGAACCGGGTGGAGGTGTCCACATCCCGGCGCGAGGCAATGGTGGAGTGCTTGGGCTCCAGCAGTACGTCGTCGTAGGTGAGGGTCAACCGGATCTCGTCGTCGCTCATGGGCCTCCTCCTGCGGTCGGATGGGGGCGGGACCCGCTCCCCACGGATGCATCAGCATTATACCTGCATGGAGCGGGCCGCGATTGAAGGTCGGGCGACCGGATGGTAGTCTATGAAGGAGCGATCAGCGAGCAGCCGGTTCCCACAACCCTAAGCACCTGGCCTGAGATCGCGTGCACAATCCGTCGTCATGCCCGAAGGCGGGCATCCAGGGGCCTCTCCGCTGGTGGTGTCCTGGCCCCCCGCTTTCGCGGGGGTGACGAAGGGCAGACTATCTGGGGCCAGGCGCTTAGGGCCAGATGCTTAGTGCTGAAAGCTGACGGCTGACAGCTATTGGAGGACGCATGAACGACATCCGCCCCTTCCGGGGTCTCAGGTTCGACGAGAGGGTGGTGGGCCCCGTGGGCCAGGTGGTCTGCCCCCCCTACGACGTGATCTCCGCCGAGGAGCAGATCAGCCTGTACGGCCGCAACCCCCACAACGTGGTGCGGCTGGAGCTGGGGCTCGAGTTCCCCGAGGACGACGCCTCCAGCAATCGCTACACCCGGGCGGCCGCCACCCTGCAGAGGTGGCTGGCTGAGAGAGCGCTGCGGGAGGAGGCGGAACCGGCCCTCTACCTGTACGAGCAGCAGTTCTCCTACGAGGGGGAGACGCTGGTGCGGCGGGGGTTGCTGGCCGCCCTGAGGCTGGCTCCCTGGGAGGAGGGGGTGGTGCTCCCCCACGAGGAGACCATGGCCGGGCCGAAGGCCGACCGGCTGGAGTTGATGCGGGCCACGGCCTGCGACCTGAGTCCGATCTTTCTGCTGTTCGACGATCCCTCGGGCACCCTGTCCCAGATGATGGCCGAGGCGGCCCGGCATCCGGCCGACGTCACCGCGGACACCGGCGACGGTCAGCTTCACCGGCTGTGGGTGCTGCCGGCGGCAGGACACAGGGATCTGCTGGCGGCCCTCCAGAAGCCCCAGCTGTACATGGCCGACGGGCACCACCGTTACGAGACGGAGATGGCCTACCGGGACGAGAGGCGGAGGGCAGAAGGAGCTAACCCCCCTGCCCCCTTCCCCACAGGGGAAGGGGGAGAAGACTCCCCTCCCCTCGTGGGGGAGGGGGCGGGGGAGAGGTCCGTCGAGGCCCCCTACGACTTCGGGATGATGCTCCTGGTGGACGCCCTCGACCCGGGACTGGTAGTGCTGCCCACCCACCGGATGGTTCGTGGGGTGGAGCCCGGGGTGCTGGCGGTCCTGGACGCTGGACTGTCTGCCGATTTCCTGGTGGAGAGGGTGGCTACCGAGGGGCTGGACGCTGCCGGAGTGGCCGGGGCGCTGCTGCGCCGGATGCGGGAGCTGGGTGATCGGGGGGCGGCTCTAGGGATCTACCGTCCGGGAGTCGAGGCGGCCGTCTTGACCCCGCGCCCCGGGGTCCAGGACCGGCTGATGCCGCGGGAGGCTCCGCTCGCCAGCGACGTTCAACGGCGGCCTTTCCTCGACGTGGATCTGCTCCACGATGGACTGCTGATGCCTTTGCTGGGGATCGGCCCGGAGCAGCTCAGGGCGGGGGCCCACGTCCTCTACACTCGGGACGCCGCCGAGGCCGTGGCGGTGGTGGAGAAGGGGAGTGCCCAGGTGGCCTTCCTCTTGAACCCCACTCGGGTGGAACAGGTGATGGAGACAGCCCGAGCCGGGGGGAAGATGCCGCAGAAGTCTACCTACTTCTACCCGAAGCCGGTGACGGGCTCAGTGATCTACCGGCTGTAGGGGTTGGGGATCGGCCAGCCGATCCCCAACCCCTACAGCCTGCTCCTTTACTCTGCCGGCTGATCGCCTTCAGCCGGCGGTTGCTGGCGCGCCCGCATCCGCTGGTCCCGGAGCCACCGATGGATCTCGTCGAGGGCGGGCGGGGAGACGTAGAAGACCCGCACGTCGGAGGGGAACTGGATTCGGTGATCCTCGGAGATGAAGAGGAGGCCCGATTCCTCCGGCTGCAAGGTCTGGTCGATCCTCTGGGCCATCACCTCGAACCGGCGCCGGGTGGCCTCGTTGTAGCCGTTGAGGGCCAGTTCCGCCACCTTCTTGCTCTCCAGCCCCGCCATGAGGCAGCGCTGCCAGTCGAATGCCTCGACCACCAACTCCTCGTCCTCCAGCGCCTCGAAGGTGGCTCCCGCTTCCACCTTGCCGCGGGCCACGGAAGCGCTCTTGGCGTTCAGCTTTTCGGTCTCCTGTAACCCCTCTTCGCCTGCCCGCCCGACCGATTCGTGGTACACACGGGCGACGGCGCCGATGCTGTTCTCCAGCTTCAGCAGGTGCTCGCGGACGCCGGTCCAGTAGCGCTCGTAGAGATCGGCGTAGTCCTGGGAAGGCTTTGGAGGTGCGAACACCAGGGGAACCAGGTAGATCTTCCGCTGCCCCCGGAACTGCTCCGCCGGCGGCTTCTCTATTCTGCCAAGCTCGCTGGACATGGTGTCTCCTCCTGCTCGGTCTTGGTCCCAACCATACTCGAGTGCGGGACCCACGACGAAAGGATAGCGGGCGGGGAGCCGCCTGTCCACGTCACAGCCCCCGGCCACCCCTGTGATCCCGGACCCGGTGCCCTTACCGCCATTAAGAATCAGGGTTAGCTCTCCGATTATATTAACAGGTGGAAACGATTCAGAGCCGGCCAGAGGCCGGAAGTTGATGTTCCGCGTATGGTAGTCATGGAAGAACGACCGCAGCGCCAACCTACGAATGTCTCTCCCGATAGCCGAATCGACGTGCTGATCGCTCAGGATCGGATGTCGGCCAGCGTGCTGGTGACGGCCCCGGCGGAGGGGGGCAGGCTGGCGACCGTGGAGGAGGTGCTGGTCGCGCTGAAGGAGACCGGCGTCGTCTGCGGGATCGACCCGGCGTCGGTGGAACAGGCCATCGTCGACGCCACGTTGCCGCCGGACCCGGCCAGGCCTGTGGAGCCGGTGCGGGTCGCCGAGGGCCGGCAGCCAGGACCCGGGATCGATGCCAGGATCGACTACCACCCCTGCCTGACCGAGGCCAGCGGCCGTCCCAAGGAGCGCCCCGACGGCACGGTGGATCTCTTCGACCTCAACACGGTTCACAACGTCGCCAAGGGCACCGTCCTGGCGGTGATGACGCCGCCCGCCCGAGGCGAGCCCGGTATGACCGTCACAGGGGTGGAGATCCCCGGCAGGCTTGGCCACGAGGTGTGGCTGAAGGCAGGCAGCGGAACCCATCTGAGCGAGGACAGGCTGACGGTGACCGCAGCCGTCGACGGGCATGCCACTCTGATGTACGGCGAGGTCGCCGTCACCAACGTATACCAGGTGAACAAGGATGTTGGCACCGAGATCGGGAACATCCAGTTCGTCGGCAGCGTGGTGGTTCGGGGAAACATCCTCCACGGCTTCAGCGTGAAGGCCGAGGGCGACGTAGAGGTGTACGGCGGCATCGATGGTGGTACCGTGCAGGCTGCCGGCAACGTGACCGTCCAGTACGGCATTGCCGGAGGCGGACACGGTGGGGTGGTAGCGGGCGGCGCGGTGAAGGCCCGCTTCATCGAGAGTGCCGAGGTCCGGGCGGGCACCCACGTCTGGGCGGCCGATGGGATCCTCCAGAGTTGCGTGGAAGCTGGGGTCGGGGTGGAGGTTCTGGGCAGGCGTGGCGCCATCATCGGCGGGCAGGTGACGGCCCGGAGCAGCGTGTCGGCCCGCAACATCGGTTCGGAGATGGGCTCGCCCACCGAGATCACCGTCGGCGTAATGCCCGAGGTGCGCCAGGAGCTGGCGGAGATCCACAAGAAGCTGGGAGGGGTGGACGCCGACTTCCAGCGAACCGATCAGGCGATCCAGTTCCTTTCGGCCCAGGAGAGGCACGGGATGCTGGCTCCTGAGAAACGGGTGACCCTATCCAGGCTGGTGCAGGTGCAGGAGCAGCTGTTTGCCCTCCAGCAGAAGCTGAGGGCCCGCAAGCTGGAGTTGGAGCAGGCCTCTCGGGAGGCGAGGGGAGCCTGGGTTCACGCCAGGGATGTCTGCCACCAGGGCGTTCGTGTGACCATCGGCTCGGCTCGCTACCAGGTGACCGACTCGATCCCGCGAGCCCGGTTCCGCCTCAACGACAACCTCGAGGTCGAGGTCGCGCCTGCCTAACGGCCCGTCCCCCCCGCGCGGACTCGTCTGCTGCCCCTGCCTTTCCTCTACACTACACTATCCATCTTCCTCGTCGATGGAACAGCGTCACGTACGCCAGGATAAGGCCGGCAACGGCGACCGCGAAGACCGCCGAGACGAACAACCCGACCAGCAGGATTGCTGCCGACAGCAGCCCCAGGATGGCAGCCAGGATTTGCATCAGGATGACGGCGGAGCGCCGTCGAAATTCGCTTAACATGACATAAGTATACCACTCCGGTGGTTAGGCGAAGCGCTTCTTCAGCCGGAGCAGGGGCGATTCGACCAGCAGCCAGGAGGCCAGGGCCACGAGGAAGGTTACGAGAACCTTGGTCAGCGGCGGCAGGACCTGCCCGAGGAGGGATCCGTCCTGGGGGAAGTGGGGCGAAAGGTAGCTGTCGACCAGCACGTATACCGGGAAGTGGTAGATGTAGATGCCGTAGCTGATCTTGCCGATCTGTCTCAGGAAGTCCAGCCGGAAGAGCGACGACAGCAGGTTGTCGCCCAGCACCACGAAGGCCAGCAATCCGCCCCAGAAGAGGGCGGTGAGGGTCGGCATCGGCAGGTTGCTGACGTGGGTGGCCCAACCGCTGACGTGCCAGTAGTTGGAGACCCCTGTGGTATCGATGAGCCAGAACAGCACGGCCCCGACCAGGAGGCAGACCGCCAGAGCCCTGCGGGCGAGGGCCTTGGGCTGCAGCCCCGACCGCACCAGTACCGCCAGTCCGGCCCCGACCGCCAGGGAGTCCAGCTGGGTCGGCAGGGAGGTATAGATGACGGTGGGGACCACGGTAGGGTTGTGGAGCGCGAAGAGCGCGACGGCTCGGGACAGAACGCCCACCGCCAGCATAGCGGGTATCGCCACCAGCAGCTTCCGGCGGTCCAGCAGCAGGATCGCCGCCGGCCACAGCAGATAGAACTGCTCCTCCACGGCCAGCGACCAGGATTGGTTGAACATCGTCGGGAAGTTGGCTGTGAAATTGGTGAAGCCCAACAGGTAGTTCTGGGTATAGGTCAGGTAGTAGCCCAGGTCTGCCAGGCTCTGGTGCTGCCATAGGGCCATCAGGACGATGACCACCAGGGCCAGGTAGTAGATGGGGAAGATGCGCAGGGCCCGCCGCAGATAGAAGTTGCGGAAGTAGCCGGGGTGTTCCTTGCTGTCGAGCAGGATCCCGGTGATCAGGAATCCGGACAGGACGAAGAACAGCAGGACCCCCGTCCAGCCGAGACTGAACCCCCTCAGGTTCAAGTGATACGCCAGCACCGCCAGGACGGCGAAAGCGCGGAGCCCGTCCAGCTCCGGGATGTACTTGGGAAGAGGGTTACTGGAGACGGTTCGGGAACTAATCGATTACACCTCAGCCCCTGAGAATCGTTCCGGGGTGGCGACCTGTCGCCACCCTCCTTTACTTTACCATGAGGCAAACGCATCTGCTGTGCCAGCCCCTGGTTTGCGGTAGATGCAGTGTTGCTTCCCACCGCCGGGTATAGTAGGCTGCCTGCGTACCGGGAGGGGAACGCAAAGGTGGCTCCTCGACGGCTGAAGTCACGCCCCCGGTAAGGGCGACGGCTGATGGCCTCGAACCCCCCGGCGCGCGTGGATGAGACATCACCTCTTGGAAGCTGGAGACGTCCTTGGAAAGGTTCATCATCGAGGGCGGGGCAGAACTGCGGGGCACGGTCATACCCAGTGGCAACAAGAACGCAGCTCTGCCGATCCTGGCAGCGAGCTTACTGACCGACGAGCCGCTGACGGTACACAACGTCCCGCGGATTCGTGACGTCCACGACATGCTGGCGCTGCTGTCGAGCCTGGGGGTCGAGATCAGCGAGCTGGGTCCCCACGACCTGGTCCTGCGAGCTGGCGATCTGCGCACCACGGAACTAGATCGGGAGATCTGCGCTCAGATTCGGGCATCGATCCTCCTGGCGGGGCCGATGCTGGCCAGGGCCGGTGAGGTCAAGCTCCCGCCTCCCGGCGGCGACGTGATCGGCCGGAGGCGAGTGGATACCCACCTGGCCGCCCTGCGGGCCCTGGGGGCAGAGGTGAGCCTGGCCGGCGGGTACGAGATGCGCGCGGCCGCGCTCCGTGGCACGCAGATCTTTCTGGATGAGGCCAGCGTGACCGCCACGGAGAACGCCCTCATGGCCGCTGCCCTGGCCGAGGGCACCACGGTGCTGCTGAACGCCGCCGGCGAGCCCCACGTGCAGGAGTTGGCCCTCTGTCTGAACAAGATGGGGGCCCGCATCAGCGGCATCGGGTCCAACACCCTCACCATCGAGGGTGTCGATCGGCTGCACGGCGCCGAGGTGGAGATCGGCCCCGACCACATCGAGGTGGGGAGCTTCATCGGCCTGGCTGCCATGACCCACGGGGAGTTGCTGATCGAGAACGCGGTCCCGAAGAACCTGCCCATGGTTTTCATCGCCTTCGAACGGCTGGGCATCCGCTGCAAGGTGCAGGGTTCTCGGAACGGTGGAGTTGCTGTCGAGGAGCAGGGTGACGAGGATGGCTATGGCCGGCTGGCGGCCGGATGCGACGTTCTGGTTCCGGCCGGCCAGTCCTTCAGGATAGAGAGCGACGCTCACAACGCCGTCCCCAAGATCGACGATGGTCCGTGGCCCGCCTTCCCCTCGGATCTGATGAGCATAGCCCTCACGGTGGCCACTCAGTGCGAGGGGACCATCCTGATGCACGAGAAGATGTTCGAGGGGCGGATGTTCTTCGTGGACAAGCTGCTGAATATGGGGGCGCGGGTGGTTCTGTGCGACCCCCATCGGGCGGTGGTGGTGGGACCCAGCCCGCTGCACGGCGAGCGGCTGGAGTCGCCGGACATCCGTGCGGGCATGGCGCTCCTGCTGGCGGCGCTGACGGCTCGGGGGAAGAGCATCATCAACAACATCGGCCAGATCGATCGGGGCTACGAGCGGATCGAGACGAAGCTACAGGCGCTGGGGGCCCGAATCGAGCGAGTTAAGGTGTAGCCAGGGCCCGGAGTGCGGACGCGGGCATTTCGATGGCGTGGAGTCGAGGCTTTAGCCGGTGCCGAGGGTGACCCTCCGGCTGAAGCCTCGATTCCTCGATGTCGAAAACGTTGTGGCGGGTCGCTACGGCTGCCCTTGAAGGGCCGGATCGCGGGTGGGAGCCTCAGCTACGGGTGTACCGCACTGCTTCGGTCGAGGCCGGCCGTTGGCTTCGAAGGCGCACGCCTCGCTGCAGTAGATCTTGCCGAATTTGATTACCGACTCTCCCTCTATGCTCTCCTTGCAGTAGGCGCAAGTCCATTCCTCGCTCATGCTCTGTTCCATTCTAGACAGGCATCAAGAGGCTATTGGTGGTCCTGGGCACCACCCCGGAAGAAATGGTACCACTCTAGGGCCGGTTGAGCGAAGGCGAACGGCAAGTTGCTCCTACATCGTCCCGGTGGTCTTGAAGACCCAGAGGCGGCAGACCACGTAGCCGAGGCCGCCGGAGATGGAGGCGGAAACCTGGGAGAGGTTGGTCTGAAGCCAGGTGGGCAGGAAGGAGTGGAGCAACATATCCGAGAAGCCCCACACCACGCCGGCGTTGAGGGTCATGGCCGCCAGGCTCACCACCCCGAATCGGAAGAAGGAGCCCCAGGTGGCCCTGGGCAGCCCAAAGGTGAACCCTCGGTTCCACCAGTAGCTGTTGATGTCCCCCGCCAGGTAACCGATGCTGCTGCCGATCACCAGGATGAAGGGGGAGGTGGGGTGAACGAAGAAGAAGAACAGATTCAGGGCTATAAGGCTGACCACCACGTTGGATATGCCTACCAGCCCGTACTTGATCAGCCGCCAGATTTCCTGGGCCACGGCGCGCAACTGTCCCTGCGAAAGGACCGTTGCCGCCCGCGGTGTCTGCTGCAGCTCCATTGCTGTCACTGCGCTGCTTGCTCCTTCCCGGCAGGGAGGGATCCTGCGGAGGATGAGATAGCCAGAACATGGGACCGACGTGGAACCAGAGCCGCGGTTTCTCTCCCCGGCACGAGTGGTTATCCGATGATACCTCACTCTTCTGCTGCCATGCTAGATCAACGCGTGGATTCGAAGCTGGTTTCATCCCGTAATTGGCGCAAGGAGACGAAGAGGCCACGGAACGGCCCCGTGGCCTCGCTCCCCGGAAGCTAGAGGCCGTCGTGCAGGAAGTCCAGCATCTCCCTCACACTGGCGGTCGCCACGGCGACGCAGCTATCGGCGGCTCCGTAATAGAGGTGAAGGGTGTCGCCGTTGCTGGGATCCAGGGTGTAGCCACAGGGGAACACCACGTTGTGGATGTCCCCGACCATCTCGTAGGGGGTCTCGGCGGTCATCACCCAGCGGTTGCCCCGGGCGATGCACCTCTGGGGGTCCTCCAGATCAAGGAGGGCCAGCCCGATCCGGTAGATGGCGCCGGCCACGGTCTGCTTCACGCCGTGGTAGATCACCAGCCAGCCCTCCTCGGTCTCGATGGGCGGAGAGGCTAGGCCCACCCGAGCACTATCCCACCAGGGCCCCGGCCGAGAGGGGAGGACTACCTTGTGGTGCCCCCAGAAGGTGAGGTCCGGCGAGTAGGAGACCCAGATGTGGGCGTGGGAGCCGCCGATCACCGGTCGGTGGATCAGTGCCCAGTGGCCTCCGATCCTCCTGGGGAAGAGGGCGGCGTCCTTGTTCTCGGGTGGCATGATCTGGCCGAGGCGGTCGAAGCTGCGGAAATCTCGGGTCAACGCCAGGGAAACCCCGGGACCCATGGGCGAGTAGGAGGTGTAGGTGACGGCGTACTGCCCCATCTCCGGCACGTAGCTTATCCTCGGGTCTTCGACCCCCCATGCCTCCTCCGGATGACCCTCCGGGTCCGGTGCCAGGGTAGGCGCCGGGTCGATCTCCCACCTGTCCAGGCCGTTCGCCGAACGAGCAGCGCACAGGTGGGAGGAACCCTCTCGGTCCTCTATCCGGCACAGCAGCAGGGTCGTCCCATCGGACAGCAGCGTCGCCGCGGGGTTGAAGGTCACGTTTATCGGGTAAGGCCAGTCGGCGGCCTTCAAGATCGGGTTACCGGCATAACGGACGAGCAGCTCCTTCGGGCGCGGCCGGGCGATGACGGCCACTCTCCCCTGATCCAGGAAGAGTCGCTCTGTATCCTCACTGGCAACACGCTCCGGACCCTGCACAAAGGACGCAACGGGACGGCTCATCAATCCTCCAGACAAGAACAAGGGAATTTGGTGAGGGGGATGACCCGATGCGATCTCGGGCTCCGATAGTAAAGATTACACTATTTCCTTTGCATAGTTAAGAGGTATGACGCAGCAATTTCGCGAGCACACTCAGCATAGCCGACTGATGTATAATCGACGGCGGTGATGCCAGTTCAGGGCATGCTATGTCAGCGAGAATCCTCTCTCTGCCTGCCGGAAAGACGGCCGTGGCGATGAGGGGATCTGTCTGCCTCGGTAGACCTAGGCATCTGGCCTAGGATCGCGTGCACAATCCGTCGTCATGCCCGCGAAGGCGGGCATCCAGGGTTCTCTCCGGGGTAGCCTCCTGGACCCCCGCTTTCGCGGGGGTGACGAAAGGCAGACTATCTGGGGCCAGCTGCTTAGGCTCCAGCCACACGTAGCAAGGGCGGCACGGGCAGTGTCGCGAGGAGGTGTATAAGTGCTTCATGGATTTCAAGGCAGGATCCTGCGCGTCGATCTCACCAACCGTACCACTACCATAGAGGAGCCCGATCCTGCCTGGTACCGGCAGTACGTGGGCGGCTACGCGATGACCTCATATTTCCTGTTGAAGGAGCTGGCCCCGGGAGTGGATCCCCTGGGGCCGGACAACAAGCTGGTGATGGCCGCCGGACCCCTCACCGGTGCGGCCTTCTCGGGCAGCGCCCGGATCGGTTTCGGCGCCAAGAGCCCCTTGACCGGTGGCATCGGCAAGGGCGAGGTGGGCGGCTACTTCGGCACGGAGATGAAGCTGGCCGGCTTCGACGCCGTCATCGTCGAGGGCAAGGCGGACGGCCCCGTCTACCTGTGGCTGCAGGACGGCAAGGCCGAGATCAGGGACGCCCGCCACCTGTGGGGGAAGGAGACGCGGGAGACGGAAGCCGCCATCAGGGAGGAGACGGGCGAGAAGTTCGCTCGGGTGGCGAGCATCGGCCCGGCCGGCGAGAACATGGTGCGCTTCGCCTGCGTGATCCACGACCTCCACGACGCCGTGGGCCGGACCGGTATGGGGGCTGTCATGGGCTCCAAGAACCTGAAGGCCATCGCCGCCCGAGGCAAGATGAAGGTCCCCTTCGCTGATCCGGAGAAGATCGGACAGCTGGCCCGGTCCATGGCCGCCGACGTGGATACCAGGGCGACCAACTTCCATCAGTTCGGCACCGGCGCGGTGATGGAGGCCTTCAACCTGGCCGGCAACCTCCCCACTCGCAACTACCAGGACGGCTACTTCGAGGGCTGCGAGAAGATCAGCGCCACCACGATAAAGAACACCATCGGCATCGGGATGGAGGGCTGCTGGGCCTGCGCCGTCCGCTGCAAGAAGGTGGTGCGGGTGGAGGAGCCCTACCAGGTGGATCCGAAGTACGGAGGCCCCGAGTACGAGACCCTGGGCGCCCTGGGCAGCAACTGTGGCGTCGACGACCTGAAGGCGGTCTCCTACGCCAGTCAGATCTGCAACGCGACCGGCATGGACACGATCTCCGCTGGCGCCACCATCGCCTTCGCCATGGAGTGCTTCGAGCGAGGGCTGCTGACCAGGGAGGACACCGGCGGCATCGAGCTGCGCTTCGGCAACACCGAGGCGATGCTCCAGGTCCTGCAGATGATGGCCCGCCGCGAGGGGATCGGCGACCTGCTCGCCGAGGGCTCGAGGCGCGCCGGGCAGAAGATCGGCCGCGGGGCTGAGGATCTGTCCATGTCGGTGAAGGGGCTGGAGATGGGGATGCACGAGCCCAGGCTGAAGCAGGGGCTGGGCATCGGCTACTCCGTGGCGAACCACGGCGGCGACCACGAGATCGGCTTCCACGACACGGCCTTCGAGAAGGCGGGACCGGCCTTCGAGGCGGCCCTCGGCCTCGGCTGCCAGGAGCCGATGCCCTCCACGGAGCTGTCGGACCGGAAGGCCTACCTCTTCACCCAGCGCCACAGCTGGATGATGGGGATGGACAGCCTGGTGGAGTGCCTCTTCGTACCCTGGAGCTACCCCGAGCTGACGGAGTTGCTGAACGGCTGCACCGGCTGGAAGGCGACCCTCCAGGAGATCGTGACGGTGGGCAAGAGGGCCATCGCCATGGGCCGCGCCTTCAACCTGCGGGAGGGCTTCACTCGGACCGACGACCAGCTGCCGAAGCGCTTCTTCTCTCCGCCCCTCAAGGGTTCCCTGCGGGAGAATGGGGTGGCCATCGACGCAGAGAAGATGGAGAAGGCGATCAGCAGCTACTACTACTACCAGGGATGGGATCCGGCGACGGGCGTCCCCACCAGGGAGACGCTGGCGGGGCTGGGTCTGGAGTGGGTGGCCGAGGAGCTGGCCTCCCGAGGCCTGTTGAAGAGCGGCGTGGAGAAGTAGACAGCAGAGTGGGGCGGGTTGTCTTAACCCGCCCCTCCTCGTCCAGTATAGAGGCCAGCGGCTCTACCGGCCCGAGGGCGACCCAGCGGGTCGCCCTCGCGATTCATGGGGCGGGCCATCGTGCCCGCCCTCACCTATCTGCGAAGATCCCCTCAAGAAGAGCTTGACAGCCACAACCAGGCTCATTATTATGACTCCAATAATAAAGACCCATTAAGAACCCCCGCGACCGAAGCTCCACCCATCTCCAACCGGGGAGCACTCCCGCGATGGAACCCATCAAGGACGTTCAGGTCGTTCGACAGGTCAACCGAGGTGCCGTCCTCGAGCTGCTGCGCCGGGAGGGTCCAATGCCCCGGACGGCCATCGCCCGGGCCACCAGGCTGGCCACTCCCACCTCCTTCGCGATCGTCGACGAGCTGCTGGCGGCGGACCTCGTGCGCTGTGTCGCTACCTCCCGATCCTCGCCCGGCCGGCCCAGGGCGATCTTCCAGTTCAATCCCGAGGCTGCCTACAGCCTCGGCGTCGACCTGAGCGGGGCATCCTTTGTGGGCGTGCTGATTGACCTCTCGGCTCGGGTTCTGGAAACCCGCAGCATGCCGAGGCCCAATCCCCCCGAAGTGTCCGCTGTAACCCAGTGGATCGCCTCCTTCGTGCAGGAGATGCGATCCTCCCCCGCGATAGATCCCTCGAAGCTGGCAGGGCTCGGCGTCGCCATCCCTGCCCTGCTGGAAACGAACTCCGGCCATGTGATCACCTCAACCAATCTGAACTGGCACGATGTCCCCTTCGCCGGGCTGCTGGAAGACGCTGTCAGCACCAGCGTCTACCTGGAGAACACCCCTCGAGCTATCGCCTTGTGTGAGCGATGGTTTGGTGCGGGTCGGGGGGCGGAGCACCTACTCTGCATAGACATAGGCATGGGCATCGGGATGGGGCTGATCGTCGATGGGAAACTGTACGTGGGTGACGATGGCCAATCGGGGGAACTGGGCCATACCACTGTCGTTCCCGACGGCGCCCCCTGCCGCTGCGGGAGCAGAGGATGTCTGGAGGCCGAGGCGGCGGGAGGAGCCATCCTCAGGAACGCCGTCGATGCCCTTCAACGGGGCATGCCCTCCTCGCTGGCAGAGACAGCCAACGGCGAGCCCCGCCGGATCACCCTGGACATGGTGGTGAACGCTGCCGATGAGGGCGACCCTCTGGCATCCGATGTCGTTCGATCTGCCGCCCAGTTGATCGGCTCGGCAGTCAAGAACGCGGTCATGCTCTTGAATCCTACCGTGGTGGTCTTGTCGGGTAGTCTGATCCACTCCAGCCAACTGCTCTTCGAGACCGTACGCACCGTCGTGGAGAACCGTGCCCTACCTCCGCTCCATCGAGAAAGCGCAATGCCGGTGGTCCGCGCCCAACTCGGCTCCCTCGCTGGGGCAGTTGGGGCCGCCGGGCTCGTCCATCAGAGGCGGATGGGGCTGTATGACGGTGCCAAGGTTGTGGCTCGTTAGACCGGCAGGGTTCCTTAGATGGAATCCACGATCCAGAGTAGAGAGTTCAGAGCGCGAAACAACTGCACTTTGCACTTCGCACCCTGCACTCCATTAACAAGAGGGGGAGAGGCTTATTATGGACCCGTTGGAGAGCTACTACTCGGCAGTTCTGGACTCCCTGAGGCAGATCCGGGAGGAGCAGACAGGGAAGATCCGCGAGGCAGGTCAGCTAATCGGCGAAAGTCTGGCAAAGGGGCGGCTGCTGCACGTCTTTGGCACCGGCGGCCACTCCTACATCGCCGGCGAGGAGGTGTTCTACCGGGCCGGCGGGCTGGTGCCCGTGAACTCCATCCTGGAACCGGGCGTTTCCCTAGCCTACGGCGCCATCCGCTCCACTAAGGTCGAGCGCTCGGCCGGTTGGGTAAAGGCCGTGCTGGACACCTACTCCCTTCAACCCGGCGACGTGATCGTGGTCGTCAACGCCAACGGGGTCAACTCCGCGACCATCGACGCCGCCCTCGAGGCCAAGGCACGGGGTTTGACGGTCATCGGCTTGACCTCACCGGAATGCTCCAGGGCCATCCCCGCTGGCCATCCAGCCCGGCACCCCTCCGGCAAGAGCCTCTACGAGGTCGCCGACATCTGCATCGACGACAAGGTGCCGGTGGGCGAGGCGCTGGTGACCGTCGAGGGCTGCGACCAGAAGGTGGCTCCCGGCTCGACCATCACCAACGCCTTCATCCTGCACTCCATGGTCATCGCCGCGGTAGAGCACATGGTGCGGCTAGGGGTAAACCCGCCCGTTTGGAAGAGCGCCAACGCACCCGGCGGCGACGAGGCGAACAAGCGGTACATCGCCGAGTACTCGGGGAAGATCAAGCACCTGTAGAGGATCGCAGTCCAGGGGGGGAGCGCCCGATGCCGAAGGTTGAACTCACCCTTCCCTACAGTGACGTGGCCTCACTCACTCTTGCCCTCGACGAGAGCCTCCTGGGGGAGGTGATCCGCCCTCAGAGGGTAAGGCCGGTAGAGGACGAGGACGACGCGATTCGCGCCGCTCTCGATGCCCCGATCGAGGCATCATCGCTGGAGGATACCTTGAAGCCCGGGTCGCGGGTGTTGATCCTGAGCGATGACAACACCCGCCCGACCCCCGTGGCGAAGATCCTCCCCCACCTGTTGGAGCGTCTGGAACGGGCCGGAGTGGAGGAAGAGAAGGTGGAGATCCTGATCGCTTCGGGGACCCACAGGCCGATGACCGATGAGGAGATCCGGGCGAAGCTGGGCGCCGAGGTGGTGCGAAGGATCCCAGTGTCGTGTCACCGATGCCATGAACGAAGCGACCTCTACCGGGCCGGCACGACGCCCCAGGGCACCGAGGTGTGGCTGAATCGGAAGCTGCTGGAGGCGGACTTCATCCTCGGCATCGGCAACGTCGTGCCCCACCCGACGCCCGGCTGGTCCGGCGGGGCGAAGATCCTCTATCCCGGCGTTGCCGGCACCGATACCATCGCCGCCTTCCATCTGGTGGGCGCCGATGATCCCACCAACTATCTGGGACGAGAGGATGCGCCAGCGCGTCGGAGTCTCGAGGCCCTGGCTGAGACCGCCGGACTGAGCTACATCGTCGACACCGTCCTGACGGCCGACCACCGGCTGTACGGTGTGTACTGCGGCAACCCCCGCCAGGCCCAGGCAGCCGCTCAACGTGCCTCCAGGGCCGTCTACGGCGTGCCGGTGAGGCATCCCTACAAGGTCGTGGTGTCGAACTCCTACCCGGCCTTTCTCGAATTCTGGCAGGCGGGGAAAGGGATCTTCTCTGCGGAGCTGATCCTGGAACCCGGCGGAACGATCATACTGATGACGCCGTGTCCGGAGGGGGTCGGAGTGACCCACCCGAAGCAGGTCGAGTATCTGGGACTCGACCTCGGGGAGCTGCTGAGGCGCATCGCGGCGCGGGAGGTGGATGACCCGATCGCTGCCGCCGTCTGCGCCAAGGTGAAGCAGGTCATGCAGAGAGCCCGGGTGTTCGTTGTGTCCGAGGGCCTTGCCCGAAACGACGTGCGGGCGATGGGTTTCACGCCCTTCGAAACGGTGGATGAGGCCCTTGAGGCGGCGCTGAAAGAGAACGGGGCGGACACCCGGGTCGCCGTGATTACCCATGGGGGAGAGACGGTTCCCCACTTGATCTGAGGGCTCTTGGGGATAGGGTCCTTCGGCAAAGCAGTAGGGCGGGGCCCTGTGCCATCCGGTGGCGATAGTGTCGGTATAGTAGGGGCCGGCCGCGACGTTGCGCTCGCTCGCGTCACGCTGCCGACCCGCCACCCGACCGGCGATGGCAGGCCGGCGGCAGGGATGAGCGCCCTGCCCTACGTCTCAGAATCCGTGGTGGAGCAGTGGGAAACGGCCACAAGGCGTGGCTCAAGGCATAGGGGCAGAGTCCGAGAGGAGGTGGCCACGGAGAGAAGAAACCGTGTGGATATCCTGTTCGACCTGGCTGACCGCATCTGCGTGCCGAACCGGGGGCTGTTCTCTAGAAGGGCACCCCCAGGAGATTCGTAGCAGCGCCGCCGTGCGCGAGGGAACCTCGGGAGCTGACTCGCGGCAGGAGCCCATCCTGGCCCAACCGAGGGGCTTCGGGCACGGGACTGTAGCGCGAAATGGAGGGCGGTGACAACCAATGAATGAACAACCATCTCGCTTCCCAACTATCAGTCGCCGGTCGTTCCTGCAGAAAGTCGCGCTCGCGGCTGGTCTGACGGCGACGGGCAACCTGCTGGCGGCCTGTAGCTCGCCGCCGGCGCCCCAGCCTACGGCAGCAGCTGCTCCAACGGCTGCCGCAAAAGCCGCTGCGGCCCCTGCGGTAACCGCCCCAGCCGCCGCACAGGCGGCCGGCGCGCCCAAGGCCGGCGGCACCCTCGTCTTTGCGACCTCCATCGACGTCCCGAGCCTGGAGCCCCACCTGGAGGCGGCCGACGCGTGGCACCGCCGGAAGTTCCTGATCTACGAGAACCTGACCTGGGTCGACAACGACGTGAACGTGAAGCCGAAGCTGGCGGAGTCCTGGGACATCAGCTCCGATGGCACCGTCTACACCTTCAAGCTGCGCCAGGGCGTCAAGTTCCACAATGGGAAGGTGCTGGACGCCGACGACGTCAAGTACAGCTTGGAGCGCGTTCTAGACCCGAAGGTAGGCTCTTCAGGTCGCGGCGACCTGGTGATGATCAAGCAGATCGATGTCATCGACAAGAACACCATCAAGGTCACCCTCAACGAGCCAACCGGTCCCTTCCTGGTCAACCTGGCCGGGCGGTACAACGCGATCATTCCCAAGGATAGCGCGCCGACCGGCGACACCCTTCGGCGGACGGCCATCGGCACGGGTCCTTTCGTGGTGGAGGAGTTCGTTCCGGCCCAAAGACTTGCCCTCAAGAAGAACCCGGATTACTGGGAGAAGGGGAAGCCCTACCTGGATAAGCTGGTCATCCAGGTGGTCCCCGATGAGCAGACCGCTCTGGCGGGTCTGCGCGGGGGGACCGTTGGCGCCATGGGCATTGAGGATGCCAAGAACTTCCTGCTGGTGAAGGACGACAAGAACCTGGTGTCCACCCGGACCCCGGCCATCAAGATCGACACCATGGAGCTGCCCGGCGACATCGATCCTGTGAAGGATCCGAAGGTTCGCCAGGCAATCCTCCTGGCCCTGGACAAGCCGGCGATCATGCAGGCGGGCATCATGGGGCTGGGGCAGGTGATCGGCGGCATGCCGCCGGCCATGAAGTTCTGGGCCCTGAGCCCCGATCAACTCCCTAACCAGAAGCGAGACGTGGCCAAGTCCAAACAGCTTCTGGCCGAGGCGGGTCATCCCAACGGCTTCGACATGAAGCTGCGCACCATAGTGGGCTACGCCACCATGGCCGCCAACGCCCCCGTGATCGCGGCCAACCTGAAGGATGTCGGCATCAACGTCACGGTGGAAACGGTGGACCTGGGAGTGTGGATCGAGGACTGGAACAAGCGACGGGAGCCGATAACCCTGAACGCCTGGGGAGGGTTTATGGACCCCGACCTGCTCTATTACAGACACTTCCACAGCCAGCCAAAGGGCATGGACTTCCGGCGGTGGAACAACGCAAAGGCAGACGAACTGCTGGACAAGGGCCGCTCCACCGTCGATCCCGCCAAGCGCAAACCCTTCTACGACGACCTCCAGAAGCTGATGGCGGAAGACCCCATCATGATCCCCCTCTACTCGGCCGACCTCCTAACCGTTCAGCGGCCGCAGGTAAAGGGATACGTGCAGCATCCCAGCGGCTGGTACTTCGGGTTCAAGGACACATGGCTGGATAAGTAGTTCACTCGGTTTTTGGGCTGGTGGGTTCTCCGACCCACCAGCCCGCACAGAACGGAATCATCATGGCCAAGTATCTGGTCAATCGACTTCTGGCGATGATCGTCTCCCTCTTCGGGGTCACGATCCTCGTCTTCCTCATGGTTCGGCTTATTCCCGGCACCATCGTTGAGATGATGCTGGGAACTGAGGCGCTGACCTCCTACGAAACCATCGCGACCCTGAGGGCCTACTTCGGCCTGGACCAGCCGGTGTATGTCCAGTACTACCATTGGATCAGCCGCGTCCTGGTGGGGGATCTGGGCAACTCCTGGCGGATGGCGATGCCGGTTACCCAGTTCATCCTCTCCAGGCTCTCGGTGACCCTGGAGCTTGCCTTCATCGCCATCCTGGTGGCCATCTTCATCGGCGTGCCGGCGGGAATCGTGTCGGCTCTCAAGCAGAACAGCCTGACGGATGGCCTCGCTCGGGTGGCCGCCTTGATTGGCCTGTCCATACCGGTATTCTGGCAGGGGACGATGCTCATTCTGATCCTGTCTCTCGCCTTCCATTGGGCCCCGCCCATAGATTGGACAAGTCCAGCCCAGGATCTAAAGGCCAACCTGGACATGATGCTGCTGCCGGGATTCTGCCTGGGGACGGCCAGCGCCGCCGTGATCATGCGGATGACCCGCTCCTGCATGCTCGACGTGCTGCGCCAGGAGTACGTCCGCACCGCCCGGGCCAAGGGGTTGACCGAGTACGTCGTGCTGGCCAGGCACAGCTTGAAGAACGCCCTGATCCCCGTTGTTACCGTGATCGGCCTGCAGGTGGGCTACCTGTTGGGGGGCACGGTGGTCGTGGAGGAGGTGTTCGGCCTGCCGGGGTTGGGTCGCCTGGTGCTGTGGGCGATCTTTCAACGGGATTACCCTACCGTCCAGGGGGCCGTACTGTTCATCGCCGTGATGTTCATGGTGGTTAATCTCATAGTGGACGTCCTGTACGCCTACTTGGATCCGAGGGTACGTCATGGCTGAGAGCCTCACCACCATTCCGTCTGCGCCGGCTCCTCCAACAGGTGCCAGGAATGCGTCTCCAAGGCGTGGCTCCTTCCTGCATCAGATCGCTCGCAACCGGCTCGTGCTGGCAGGGATGATTATGGCGGCCCTTCTGGTGGCAGTGGCCATCTTCGCCGACCTGATCTCCCCCTACGATCCGATGTCCGTGGACGTAGCGGCATCTCTGCAAGGGCCTACTCTGAAGCATCTCTTTGGCACCGACCGCTTTGGGCGGGATCTCCTGAGCCGGGTCATCTATGGCTCCCGCGTGTCTCTGGGCATAGGGTTCATCTCAGTGGCTGCCGCGATGGTGGTGGGCAGCCTGCTGGGCCTGTTGGCGGGGTACTTCGGAAAGGCATGGGACGCGGTTCTCGGTCGCCTGATGGACGTTCTCTTCAGTTTCCCCCTGCTGCTGCTGGCGATCGCCATCGCCGGCATGCTGGGGTCGGGCATCCCCAACGCCATCATGGCCATAACCATCGTCTATACGCCCTTCTTCTTCCGTGTGGCCCGAGGACCTACCCTGACGGAGCGCGAGAAGGAGTACGTGCAGGCGGCCCGAGTGATCGGCGCGGGCAACGGGCGCATTCTTTGGAGGCACATCTTACCGAACCTGCTGTCGCCCATCATCGTTCAGGCGTCGGTGACCATAGCCTACGCTATCTTGACCGAGGCATCCCTGAGCTACCTCGGGCTGGGCACGCCTCTCCTGACCCCTTCCTGGGGCACAACCCTTAACGAGGGGCGCACCTACCTGCAGCTCGCACCCTGGATCTCCATCTTCCCGGGGATCGCTATCATGCTGGCAGTGCTGGCATTCAACCTCCTGGGAGATGGGCTGAGAGACCTGCTGGATCCCCACATGAAGTAGCGGGAGGCAACCGTGCAACTCCTGAAGGATCTCTACCTCGCCGGCAGCGGGCGCAGCGGTTTCGGCATCTCCGACGATTACGATTGCCACATCTACCTCCTGGATGGAGGGGATGAGGCAGCGCTGATCGACACCGGCTCGGGCGTCGACCTGGAGCCCCTTCTGGCCAATATCTCCGCTCACGGCGTAGAGCTGAGCAGGGTGCGGAAGCTGATCCTCACCCATGGGCACCCCGACCACGGTGGTGGCTCGGCTGCCCTGCGATCCCTCCTGGACTGTCCCGTCATGGTGGGAGAGGCAGAGGCAGCGATCGTCGAGAGCGGCGACCCGATAGCGAGCGGGCTGAACGCTGCCCGCCCCTCGGGAGTCTACCCGCCGGGCTACCAGTTGCCCCCCTGCCCCGTCGATCGGCGGCTGCGGGACGGAGACACGATCAGGGTCGGCAAGTTCACCCTTCAGGCCATAGCTACCCCAGGTCACAGCCCGGGCTCGATCTGCTTCCTCTTCACCATCCAGGGAAAGCGCGCTCTGATCTCGGGCGACACCATCCAGTTCTGTCCCGTGGCCGGCCAGACCGGCTGGATAAGCTTCCTCAACTGCCCGGGCACCGACCTCGAGGCCTATCGCGAGAGCGTGCCGAAGCTATCCGGATTGGCCGTGGACATCCTGCTGCCCGGGCATCGTCTTTTCACGCTGCAGCACGGACAGCGGGTGATCGACAGCGTTGTCCGGGGGTTCGAGTCGCTGTCGATCCCCAAGTCGGTGATCTAAGAGGAACCGGAGGAGCCATGACTCCCGTACTGCCCCGACTGTTCGAGCCGATCGATCTACGAGGCCTGACCCTCAAGAATCGCATCGTCATGCCCCCCATGGGGACCCGATACCCCACCTACGGCGGGGCGGCTACCCCGAAGCTGACTCGCTTCTACGTGGAGCGAGCCCGTGGAGGCGTGGGACTGATCATCGTGCAGTTCGCATCGGTCAGCCCCGAGGGGGTCAGCTCCCTGTACCCCCTGGGTATCTGGGACGATGCCTTCGTGCCCGGTCTGCGAGATCTCGTGGCGCAAGTCCACGAGGCCGGCGCCAAAGTGGCGATCCAGCTGGCCCACGCCGGAGGAACCGCCAACTCCGCCCTTAGCCGCCGGCCGCCGGTGGGCCCGTCCGCCGTGCCCGCCCTGGGGCGCGAGGTCCCTCGGGAGTTGAGCCGAGATGGCATCTCCCGGCTCATCGATGCATTCGCCGCCGCGGCACTCCGGGCGATGGAGGCGGGGTTCGACGCCGTGGAACTGCACATGGCCCACGGATACCTCCTGAACCAGTTCTTCTCCCCCCTATTCAACCGTCGAACCGACGAGTACGGCGGGTCTCTGGAGGGTCGATCCAGGTTCCCCCTGGAGGTGCTGCGGCGGACCCGGGAGGTCGTGGGAGACAACGTCCCCATCTTGTGTCGCCTCAGCGCCGACGACGGGGTGGAGGGCAGCCTGGGCCTCGCCGAAGCACAGCTGGTGGCGACCATGCTGGAGAGGGAGGGGGCCGACGTCATCGACGTGACGGCCGGCATCGGGGAGAGCTTCGAGGTGAGCGCCCCGCCCATGGCCATCCCGCCGGGAAGCCTGGTGCCCCACGCCGCCGCGATCAAGAAGGTGGTGACGGTACCGGTGGTGGCGGTGGCCAAGCTGCACGATCCTCGCATGGCCGAGGAGCTGCTGGTCGAGGGCAAGGCCGATCTCATCGCCGTGGGCCGGGGCCTGATCGCCGATCCCGAATGGCCTCGCAAGGCCGAGGAGGGTCGCTTCGAGGAGATCCGTCCCTGTCTCACCTGCAACCGCCCGGAGTGTCACGGTCGCATCTTCCAGCAGGTGGAGTTGGGCTGCGTTGTGAACGCGGCCGTCGGTCGTGAGGCCCAGTTCGAGCTCAGACCGGCGTCACAACCCCAACGCGTCCTGATCGTGGGGGGCGGACCGGCAGGAATGGAAGCCGCCAGGGTGGCGGCACTGCGCGGCCACCGGGTGGTGCTCTGCGAGCAGACCGAAGCCCTGGGGGGCCAGCTCTGGCTGGCTGCGGCCCCCCCTCACAAGGGAGACATGGAGAAGCTGATCCGCTACCTGGCCGGGCAGATGGAGAGACAGGCGGTGGAGGTCCGGCTGGGCCAGGCCGTCACGCCGGAGATGGTGGCCGCACTGGCTCCGGATACAGTGATCGTGGCCACGGGGGCGCGGCCCCTCTGGCCTCCGATACCAGGGGCGAGAGAGCACGCGGTCTCCGCCTGGACCGTCCTATCGGGAAAGGTTCAAGTGGGAGATCGAGTGGTCGTGGTGGGTGGAGGCGACGTGGGATGTGAAACAGCTGAGTTCCTCGCGGCCCGGGGGAAGCAGGTGAGCATCCTGGAGATGCTGACCGACGTCGCCCCAGAGCTCGTGCCCTGGACCCGACGGATGCTGCTGGACCGGCTGGCGGCCAACGGCGTGGAGATCCTGCTCCAGGCTCGGGTCACCGCTATAGAGCCCCAGCGGGTGCTGTACGAGCGCCGGGGGGTGATCGCTGAGCTAACCCCGGTGGACAGCGTGGTCCTGGCGTGCGGGTCTCGATCCCAGGCGGAGCTGGCCGAGCAGTTGCGGGCGGCGGGCGTCGCCGTTCAGACCATAGGAGACGCCGCGCGGGCTGGCAATCTGGCGGACGCGGTGCGCGCCGGTTTCGAGTTTGGGGCCGCCATTTAGACTGGAAGGGAGAAGATGCCGTTGAGCAGTGAACCAATACAGAGCCGAAGATACGACCGGCTGACGGCGCACATTTTCGATACGGCTGCTGCCCTTGGGGCGAAGGCCGCGGAGGATCTGGCGGCGATCCTCGAGGGGAGCATCGCTCGCCGCGGCGTGGCTTCGGTCGTCGTGGCCACCGGCAACTCGCAGTTGGAGTTCATGGCGGCCCTGCGACGACGGCGGGACGTGGAGTGGGGCAAGGTGTTGGTCTTCCACATGGACGAGTATCTGGGGATGTCGGATCGACACCCGGCTAGCTTTCGACGTTACATCCAGGAGAAACTGACCGATGTGGTCCGGCCCCGGGTGTTCTTTGGCATCCTTGGGGACACCCGGGATGTCGCGGGGGAGCTACGGAGGTACACGGGACTCCTTAGAGAGTATCCACCGGACGCCTGCGTGATGGGCATTGGCGAGAATGGACACCTGGCGTTCAACGATCCCCCCGCGGACTTCAGCACGGCTGAAACGATTCACGTGGTCAGGCTGGACGATGCCTGCCGGATGCAGCAGGTGAGCGAAGGACACTTCGCCACCCTGGAAGAGGTGCCGGACCGGGCGCTCTCCTTGACGGTCCCCACACTCCTGTCGGCCCGCCGACTGCTGGTGGTCGTCCCCGAGAGGCGCAAGGCTGCGGCGGTGGCGGCTGCCTCAGAGGGTCCCGTAACGCCCGACTGCCCTGCGTCGATACTACAACGCCAGTCTCACGCTTGTCTGTACCTCGACCGGGAATCCTCCTCCTTACTCGCGAATTGAGATGCAGCTGATGGAGAGAGCGACACTGGCTTCCTTCCATTCAATCTGGAGGCAGGGAAGGTTCGAGCGATGACCCACGGTCTGTGCGGAAGACACTACATCACCGGAAACCCGGTCGAGGTACAGATGGAGGGCGACCGCATCTCCAGGGTCGTCGAACTGGAGGGAACTGGCGCCGAATCCGCTCGAGCCTTCTGGATCGCGCCCGCCCTGGTGGACCTCCAGGTGAACGGCTTCGGCGGCTGGGATATCAACAGCCCCGATTGCACCTCGGGGCACGTGCGGGAGGTGACCAGGGCCCTCTGGAAGGCAGGAGTGGCCTACTACTGCCCCACGGTGACTACCGGCCCAGGCTGGAGGCTGATCCGCTCCCTTCAATCCATTGCCGGAGCGTGCCGGCAGGACCCTGCCACCGCCCGCGCGGTGGTGGGCATCCACCTGGAGGGGCCCTACATCTCCCCGGAGGACGGTCCCAGGGGTGCCCATGCCCTGGCTGATGTGCGCCCCCCCGACTGGGGGGAGTTCCTGGCCCTGCAGGAAGCCGCCGAGGGGGGGATCCGCATCGTCACCCTGGCTCCGGAGCTTCCCAACGCCATTCCCTTCATCGAGAAGCTGGCCTCCGAGGGAATCGTGGTGGCCCTGGGCCACACCGGGGCGGACTCTGCCCAGATCGCGGCGGCGGTGGCGGCCGGGGCCACGCTATCGACCCACCTGGGCAACGGCGCCCACGCCCTGTTGCCCAGGCATCCCAACTATCTCTGGGACCAGCTGGCCTGTGACGAGCTGTGGGCCAGCATCATCCCGGACGGACATCACCTGCCGCCGGCCGTGGTCAAGACCATCCTGCGAGCCAAGGGGGTGGACCGCACCCTGCTGGTCAGCGACGCGGTTCATCTGGCGGGTCTGGTGTCCGGGGAGTACAGCTTCCTGGGACATCCGGTGGAGCTGACACCAGAGGGCCGGGTGCAGCTTCGGGGAACCCCCTACCTGGCAGGCTCGGCCCTCCGCCTGGTGGAGGGCCTGGGCAACGTCGTCGCCTTCGCGGGGGTGAGCCTGGTGGAGGCAGTGCAGATGACCACCCGCAATCCCCGCCGTCTCCTCGGCATTCCCGCGGAGGAGCACGATCTGTCGCCGGGCAACCCCGCCGATCTTCTGCTCCTTACCGGCGACCCCGCCGCGGGGAGCCTTTCTCTGGCCTTCACCGTAGTCGGCGGTGAAGTAGCCTACCTGGCATCGGGAGGTTAAATGGAGAGCCAGCCCTGGTCCGATCTGATCGAGCGCGGACTCGCCGCTCAGTGGGAAACGATCGTTGCCGCACGACGCCACCTCCACGCCCACCCGGAGTTGAGCTTCGAGGAGGTGGAGACTACTCGATTCCTCGCCAGGACCCTCGATCAGGCCGGTATCTCCTGCCACCCGGGGCCTCTGGACACGGGACTGGTCGCCGATGTCGGCAGCGGTGAGCGGACCATCGGCCTCCGGGCCGACATCGACGCCATCAACGTTCAGGAGGAGAGCGATCTGCCCTTCAGCAGCCGGGCTCCGGGGAAGATGCACGCCTGCGGCCACGACGGGCACGCGGCCATCCTGCTTGGAACGGCCCTGGTCCTGAAAGGGGTGGAGGACCGGCTACGGGGAAGGGTGCGGATGGTCTTTCAGCCCGCCGAGGAGGCGAACCCTTCTGGAGGGCGGATGATGGTGGAGCGGGGATTCCTGGACGAGAGTCCGAGGATGGAGGAGCTTTACGCCCTCCACCTCCAGCCATCGCTCCCCCTGGGAAGGGTGGGGGTGAAGGCCGGTACGATGATGGCCTCTTCCGACGGTATCACCCTCCGGCTGCTGGGCAAGGGCGGGCACGCGGCGACCCCCCACGAGGCGGTAGACGCCATAGCCCTCGCCGCCCAGGTGATCGACGCCCTCCAGTACCTGGTGAGCCGGAGGTTGAACCCCGTGCGCCCGGTGGTGCTCTCCTTCGGGATCATCCAGGGGGGGACCCGCCACAGTGTGATCGCCTCCGAGGTGGAGCTGCGGGGGACCCTGAGGTGCGTCGACGGGGAGACCAGGGAGCGGGCCCTGGATCTGATCCGGCAGACCGCCCAATCGGTGGCCACGGGTTTCGGAGGTGCCGCGGAGCTGACCGTCCAGCCCGCGCAGCCCGTCACTCGCAACCATTCCCACTGCGTGGCGCGAGTTGCCCGGGCGGCCACGAAAGCCCTGGGCCACGAGGGCCTGGTGATGTTGGAGGATCCGGCGATGACTGCCGAGGACTTCAGCCGATTTGCCGAGCGGTTGCCGGCGGCCATCTTCTGGCTGGGCGCCGGGGTCGGAGACAACCCCTCGCCCCTTCACAGCTCCAGGATGGTCTTTCCAGACGAGGCCATGGCCGCAGGGGTTCGAGTCTTCGCCCAGCTGGTGGCCGACTTCTTCGACCTCTCCTGACCGGATGAAACGTGGGGCGGGGACATGGTCCCGCCCCCGGTCCTAACCCTCCCTCGGGTAACTCCCCTCGCGCACCGCCTCCAGATGGGCCAGCAGCGTCGGCCCGGCCCAGCCGGGCATCCCCGTCTCCCGCACCAGCAGCTGCGGGATCTGGTAGATCAGCTCCGCCAGCGCCCCCAGGAGGATCTCCCGCTTCGTCGTGCCGGGCATCCGCCCCGCCGCCCCGGCGACCGCCCGGTGGATCTGATCGGCCGTGTGGAGGGAATCGAGGAGGAAGGCTCTGGCATCTTCTCCTCGGCGCGTCGGGTCGTTGATGGCGCCGCCGCCCTGGAAGGCGTGGCCGAGGCAGAGCACCCGGGGATCCAACCGCAGCAGCCCGGCCAGGGAGCGGCGGTACTCAGTAGCGTTGGAGTAGAGGGGATACACCCCCGGCCTCGAGCCCTGTCCCTGAACGGCGTCCCCGGTGAGGAGCACCCCCTCCGATTCCCAGTAGTAGGAGACGCACCCCGCCGTGTGGCCGGGGGTGTGGATCGCTCGAAGGTGGATGCCGGCCCCGAGATCCACCACGTCCCCCTCGGACAGGAGGACGTCGGCCCCCGACGGCTCCCCCGCCATCCCGGCGATGTTGTCCGCCAGCCGATTGGTGACATCGGCTGGGAAGTCGAGGGCACGGAGGGGCGCCACCGCCAGCTCGATCTGCGCCTTCACCGACTTGGCCATACGGAGGTCGCCCGAGTGAAGGTAGATGAGGGCGTTTGATGCCTCCTTCACCTCCCGGTTCCCGCCCGCGTGGTCCATGTGGCCGTGGGTGTTCAGGATCAGGTCGACGTCGGCCAGGGCGAGGCCGGTTTCGGCCAGGGCGGGCTGGAGAACCGCCCGGGATGTGCCGGCGGGGCCCGTGTCCACCAGGGCGACGCTATCCCCCCGGATCAGGTAGAGAAAGACGGTTCCACCCCCTCTATAGAGGACCGTGATCCTGTGAAGGGACTTCTGAATAGGGCTGACGCTCATAGCTTGCACCCGGTAATGGAGGTTTGGGATGGCGAGAACCCCAGTATAGCCGATCTGCGGCCGGGGGTGCGTTGACTTTCTGAGATGGGTGCGGCAAGATCTGGGGGTTATCTGTTGAGGCCGCTGCGCCGATGTACTGCCCCGAGTGCGGCGCCGAGAACGGCGCTTCCGCCCTCCTCTGCACGGAATGTCGAGCACCCCTCGGACGGTCCGGACTCCAGGCTGTCAGGCAGGGCCGTGCCGCCGTACCCTCGCGACGACGGCCCAGGGTCGCCGCTCGGGGATCTGCCCTGAGGAGGGCTGCGGTTCCGCTACTGGTCGCCGCCCTCCTGGTCGCGGAGCTGTGGTGGATCTTGTCGAACGGCTTCAGCTGGGGCCAGCCGGCCGTGGCCTCCTCGGGCGCCGGGAATCCCCGGGGGTCCTCCGTGGCCGCGGCCACGCCGGGAGGGTACGCCGTATTCTCACCGGGCACCCCGTCCCCGACTGCTGCCGGGTCCCTTCCCGCTCCTTCGGTCACCGCCACCCCGGTAGCCGGGGCGACCTCTGCCAGTACGCCGTCGATGGCTGCCGTCCCGGTCGCAGAGGTGACCTCAACAACCCTGCCGTCTCCCTCACCGGCTTCGTCGGTGGCCCCATCGACGACCCCGTCGCCGATGCCGTCACCGCTCCCGCCGCCGGCGCGCTCGCCAACCCCCACTCGCGCGGCGGTGGCCACGCCGTCACCCTCTCCGACAGCCATCCCGCCCACCCCCATCCCCTCGCCGGCCCCGGTGACCCAGGACCCGGCCCTGGACCAGGCCGTGATGGGGATCTTCCAGGGTCTGCCATCCGGGGCCTCGGCGGTCTTCTG
>JAJZRD010000228.1 GCA_021845945.1 Chloroflexota bacterium
AAGCTACGTTCCACCACACAACGCCTTGGCAGCAGCACGAATCCACGTTTGGTCTCAGGCAGCTTGACCACATGGAGGGTGATGCCTTGCTCTTCCGCAGCTTCAGCCGCATCGTCACCTGTGTAACCTTGGTTAACAAAGACAAGTTCGACGTTGTCACCCGTGACCTCTTGCACCGCACTCGCCAACTCCTCCACCTGATGGCGCTCCTGCTCATTGGCAGGAGTCACGTGCATCGCCAGCAGGTGACCGAGGGTGTCCATCGCCATGTGGACCTTCGATCCCTTCTTGCGTTTGCGCCCGTCATATCCCGCCCTCGCCCCGCTCTCAAGGGTCGACTGCAAGGTTCGGGCGTGGGGTTTGCGTGTTTCCATACCATGATTCTACCCGACCCAATCCATGGTTCATAACACGCTCTGGGGCGGAGGAACTGGTGGCCATTCGAGGCAGTGGACCTCGGCACCCTTAGTCCTCAGGTTATGCCGCCGGGGCGTCCACACTGATGGTGAGCATTCCGAGGGGGGCATCCTCCTCCGGGACGGGCTCTCCGTCCTGGATCAGCCCCTCGATGTGGACGGCGATGGCCTCTTTCGCCATGGCTACGGCCTCTTCCAGGCTGTCACCCTGAGCGAGGCAGCCGGGAAGGGCTGGCACCGTTACCGAGTAGCCGCCCTCCTCGGGCTCGGGGTGCAGGATGATGGTGTAGTGGTATTCTCTCACAGCAACCTCCTCAGCTCCTCCACCGTCAGTCCGGCTTGGTGGAGCGCACCCAGCAGCGTCTTGGGCTTGATTGTAGCGCCGGCGTGGAGGGCGATGGTAACACGCCCGGGCTTCGTCGGATGCTTCAGCTGGATGTGGCTACCTCCCTGCCTCACGACCTGCCAACCCTCCTTGGCGAGGGCGCGGGCCAGCTCGCTGGCCGTGATCCTTGGTAGCCGCGGCATATCCTGCGCCCCCCTGAACAATCGCTGCCGCTAGATGGGCGATCCGCGAGGCATATGCTCCGCCACGTGGTGCCAAATAGTCAAGAGGGTACCCGTGCTCCCGTGCGATGGCGGCAGCCGCCTGCGGCATCCCGTTACTGGCAAGGAAACTGCCGAAGATCCCGGGCACTTCGGAGCATGCCTTGACGCTCTCTGGTGCTCTGTTTGCCGCCAGAAGCGCTCTCCTGTAGGATTGCACGAGCGGCTGGTGGCCCAGTGCCTCGACGCAACACTATCATGCGTTCGAGCGTCGTGGCAAGCACCACGTTACAGACGTGTCCAGCTATTGCTTACTCCCGGGCACGAACCGCCAACCGGGGAGTATGAGGGGAAAGGAATGATATTCGACCGCTTTCGGAAGATCGATAGCAGCCTGCGCCGCACCCGGGAGTCCTTCTTCGGGCGGATCGCCGGTGTGTTTCGGCGAAAGAGCATCGACGAGGAGCTGTGGGAAGAGCTCGAGGAGCTGCTGATCCAGGCCGACGTGGGAGTGGAGACCACGGAGAGGCTGCTGGATGCCCTGCGAGCGCGGGCTCGCAAGGAGCACATCGGTGAGCCGAGCGACCTCTACGGCGCCCTGAAGGAGGAGTTGAGATCGCTGCTGGGAGCGGCCGGCCGCGTCTCTCTCTTGCCGGAGCAGGGGCTGGGGGTGGTGCTGGTGGTGGGTGTCAACGGTGTCGGCAAGACGACCAGCATCGCCAAGTTGGGCAGGTACTGGAGCAGCCAGGGGCGCCACGTGATCCTGGCGGCCGCCGACACCTTTCGGGCGGCTGCCATAGACCAGTTGAAGATATGGGGCGAGCGCACGGGATTGCCGGTGATCAGCCACCAGCCGGGGGCGGATCCAAGCTCCGTGGTCTTCGACGCTCTCATGGCCGCCAGGGCGAGGGGGGCCGACCTGGTGGTGGTGGACACCGCGGGCCGGCTGCACACCAAGTTCAACCTGATGGAAGAGCTGAAGAAGATCAAGCGGGTCCTGGAGAAGCAGGCGCCCGAGCGGATCGCCACGATCCTGGTTCTGGACGCCACCACGGGGCAGAACGGCCTCATGCAGGCCAAGCAGTTCCAGGAGGCCGTGGAGATCGACGGCGTGGTGGTGGCCAAGCTGGACGGCACCGCCAAAGGGGGCATCGTCTTCGCCCTGGGGGATCAGCTGCGTGTTCCCATCTGCTTCATGGGCACCGGCGAGAAGGTGGACGACCTCTCGGAGTTCGACGCCGACCGCTTCGTGGAGTCGCTGCTGGCTCCGGCGGAGGAGTAGCCGAGGTAAGATGGACCATGCAGTCCTCGCCGCTGGAACCATCTGTCTGGACATAACGCCTCAGTTCACCTCCGGCGAGCTTCCCGGGCCCGGTCGACTGACGTTGGTCGGCCCTGCCACTGTCTCTCCCGGAGGCGCCGTATCGAACACCGGACTGGGGCTGCACCGGCTGGGCGTCCCTACGCGACTGTGTGCCAAAGTTGGCGATGACTCCTTCGGTCGAATCGTGCTGGAGCTCCTGGAAGCGCAGGCGCCCGGCATCGGAGCCGGGGTCATGGCCTCCCTTGGCGAGGTGACCTCCTACAGCGTCGTGCTGTCGCCGGTGGGAAAAGACCGGGCCTTTCTCCACTGTCCCGGCGCCAACCACACCTTCTCCAACGTCGACGTGCCGTCCCAGCTGCTGGCTGAAGCCGATCTCCTCCACTTCGGCTATCCACCGGTCATGCGGCGCATGTTCAGCCAGGGCGGCAGGGAGTTGGAGGAGCTCTTCCGCCGCGCCAAGGCCGCGGGCCTAACGACGTCCCTGGATCTGTGCGCCATCGATCCAGAGGGCGAAAGCGGGCAGGTCGACTGGCAAGAGATCCTCGACGCCACGCTCCCCTTCGTCGATCTGTTTCTCCCCAGCGCCGACGATCTGCGTCCCATATGGAAGGGCACCGTGCCTCGGCCCAGGGGCGGTAGACGCTCAGGCCTGTCAGCCTTACCTGCGCTGGCCGACTGGGCCCTGGCAGGAGGAGCCCGAGTGGTTGTTCTGAAGGCCAGCACCCAGGGGATCTACCTGCGAACCGGCAAGCGAGCCGGCCAGGGGTGGGCGGAGCGCGGGGGCCCGCGAGATCCGGCAGCCTGGGAGTGCCGAGAGATGTGGGTGCCGCCCTTCGTCCCCCAGCAGGTTGCCACCACCACGGGCGCCGGTGATGCGGCAGTGGCAGGCTTCCTTGCCGCGCTGCTCAAAGGCAGTGGCCCCGCCCTGGCGCTGGTCATGGCTGCTGCTGCCGGCGCTTGTGCTGTGGAGCAGCCCGGCCCCACCAGCGGGATCCTGGGGTGGAGCGAGATCCTCGAGCGCGTTCGCTCCGGCTGGAAGCAATCCGCTTCAGAACCCTCCTCCTCCGACTGGGCCTACGATGCCAAGGCCCGCGTCTGGCTCGGCCCCCGCGACGGACGGTAATCCACCCCCCGACTACCGCTACCTGCCCTGACCTTCGGACGGGCATGGTTCACGGACGTGGTCACAGTGCGGGAGGGCGAAGCTCCTGCTGAGCCGGCTCGCAGGGAGGCTCGCCCTCCCGCAACTGTCACCCGATCTCGCGCCCTAGTGAACCATGCCTTCGGACGAAGAGCACGGCCCGATTCCTGCTAGAAGGTAAGGCGGACCTGCCACGGTCGGGTAGCAGCCTCCAGGGCTGCACCGCGGGAGCGCCCAATCACCCCATGTCGCCTGCTCCCGTTCCGAGCGCCCCGCTCCCTGGAGCCCCGGCGTCCTGTAAGGTGTGCTCACAGCAGGCAGGAACGCAGAGGAGGTAGAGAATGCCGGAATCGAGGTTGTTCGATGGACTCGTTACGGCAGCTAAGCCGCGAATCAGCTACATGGCCAGCTACCCTCCGCGGGAATGCGGAATCGCCACTTTCACCAAGGACCTGGTGGAGGCAGTGGATCGTGCCTTCCCGGGGAACCCCGGGAAGATCGTCGCTCTGAACGAGAGCCAGGCCACCTATCGCTACGGCCCCGAGGTCAAGTTCGCCGTCACCGTGGACGACCTGGAGAGCTACCGGGAGGCGGCCGACCACATCAATCACTCCAAGGCCGACCTGCTGTGCATACAGCACGAGTACGGCCTCTTCGGTGGATCCCACGGCGAGAATCTTCTCGGCTTTCTCGATGGCTTGAAGAGACCACTGGTCATCACCCTGCATACTGTGCTACCCAGTCCCGACGATCACCTGCGGTCGGTGACCAGGGAGTTGGTGGAGAGGGCCGGCGCCACCGTGGTGCTGGCCAAGAAGGCCTTCGACATCCTGGCCGAGGACTACGGGGTGTCTACCCCCACGGTTCGCTACATCCCCCACGGCGTGCCCAACGTGCGGAAGCTGCCCTCCTCCAGCTTCAAGTCCGTTCTCGGGCTGGAGGGCAGGTTCACCATATCCACCTTCGGGTTGATCAACCCCGGCAAGGGGATCGAATACGCGATCCGGGCCCTGCCCAGGGTGGTCCAGAAGTATCCCAACCTACTCTACCTGGTCCTGGGGGAGACCCACCCGGGGGTCAGAAAGAACGAGGGGGAGAACTATCGCAACTATCTCCACGATCTGGTCTCGGAGTTGGGGCTAAAGAAGCAGGTCAAGTTCAACAACCGCTACCTCACCAAGAACGAGATCGTAAGCTATCTGATGGCGACCAACATCTACCTGGTTCCCTATCTGAACCCCAATCAGATCGCCAGTGGAACCCTGGCCTACGCGGTGGGTGCGGGGCGCGCGGCGGTTTCGACCCCCTTCATATACGCCCGGGAACTGCTGGGCGGGGGAAGGGGCATGCTGGTGCCCTTCCGCGACTCCGAGGCCATCGCCGAGGCCTTGAGCGTTCTCATGGGGAATCCCACCCTGCGCGCCGACATGGCCATGGCAGCCTACGGCTACGGACGCAACATGACCTGGCACAACGTGGCGAGGGACTACGTGCGGCTGTTCAACAGCCTGTTGCATCGCTCCACCGCCGTGGCGGTCCCGATGGAGGAGACAGCCGCGGTGCTGGAGGCGCCTCAGACGGACGGAGTTGAGATCCCGACGGAGGGGCTCACGGTGCTGGAGACCCCGGCGGAGGAGCGCGCGGCGGTGGGCTAGCGGTGACGGGGCGACGAGGTGACGGGGCGACGAAGGGACCGTCTCTCTCCTTCGCCCCGTCACGCCGTCTCCCCGTCGGTCATAGGACTAAGAGCAAAGCGAGGAGACAAATGGTGCTGGACAGGGTGCCGGGCTTCAAACTGGACCGGCTGAAGCGGATGACCGACGATACCGGGGTCGTACAGCATGCCCTGTACGCCCTTCCCGATACGAATCACGGCTACTCCATCGACGATCAGGCTCGCGCCCTGATCGTGGCGCTGAAGCACTTCAACCTCACCGGCAACTGGGCGAGCCTCGACCTTGCCACCACCTACCTCAGGTTCCTGAACTACGCCCAACTGGCCGACGGCCGCTTCCACAACTTCATGTCCTTCGAGCGGCGGTGGGAGGACTCCGTCGGCTCGGAGGATTCCAACGGCAGGGTGGTGTGGGCCTTGGGATACACCGCCCTCACCGGGGTGGAGGAGGATCTCCAGATGACGGCCAGGACGATGCTGCTGCGCAGCTACTCCTGGCTCAACCGGCTGGAGTACTTGAGGGCCCGCGCCTTCTCCATCCTGGGGCTCTACTACTACCTGCGCACGGAGCCCGGGGACCCGGCGGCGAGGGAGCTGGTATCTCGCCACGCCGATGCCCTGGTGGCTGCCTACGATCTGACCGCCTCGCGGGATTGGGAGTGGTTCGAGGACCTCCTGACCTACAGCAACGCTCGACTGCCCCAGGCCCTACTGCTGGGTTACCTGGTCACCTGGAAGCAGCGCTACCTGGAGGTGGGGAAAAGCTCCCTGGACTTCCTGTTGCGGGTGGCCCACGTCGACGGCCCCGGCCACATATCCCTGGTGGGGCAGGACGGCTGGTACCCGCGGGACGGCAGCTGCGCCCGTTTCGACCAGCAACCCGTGGACGCCAATGCCCTGGTGGACGCCTGCGTGGCCGCCTACCAGGTGATGGGAGACGAGAGGTATCTCCGCGAGGCCCACCAGGCCTTCACCTGGTACCTGGGCCGGAATGCCGTGGGCAAGCCCCTCTACTGCGAGAGCACGGGCGGCTGCTTCGATGGACTCA
>JAJZRD010000229.1 GCA_021845945.1 Chloroflexota bacterium
TGAGAACCCCAGCTTGGCATCGGGGCGGCTCGCCGATGAGCCGCCCCGGCCCCCTTAGTGGTAGGGGCGACTGCCAGTCGCCCCTACCAACTGTCACCACAGCCGTGAACCACGCCGGCGTCGGCGCCAGGGGCACGGTTATTGCCCCGCCCCTGAGAGCGTTGCTCCTGAAGTTCATCCCCCGCCGCTGCTCGCACGTCTAGCGCTGGGCGGCGGGGTACAAGACCCCGCCCTACGGTGCGGAATTGGGGAGGCAGGCAAGGTGGCACAAGGAGAGACTCCGGAGAGAGCGACTGCCGCTCGACTGAGGGGAGGTCGACGCGACCGTCTGGTGCCCGGTCAGACCTACTTCGATCTCGACCACCCCGAGAACGGGCCTTTCGTGGCGACGGGGGACGAGCAAGTCGCTCCCAACTCGAACATCGTGGCCCAGGAGGACGTGGGGGAGGAGGCATGGGCCCAGCTGGTCGGCGACGGCTTCGGGGAGATCCGGGCGGGAGCCGGCGATCAGGCATACGACCAGGGCGCCTTCGGTCAGGAAGACGACCCCCGATGGGATATACTGAACGCGGCGCCTCCCGGCGTCGGCGAAGGATTGACTCCCCACGAGTCTGAGGAGGAGGCGCCGGGCCATTAGTGGGTCGCCACCGGGATTTCGAGATGTAGGGCAGGGCGCCCTGCCCTGCCGCCGGCCTGCCATCGCCACGCGGGCGGTGGGGCACAGGGCCCCACCCTACGTATCAGAACCGATGTGGCGGAGTACTGGTGGGTCGACGGGGAGAAGAGGAGAGAGGATGGAAGGACGGAAGGTTAGCGATTCCGCCACCGTCGTCAGCCAGTTGATGCTGCCCACCGACGCTAATCCCTCGGGCAACGTGCATGGGGGCACCATCATGAAGCTGGTGGACACCGTCGGCGGAGTGGTGGCAGTGCGCCACTGCCGGCAGCACGTCGTGACGGCCCGCATCGACGAGATGAGTTTCCTTCACGCGGTCTACGTAGGTGACCTGGTGACCCTGAGGGCTTCCATCAACGGTGTCGGTCGGACCTCCATGGAGGTGGGGGTGCGGGTGGAGGCCGAGAACCTGCGCACCGGCGAGGTCACCCACACGGCCACGGCCAACCTGGTGTACGTCGCGCTGGACGAGGACGGCCGTCCGATGGAGGTCCCCCGGTTGATACCGGAGACGGAAGAGGACAGGAGGCGGATGGAGGAGGCCCGAAACAGGAGAGAGCGCCGGGAGCGGCATCACCTCCAGTGATGCGCTTGGGCCCCGAGTTGGAGGGGATGACCTGACACCCTTCGGAGATAAAGTGGCCGCCAATTGGCGGCCGCTTTGTGGTTCCGCGTGCGCTGGAGGTGGACCGACGGAGCCATGTAGTTGTATCGTAGGCAACCACCAGCAAGTTGAGACTTGGAACGGCGATGCTGCCGGCGCCTGGTGCGGAGGAAGCCGATGGAGCTGCTTGAGGCCTACATCCGCGAGCTGCGATTGATCCGCGCCTCCGGCGCGGGGGTTCCAGAGACCTCCTACTACGTTCCCCTGGCAGAGCTTCTCAACGCCGTGGGCCAGACGCTCAAGCCGAAGGTCCGTTGCATCATGACGCTCAAGGATCAGGGAGCGGGCATTCCGGACGGCGGGTTCTTCACCCCCGACCAGTTCAGAAAGGGCGAAGGGGAGCCGCTGCCGGGCCAGATTCCCGCCCGGGGAGTGGTCGAAGTCAAGCCGGTAGGTGAGGATGCCTGGCTCACCGCCGACGGCAGCCAGGTCTCCAGGTACTGGGAGAAGTATCGCCAGCTGCTGGTCACCAACTATCGGGACTTCGTCTTCGTCGGCCAGGATGGAGAGGGACGGCCGGCAAAGAGGGAAAGCTACCGTTTGGCGGAGAGCGAGGCCGCCTTCTGGGCCGCGGCTGCCCACCCGGGCAGGCTGGCCCGGGAACGGGGCGCATCCTTCGAGGAGTTCTTGAGGCGGGTGATGCGGCACGCCGCTCCCCTGGCAACCCCCAGGGACGTGGCGTGGTTCCTGGCCTCCTACGCCCGAGAGGCGAGGGCTCGGGTCGACGCGGCCGGGCCCGAGGCCCTGGCTACTGTCCGGGAAGCGCTGGAAGAAGGTCTGGGGATGGAGTTCCAGGGACGGAGGGGCGAGCATTTCTTCCGCTCGACCTTGGTGCAGACCCTGTTCTACGGCATCTTCTCCGCCTGGGTGCTGTGGAGCAAGCAGCACTCCGGGTCGTCGGCCGGCGTGACCTTCAACTGGCAGACGGCGGCTCACTACCTGCGGGTGCCCGTGCTGCGCAAGCTCTTCTACGAGGTCGCCGAGCCGGGTCAACTGGAGACCCTGCAGCTGCCCGAGGTGCTGGACTGGGCGGGGGAGGTGCTCAATCGGGTGGACAGACCTTCCTTCTTCGCCCGGTTCGAGGAAGAGCACGCCGTCCAGTATTTCTACGAGCCTTTTCTGGAGGCCTACGACCCGGAGCTGCGCAAGGAGCTGGGCGTGTGGTACACCCCGCCGGAGATCGTGCGATACATGGTGGGGCGGGTGGACGCCGCGCTCCGGGAGGAGCTGGGCATAGAGGACGGTCTGGCCGACCCCAGGGTCTACGTCCTGGATCCCTGCTGCGGCACGGGTGCCTACCTGGTGGAGGTGCTGAACCGGATCTCCGCGACGCTCCAGGAGAGGGGTGGGGACGCGCTGCTGGCGGCAGACCTCAAGACGGCGGCGATGAGCCGGGTCTTCGGCTTCGAGATCCTTCCGGCGCCCTTCGTGGTGGCCCACCTGCAGCTCGGGCTGCTGCTCCAGAAGCTGGGCGCGCCCCTGGCGGCCGAGCAGAACGAGCGCGCTCGCGTCTACCTGACCAACGCCCTCACCGGCTGGGAGCCCCCGAGGGAGCCCAAGCAGCACTTCCTCTTCCCCGAGTTCGAGGCCGAGCGGGATGCCGCCGCGAGGGTCAAGCAGGTGGAGCCGATCCTGGTGGTGCTGGGCAATCCCCCCTACAACGGCTTCGCCGGGGTGGCCGTGGAGGAGGAGCGGGCGCTTTCCGACGCCTACCGCACGGCCAGGCTGGCACCCGCTCCCCAGGGGCAGGGTCTGAACGACCTCTACGTCCGCTTCTTCAGGGTGGCCGAGAGGAGGATCGCGGAGGCGACGAAGAAGGGCGTTGTGTGCTTCATCTCCAACTACTCCTGGCTGGATGGGCTCTCCTTCACCGGCATGCGGGAGCGCTACCTCGAGGCGTTCGACTCTATCTGGATCGACTGTCTCAACGGCGATAAGTACAAGACGGGCAAGCTGACGCCCGAGGGCGAGCCGGACCCCAGCGTCTTCTCGACCGAAACGAACCCGGAGGGGATCCAGGTGGGGACGGCCATCGCGCTGCTGGTGCGCCGGGAGCCGCACCGCGGCCAACCCACGGTGCGGTTCCGCCACCTCTGGGGCAAGAGCAAGCGAGCCCAACTGGCCGAGATGGCAGGGCAGCAGCAGGATGAAGCCACCTACACGAGGTTGGCTCCAGAGGTCGACCTGGGCTTCCCTTACCTGCCCCTACGCTTCGACCTGGACTACCCTCGGTGGCCGGCGCTTCCCGACCTGTTCCCCGTCTCCTTCCCCGGCGTGAAGACCAGCCGCGACGACGTGGTGGTGGACGTCGACAGGGAGCGGCTGATCCGCAGGATGGAGCAGTACTTCGATCCGGCGGTCAGCCACGAGGAGATGCGGCGGATCGCGCCGGGTGCCATGGCAAGCACCGCTCGCTTCGAGGCCGAGGCGGTCCGGGACCGGCTCCGGAAGAGGGGCTTTCTGCCGGAGAAGGTGGTTCGCTACTGCTACCGGCCCTTCGACCTGCGCTGGCTCTACTGGGAGCCGGAGGCCGGGCTGCTGGACAGGAATAGGGCCGAGTACTTCCCGCACGTCGTGCCCGGAAACCGTTGGCTCGTGACGCAGCAGAAGCCCAGGCGAGGGTGGTCGAGACCCCAGATAATCTCCAGCATTGGCTGCATCGACCTGATGGATCGGTCCGCGAGCGTGATCCCGAGGCGCCTCGTTGAGGCGAAGGACACACTTTTCGCCTGGACTCAGGTGGATGCAGCGACTTACGGGGCAAGTGGTCTGGAACCCAACGTCAGCGACTTGGCAGTGCGTTATCTGGACGCAATTGCGGCCGTTGACCAGGTATCTGACGTTTTCTATCACGCTGTTGCGGTGCTTCATGCGCCGCTCTACCTGGGAGACAACGCGGGCGCCTTGGGGCAGGACTGGCCCCGCATACCCCTGCCGGCAGACCGCGAGGCGCTGCTGGCCTCGGCCAGGCTGGGCCGGCTGATCGCCGACCTCCTGGACCCCGAGCGTCCCGTGCCACGGGTCACCGCCGGAACCATCCGGCCGGAGCTGAGGCTGCTGGGCAGGGTCTCCCGCGTGGGTGGCGGGAATCTGGACCCGTCGGCCGGCGACCTGGAGCTGACGGCGGGGTGGGGGCACGCCGGCCAGGGCGGGGTGACCATGCCCGGGCAGGGGCGTGTCGGCGAGCGGGGATATGCCCCCGAGGAGGTGGCCGCGCTGCGGGAGGGGGCAGGCACCATGGGTCTATCCCTGGAGCAAGCCCTCGGCCTGCTGGGAGAGAGCACGCTGGACGTCTACCTAAATCAGGTGGCCTGCTGGACGAACGTGCCGATCCGCGTCTGGGAGTACACCCTGGGCGGTTACCAGGTGATCAAGAAGTGGCTCAGCTACCGGGAGCAGAGACTCCTGGGACGGGCGCTGACCACGGAGGAGGTCCGCGAGGTCACCGCCATGGTCCGCAGGATCGCCGCGATCCTGCTGCTCGGGCCGGAGCTCGACGCCAACTACCGTCGAGCCAAGGATGCATGCTACGCGTGGCCGGGATCGGCAATCTCAGGGATTCCCGAATAGGCACATGTCGAGCGGCTGTGCAAAGCGGGAGACGATACTCGTGGTGTGCTCCGTGAAGCAGGGCGATGTGTGACAAAGAAGGTGAGGGTGCTGGCTGTTCAGGCGGCTCAGCGTCGTGGGCGTCGTCGGGTGTGCTCTCGGACCGGCTTTCCTCGACGCTGGTGCTCGTGTACGATCACCTCATCAGACGTAGGCGCAGAGGGTTGAGACGGGGTTGGGGTGCTTGATCTTGAAGGTGTTGATTGAAGCTCCCATCGGCCCAGTTCGGTCAGGCTTTCGACGTCGTCCACGGCGTCAGGTAGGTGCTTCCTGACCACTCGGCGGACTTCCGCCAGCGCCTTATCGTCGGCGCCACCTAGCATCCGGCTCAGATCGCCCATATCGACGCCTCGTCCAGACGCTAGTTTCATCAGAACCAAGTAGGGCAACGAAATCACTGGCAGACCCGCGGGGTCGCGGTTTGGCTGGGCGAGCACCTCTTCGACCCACGGCTGCGCTGATCTCAACACATCCAAATCAGTGCCGTCAAGAAGCCGCCAACTATTGCCCTCAATTTCCAGTGGGTTGTTGATATTCAGGGGGCCCACCAGTGTGGCACCTGCTCGCCGCAGCGTGTCCTCCACCGAGGGTGCATCTGCCGCTGATACGAGTATGTCCACGTCCTTCGTGGTGCGTGGCGCCATATACAGACTGGTGGCTGTGCCACCGACAACGACGTATCGCACCCCTGGCAGAAGCGAATTCAAGTCAGGCATGGAAACGCCCCCTCTTGACTGGAGCAATTCCAGGGACGAACCTCGCCCTGGACGAGCATGTCGCCGCATGATTTGCAGATAGGCGGCTCGTCGTGCAGCAGCCGAATCCAGGCCAGGCGTAGCAGAGGACTGTAGTGCCATTTCGTTCGTAAGCCTCCAACGACCATCCCACCAACCACAGAAACCGCTACTGCTTCTATTGTGCCATCATCACTGGTGCCCAGCAAGAAGGCTCTTCAGAAAGGGGGCTCGGCTCCACCTTTCCGGGCAGGCCTGGAATTTGGAGTGCTGCGGCTTGCCGCAGCTTTCGTCCGGATCGAAAGCGGTGGCAAGCTACCGCACTCCACAGACCCGTCCCCTCGGCTCTCCCACGGGAGTGGCGATTCGGCTCCAGAGAGTGTTGGTGGATTTGGTGGAAGTTAGGGGATAGGAACGGACTCTGCAACCTCCTGAGGTAAGTAGGTCCCAGGGGGTGAC
>JAJZRD010000230.1 GCA_021845945.1 Chloroflexota bacterium
GGAAGAGGTCGAGAGAATGCGGCCCCGATATCTCAGCAGGGGGGATCGCCAACCTTAGTGGCCCAGTACCAGGCCTCCACTGAGCCGGTGGCTCAGGAGGGGACGGTGGAGCGTTCTACCACTCCTGGTGGCGATGCCCCGGTGAACCCTGGTGAGGGAACGAAGGCCACGAACGGGGTGGCCGCCGGACCCGAAGACCAGAAAGGGGCTTCGGTGATGGGGGACGCGGCCAGGACGGCTACCGATCGGTCCGGCGCAAGCGCGGTTGCCACCGTTGCCTCCGAGCCGAAGGTGCCGCGGACTCCTGGTGAGTCGATAGCTGCTGAAGGGACGTCAGGGGATGTCCCGAGGGGCGTCGGAGCGCCGGCAGTGACTACGAGCAGCAGCCCCGGCGACACTGCTTCCCAGGGGAGCGATCGCGGTAGTGGGACGGTGGCCGCCGGTAGGGTTGGGAGACCAACCGGCTCCGATCGAGGGGAGGATTTCTCCTCTCGCGGCCAGGATCAAAAAGGGACTGAAGCTCCCAAACAGAGCGCGACGAGCGGACCAGCCACCGCTACCGTGGTAGGTGGGTCCCAGGGGCAGGTCCAGGAGCCCGCGCAAGCCGCATCCGGCAAGAGTGAGGAGCAGAGCGACGCGCGGGTCGAGTCCATCGCGGCGACCAGGTCTGGAGAAGCCGGCAGCGGCAACGTGGCATCCGCCAGGGAGTCGGGCCAGAGCGAGAAACCTCAGGACCTGGAGAGCGGTCTCTTCGACCAGCTGATGGCACATGCGGCGAAGCTAGCCGTTCCGCGGAACAGCAGCTTGCGGGTCCAACTGAAGCCCGAGTCCCTTGGCTACCTGGACTTGCGGTTGGGGCTGAGGGACGGGGTGCTGACGCTGCAGATCCTGGCGGGGTCCGAACGGACGCGGGACATGATCCAGGGGGCGCTCCCTCAACTGCGGCAAGCCCTGGAAGGGAAGGCTATCGAGGTGGGCCAGATGTCTCTGGGGACCCCGATGGGCGGTTCCGACGGGTGGCAGAACGGCTTCGCGGCCTCTTCGGGGGCCGGGCAGTGGCTGGGAGGCAGGCGGTACCCTGCGGTTGGCCCGCAGCCCTCGTCCGCCACGGAGCCCCTGGCTGCCCCGACGCAACCGCAACCGGCAGGGGGAGATGCCCTGGGTGGCCGGCATCTGGTGGACTACCGGGTATAGGAGGTCGAAATGGCAACAACTGGTGCGGTTTCGAGCGCGACAGGCACCTTCACCGGAAACGCTGAGGGCAAGCAGGTCGGGCAGTTGGGGAAGGAGGACTTCCTGAAACTGCTGGTAGCTCAGCTGCGGAACCAAGATCCCATGAAGCCGATGGATGACTCGCAGTTCCTCGGCCAGATGGCTCAGTTCAGCTCCTTGGAGAGGATGCAGGCCTTGGACGATCAGATGGGCGTGCTGCTGCGGGTGGAGCAGTTGGGCCAGGCGAACGGGATGATCGGCAAGGAGGTTGAGGCTGCCGGCGGCGCAGATGGCAAGACCATCAAGGGGACCGTGGACTCGGTGAAGATCGAGGACGGCGACGCCCTTCTTTCCATCGGAGGTCAGTCGGTCAAGCTGCAGGACGTCCTCTCGGTGGTAGATGGCGAGAAGACCCAGTTGGCTCAAGCCAGCAGCCTGATTGGCAAGCTGGTGGAGGCGAAGCTGGCCGCGACCGGCGAGACGGTACAGGGCATCGTCGACTCGGTGAAGATTTTGGACGGGAGCGCGGTCCTGGTCATCGGCGGCAAGTCGGTCAAACTGAGCGAAGTGGTTTCGGTAGCAGGAAGCGGGATTTAGAGGCCATGGACGTTCAGCGGATCCAATCTCAAGAGCTGGCCGTTGAAGGCCAGAAGCGCACCGGCACCCCCGGCGAACGGGTGGCTTCTCAGGTCAGCTTCCAGGACGTGCTGCGCACTCAGACGGGGTATGAGCCCTCTCTGCGCTTCTCCGCCCACGCTCAGCAGCGGATGCAGAGCGGCGGTGTGAACCTGGACGGAGAGTCGATGGCCCGATTGGAGCGGGCAGTGAGTGCGGCGGACCAGAAGGGGGCCAAGGACGCCCTGGTGCTGATGGACGATCTGGCGCTGCTGGTGAGCATCAGCAACAGGACGGTGATAACGGCGGTAGATCAGACCAGGCGGAAGAACGGAGTCTTCACCAACATCGACAGCGTGGTAATGGCGTAGTCGATAGGCTGCTGGCAACGAGAGTAAAGCCCGGACCCGCAAGGGAAGGCTGGGCGTCGCAGAAGGATGGAAGCGGCGCCTCGCCGGCAGCCGCACTAAGGCGGTAGAACCGCTACTAGAGGAGAAAGTGCGATGCTGCGATCGATGTCTTCGGCCATCTCTGGCCTCAGGAACCATCAGACTTACATGGACGTGGTGGGCCACAACATCGCCAACGTCAACACCGTGGGCTACAAGGCCAGCCGCATCAATTTCAAGGAAGCCCTGTCCCAGACCTACAAGGTGGGATCCGGGCCGGTTTCCGACGGTATCGGCGGCACAAACCCGACCCAGGTGGGCCTCGGCGTCGTCATGGGCGGCGTCGACACCATCATGACCCAGGGGAGCATGGTGACCACCGGCAAGACCACGGACCTGGCCATCCAGGGCCAGGGCTTCTTCATGCTGGGAACTGCCCACCGTACCGACACCGCGCACACAGGGTGGGCTGGCGTCCCCGATGTGACCGATGACGTGTACACCCCCTCCTACTTCTCCCGCGACGGCGCCTTTGCCCAGGACCAAGAGGGCTACCTGGTGGACCCCGTGAGCGGCAACTACGTGCTTGGTGCGAAGATAGGCTTCTTCAACAGCACCGTTACCGGGCCCAGCACTACTGCCGCGGGAGCCGCGGATTTCGATGGCGACGGTGTGACTGACTATGTGGACGCGGACGGCCACTGGGTGGACACGGATGGCAACCGGCTCGCATCGGGCGACGCCAGCACCGGCGTATATAACTTCGATGTGGGCAGGGTCCAGATCGACCCCGCCTGGGGATGGGCCAACTTCAGCATATCCAACGACGGGAAGGTCACCGGCGTGAAGACCGATGGAACCACGGACACCCTTCACCGTCCCCGGGTCTTGGTCGCGAAGTTCAACAACCCCGAGGGCTTGGTGAGGGCGGGAGGCAACCTGTACCAGGCAGGGCTGAACAGCGGCGATCCCATCATAGCCCCTCCCGGCGACAACAAGAGGGGCATGGGCACGTTGATGTCCGGCACCCTGGAGGCATCCAACGTGGACCTGGCGGAGCAGTTCAGCCGAATGATCATGGCTGAACGAGGCTTCCAGGCCAACACCAGGATCATCACCGCCTCCGACGAGATGCTTCAGGACCTGATCAGCATGAAGAGATAGCCTCTAACGGGCTAGAGGCTGCTCGGTGAGGCGCCCGGCACCCGGCGTGAATGGTGCCGGGCGCCTCAAGCTTTCGGCATGGTTGAGTAAGGGAATGGAACAGCCTGAGGAGAACAGGGACTACTACCGGGTTCTGGGCGTCTCAGCCTCGGCCGATCAGGAGACCATCGGCAGGGCGTATCGGAGACTGATGAAGTCCGTGCACCCGGATGCCCGCAGGGGAAGATCGGACCCCGACACCGGCCGTCGCGTCGCCGAGCTGGTGGAGGCCTGGAGGGTACTCGGGGATCCCACGAGGCGATCGGCCTACGACAGGGTGCACCTGCCGGGCGAAGCTGAGCCGTCCGCCCCGCGCGGGGAGTATCACCCCGACCACCTGGAGCCGTTGCTGGAGATCCAGCCGCGGACCCTGGAGCTGGGAAGGGTGCGACGCGGAGACACAGCCACCGGGCTGGTGCGTCTGCACAGTCGGGGCGGTCCGGCGACGGCCGTGGAGCGGCTCGACACCGCTCCTTCCTGGCTTTCCGTTTCTCGATCCGAGCCGAGAAGAGCGGCCATCACCTTTCCCGTGGCCATGTCGGTGCAGGTGGATACCTGCAAGCTCGAGCCGCGACGACGCCACCGGACCGAGCTGGTCTTTCGGCTGGCTGCCCCGTCGCAGGGGCTGCGCAGCCTCGAGCAGAGGGTGACGGTCTCTCTGACGGTGGCCCCGAAGCAACCACCCCGCTTGAAGGCGCAGCCGGGAGGTTGGGTGGTTGGCCCCTGCCAATGCCAGGGGGCTCCCCATTCCCTTCTGCTGCACCTCTTCCTTGCCAACGAGGGTGGAGGGAGTGTGACGGGTGCCGTCCGTGGGGATCCCTGGATGCGGATCGCGCCTCGGCAGTTCGGGCCTCTTGAAGGCGGGACCGCCCCGGTCCACGTTGCGATCGAGCTTGATTGCGACGCGTGGGCGGCCTCGGGCTGGCGCGACGGCCGGGTGCTGGTGGCGACGGAGGAGGGCGATCTACTGGAGGTGGCTCTGGTCGCCGGCGACGCCCTCGCCGAAAGGCCCTCGGCATCGGGCCCGAGCCGGTTGCCCCGACAGCTGCTGACCGGGGTCGCGTCGGCCATGCCGGCCCTGGCCCTGCTGGCAGAGCTGTGGCAGTTGGCGCTAGTGGCGGCTCTGCTGGTCGGGGCGGCGCTGCCCCCCCTTGTTCGGAGCCTCGGGCGCCAGGAGGTTTTGTCCCGGGGGCCCGCCGAAGAGGCCATCGCATGGGCGGTGGGGCCAAGGGGCGGCGGGTTGCGACTGTGGCTCCTCCTTCTGGCGTGGGCTACCCTGGGTGCTCTGCTGGGAGTCGCCTCCGGAAGGTGGGCAACCGGCGGCATGCCGGCTTCAGCGGTCGTGTGGGGTGGGGCGGTAGCCGGGGGCGTGGCCCTCTTGAGCGTGTCGGCTGGAAACGGAAAGCTCCCCGTGCCCTTCGGAGGGGCCAATGGGGGCGGGCAGCTCCGGTTGGGGATCCTGGGCGTGGCGGCGGGCGGCGCCTGGACGGTGCTGGGGTTGCTGCTCGCCCAGGCGGTGGTGGGCAGCAGCGGAGCCGCCGCCGGCGCCGCGGCCGGCTGGTTGGTGGGGTGCGCCGTGGCGCTGGCTCGCAACCCGGACCTGCGGAGCGAGGAGAGAAGGGGCATGGCTGGTCTCCTCTGGGGGATCGTGCCCGTGGCCTCCAGCGTCGCGGGGTTCGCCGTCGCGCTGACGGCGGCCATCGACTGGGGCCTGGGTACCCGGAGGGTCGCGAGCTTGCTGCTCGGCGGGTCCACGGGGGCCGGCACGTCGCCCCTGATGGCGCTGCCGCCGGCCAGCCTGGCTTCGTCCCTGATGGCCCTCGCGGCGGGGGCCGGCCTGCTTCTGGGCTTTGGCCTGGGTCTGGCCGCCGTGCTGCCGATTATCGACGTGGTGGTGCCCGATGCGCCCGGTGGGTGGAGGCGGCGGGGACTGGGATTGGTGCGGGCGGTGGGAGCGGAGATGGTGTTCCGCCACGCTGGGGTCGACGATCTACAGGGGCTCACGGCGGAAGGGGCCGGACGCCCCTCGCTGTCCAGAACCCTCCTGGAGATCCATTGGTCGACCCTTGTGGTGGGAACCGGGGCGGGCCTATTGCTGATCTACGCGGCTGCCCACCTGCTGCTCGCTCTGACGGCGGCGGTGGGAGCCCTGGTGGGGTGAGGGACCCTGGCCGATCTAGCGGCGGCGCAACCGAAGCCGCCACGTGCCGGCGGCCGCCCCGGCGATCAGCAGCAGCAGCCCGCCGAGCAAGGCCCAGGAGCCCGACGGGGTCACGGGGCCCCCTCCGGTGTTGGGGAGAGCGCCGGGCATGACCGCTGGCTGGGGTTTGGCCTGCAGGGGCGAAACGGCGACCCTGGTGGGTCCGCTCTCCACCGGGACCTGGGCCATCACCGATTTCTGAGCGAGATCCATCACGGCGACCTGGTCCTTGTCCCGCAGCGCGACGTATCCCTTCTTGCCGTCCCGGCTGATGCCGAGCCCCGCGGGCTGGCCCTGGAGGGAGATCGATCCGCCCGGAACCCCGGAGGCAGTGTTGACGATGGTGACCTCGGCCCTGCCGAGCCTGGGAACGTAGGCGAGCTCTCCGGTCGGAGAGAAGCCGGCGGCTCCGGAGGCCGGGCCGATAGCGATGGTGCGCTTCAGCTGGCCGCTGTTGGCATCCACGACCAGCAGGTCGTCTCCGCTCTCTCCGGTCACGAGC
>JAJZRD010000231.1 GCA_021845945.1 Chloroflexota bacterium
GCCGGTTTCAGCACTCGACACTCAGCGCCCCGGTACCACACCTTGCCTTACCGGGCGGCTTCCGCAAGTAGCTCCTCGGCGGCCTCAAAGCCGACCTGCAGGGCGCGTTGATTGATCTCCTCGGTGCCCTTGGGCACCCGATCCAACACTGCCTTCGTCAGCGCCTCCCGGGTCACGACCCCGGTGAGCGTAGTCAGCGCCCCGATGGCCACGATGTTGGCCACGATGTCCCGCCCCACCTTCTCCCGCGCCAGCCGGGTGATGGGAAGCCGGTAAACCCTGCCCTGGACGGCAGGCGGATCGGTCACGAAGCTGCTGTCGTAGATGACCGTGCCCCCCGGCTTCAGGTGCGGGGCGTACTTGCTGGCCGAAAGCTGGTTGAAGGCGAACAGGATGTCGGGGTTCTCGACCTCGGGATAGTCGATCTCCTCGTCGCTGATGATCACGTCGGAGCGAGAGGCTCCTCCCCGTGACTCGGGTCCGTACAGCTGGCTGGACACCACCTGGCGGCCCTCGTAGATGCCGGCGGCCTCCGCCAGGATCAGCCCCATCAGCACCAGCCCCTGGCCACCGGAGCCCCCCAGCGAAACCTCGATGGTCTTAGACATGCTCACCTGCCTTCCAGGAGGCCTTGAGCCGCACCTGGCTGTACAGTTTCTCGTAGGCCGGGCGCTCGCTCTCGTACAGCACGCCCGTCAACAGCTTCCCCTCGGCCTCCTCGGGTTTCTGCTGCGCCGTACGCACCGGTACCGTGATCTCCTTCTGCCTATTCAGCATCTGCACCGGTCCGCCCTGGCGGTTCATCCTCCCGAAGTAGATGGGGCACTGGGACACCGCCTCCACGAAGGAGAAGCCGGTGTGCTGGAGAGACTTGGCCAGGGTGTTGATCAGCTCGGGCATCCGGACCGGCGCGACCCTGCCGACGAAGGTAGCCCCCGCCGCCTGAGCCACACCGCACAGGTCGAACCCGGGCTCGGCGTCCCCGTAGGGGGCCGTGGTCGCCATGGCCTCTACCGGCGTGGTGGGAGAGTACTGGCCGCCCGTCATGCCGTAGATCTGATTGTTGATCACCAGGGCGGTCACGTCGATGTTGCGCCGCGCCGCGTGGATGAAGTGGTTGCCCCCGATGGCGGCGCAGTCGCCGTCCCCCATGATCACGATCACGTTCAGATCCGGCCTCGCCAGCTTTATCCCCGTGGCGAAGGCCAGGGCGCGACCGTGAGTGGTGTGGATGGTATCGAAGTCCAGGTAGCCGGTAGCCCGACTGGAGCAGCCGATGCCGGAGACTACCACCGTCCGATCTTGATCCAACCCCACCTTATCGATGGCCCGGATGGCGCCGTTGACGATCTGGCCGATGCCGCACCCCGGGCACCAGATGTGGGGCAGCCGGTTAACCCGCATGTATTTCGTCACCAGTGGGCTAGGCATGCTGCATCACCCCCTCGATCCCGCTGAGCACCTGGCCGGTGGTGATGAGCAATCCGTCGTGGCGGTTCACCTGGGCTATCGCCACGCTGTTGCGGGTGATCCGCCGGATCTCGTTGGCCACGTCGCCCAGATTCATCTCCACCACGACCAGCCGCGGCGACTTCTCGGCCACGGCCGCTATCACCTGCTCGGGGAAGGGCCACAGGGTGATCAGCCGAACCAGACCCACCTTGACGCCTCGGGCTCGAGCCGCCTTCACCGCCGCCCGGGCCGAGCGCCCCGAACAACCGTAGGAGACCACCGCGATCTCCGCATCGTCCATGTAGAGGTACTCCACGTAGGTCATCTCTTCCCGGTGGGCCTCTATCTTCTTCACCAACCGCTCGGTGGTCTCCTGGAGCTTCGCCGCGTTGGTGCTGGGGAAGCCGGTCTCGTCGTGGAAGAGGCCGGTGATGTGGTAGCGGTAGCCGGTCCCGAAATCGGGAACGGCCGGCACACCATCCCCCTCAGCCGCATCGAAGGGCTTGATCGTCCCCGGAGGCCCCGAGGGTCGCTGCCGGTTTACGATCTCGATCTCGTCGGGTCCCGGCAAGGTGACCACCTCCCGCAGGTGGCCCACCACGGCGTCCGCCAGGATCACCACAGGGGTGCGATACCTCTCAGAAAGACTGAATGCCTTGACCGTTACGTCAAAGCATTCCATCACTGAAGAGGGCGAAAGGGCGATCACAGCGTGGGGGCCGTGAGTGCCGTAGCGGACCTGCATCACGTCCCCCTGAGCGGGGGCCGTGGCGTAGCCGCTGCTGGGCCCCATCCGCTGGACGTTGGCGATCACGCAGGGGGTCTCGGCCATCGCGGCGAACCCGATGCCCTCCTGCATCAGGGAGAAGCCCGGCCCGCTGGTGGCCGTCATGGACTTCACCCCGGCGATGGACGCCCCGATGACGGCGGAGATGCTGGCTATCTCATCCTCCATCTGAATGAAGGTGCCGCCCAACTGGGGCAGCCGCCGGGCGAGGGTCTCGGCGATCTCGGAGGAGGGGCTGATGGGATAGCCACCGAAGAACCGCATGCCCGCCGCGAGAGCGCCCTCAGCAATGGCTTCATTGCCCTGCAGCAAGATCGGCTTGGGTCTTTCGTCGGTCATCGGTTCTTGAACACCTCGATGGCAAAGTCCGGGCACATCATCTCGCACAGGCCGCAGCCGGTGCACTTCTCGGGGGAGGTCAGGTGGGGGGTGCCAACGTCGTCGGCCGTGAGGGCCTTGGGGGGGCAGAAGGCCACGCAGATGGAACAGGACTTACACCACTGGAGGTCGATCTCTACCCGGTTACCAGACCTATCGGTCGGGCCAGAACGAGGATCAGTCTCGATCATCGGTGATCCTTTCTTGCCGTCTGAACGGGGGCGGCCGCTCCTTCGCGCTGCCATGCTAGCACCCCCCTGTGGGGGGGTCAAGCAGCGAGGCCCGGGTTGTTACTGAGCTGCAATGCGGCTACCCCGCCGGGCGCATCGGCATGGACCTCGTAGTAACGACTTCAGTCGTTGGCGTCAGTTTCGTCGCGCCGGGACGAACGACTGAAGTCGTTACTACAGCTGGGAGCCTGCTCCTACGCCTCCTGAAGCCAGCGCACGACGTCTTTCGCGAAGTAGGTGATGATGATGTCGGCGCCGGCCCTCTTGATCGCGGTCAGGATCTCCAGGACGGTCCGCTGCTCCTCCATCCAGCCCATCCGGGCGGCCGCCTTCACCATGGAGTACTCGCCGCTCACGTTGTAGGCTGCCACCGGCAGCTTCACCATCTCCTTCACCCGGGCCAGGACGTCCAGGTAAGCCAGGGCGGGCTTCACCATGACGATGTCGGCCCCCTCCTGGACGTCCAGCGCCACCTCCCTCAGCGCCTCCCGAGCGTTGGTGGGGGCCATCTGGTAGGCGCGCCTGTCGCCGAACTGCGGGGCCGAATCCGCGGCCTCCCGGAAGGGCCCGTAGAAAGCGGAGGCGTACTTGGCGCTGTAGGCCATGATCGGCACGTTCTCGTGCCCCGTGCTATCCAGGGCGCGGCGGATCGCCCCCACCCGACCGTCCATCATGTCGGAAGGGGCCACCAAGTCGGCCCCGGCATCCGCGTGGGAGACCGCCGTCCGGGCCAGCAGCTCCAGGGTCGGATCGTTCAGCACCTGACCCTGCTCCACGATGCCGCAGTGGCCGTGGCTGGTGTACTCGCACAGGCAAACGTCGGTGACCACCAGCAGCTGGGGGGCGTGCTCTTTGATGGTGGCGATGGCCCGCTGAACGATGCCGTCCCGACTGTATGCCTCGGAGGCCACCTCGTCCTTGCGGGCGGGCAGCCCGAACAACAGCACCGCCGGGATCCCCAGGGAGGCGATCTCGCGCGCTTCGCCCGCCAGCAGATCGCAGGACCACTGGTACACCCCCGGCATGGAGGAGACCTCGCTCTTGATCCCCCGACCCTCCGTTATGAAGAGAGGATAGATCAACTCCTTGGGGTCCAGCCTGGTCTCGCACACCAGGTTCCGGATCGCCTCGGAGCCGCGCAGACGGCGCGGGCGATAAAGAGGGGGTACGAAGTCCTGGGGTAGAGCTCGCCGCTCCAGATTGTCCATGGACATCTCCCGAGTCAAAGCTGCAGCTACCGAATTGGAAGCTCTGATCTTTATTATATCCGAGAGTTATTTTACTCCCGAGTTCCCGCAGCGGCAAGGATGGCGGGAACCTCACTCCCGCGCGAGAGGACGCAACCCGTGACCGCCGCATCCGGAGGCACCGGCTCGTACCACCTCTCCCCTTGGGAGAGGCCGACCGGCATTTCGTACCGCCTCTCCCCTTGGGAGAGGCCGACCGAGCGTAGCGAGGGCGGGTGAGGGCTTGGACGTTGCCAGCCAAACAGCCCTCACCCCGACCCTCTCCCAAAGGGAGAGGGAGATTCCGGCCGGCCCTCACCCTGTCCTATCCCGGAGGCCACCCCATCTTCCTGCCGCCCAGCAGGTGCAGGTGGATGTGGTCCACCGACTGTCCGCCGTCGCGGCCCGCGTTCATGACCAAGCGGAAGCCGCCCTGGGCGATCCCCTCCCGCTCCGCCAGCACCGTCGCTGCGTACACTATGTGGCCCACCACCCCTTCGTGGGCCTGCTCCATACCCGCCAGCGTCGGGATGTGTTCGTTGGGCGCAATGACGATGTGCACCGGCGCCTGGGGATTGATGTCGCGGAAGGCCGTGATGCGATCGTCCTGGAAGACGATGTTCGAGGGGATCTCCCGCGCCACGATCCGGCAGAAGATGCAGCTATCCACCAAAATGGCCACCTCCGGTCTCCACCGGCTATCCTCACTCTCCCCGATCGAGGATCCGGTGGTACTCCTCCACAGTGATTTCCAGATGTAGGGCAGGGCGCTCTGCCCGCTCGCGCCACGTGCCCTACGTTCCGGAACTAACGTGGCAACGGGACTAGTACACGACCACAGAGAAGGTGATATGTACTGTCATGCTGAGCGCAGCGAAGCATCTCCCCGTGGCGAGAGGAGATCCTTCGCTATCGCTCAGGATGACACCTGTCAGAACCAATGTGGCGGAGTACTAGCGCAATGGCGCGCCTACGACGCCCTCCCCGGCCGGCCGCTCGATCCTGGCCCCGCTCACGGTGCCGGCCAGATCCCTGGGACTGCTGCCGTACACCCGAAGGTAGTTGTCCGAGAGCCCGGTGAACCAGCGAGAGCCGTTGACCTCCAGGCCCAGCCGCCGGGCCTCCCCGCCGGGCAGCCTCTCCTCCCACAGCACCCCCAGCACCGAGCCCAGGAACTGGGCCCGGTACTCCCGACCCATCTCCTCGGCCAGGGCGATCAGCCGCTCGCTCCGCTCCTGCTTGACCCTGGGATCCACCTGGTCGGGCATGGTGGCCGCCGGCGTTCCCGAGCGGGGCGAGTACTTGAAAACGTGGAGTCCGGCAAAGCCGATGGAGCGCAGGAAGCTCTCGGTCTCCCGCTGCTCCTCCTCCGTCTCCCCCGGGAACCCGACGATCACGTCGGTGGTGATCGCCACGCCGGGCAGCGCCTGCCGGGCCTCCGCGACTATCCCGGCATACGCATCCACATTGTAGCGCCTGCGCATCCGCTTGAGAACGGCGTCGGACCCGCTCTGGAGGGAGAGGTGGAGGTGGCGGCAGAGCCGGCCGGAGCCCCACAGGGCGTAGAAGTCGGGATTCCAGTCCTCCGGCTGAAGGGAGGAGAGCCTGAGGCGGGGCAGATCCGTCTCGCCCAGGATCCTCTCCAGCAGCCTCAGCAGCCCTCGGCCCTGCGCGTTCTCCCGGGTGGCTCGGGAGCCCCAGTCGCGACCGTAGGCGGTGATGTTGACCCCGGTCAGCACCACCTCCTGGTGGCCTTCCCCCACGAGCCTCCGGATCTCCTCCACCACCTCTCGGGCGGGGCGGCTGCGCTGGTGTCCTCGCGCGGTGGGAACGATGCAGTAGGAGCAGTGGTTATCGCACCCCTCCTGGATCTTGACGAAAGCCCGGGTGCGGGGGACCAACCTCTCCCCCTGCCCCTCCCCCACCTCCAGAGAGTGCTCCCGCAGCAGCTCCACCAGCCGATCCTTCCCCCGGTTGCCCAGGACCGCGCCGACCCCCTCTATCGCCTTCACGGCCTCGCCTT
>JAJZRD010000017.1 GCA_021845945.1 Chloroflexota bacterium
AAGTAAGAATGTTGAAGAGGACGGGGAGTGAAGGCGCCAGTCATATGCATTGACGGTCCCGCCGCGTCGGGGAAGACTACCATCGCCAAGATCCTGGCCGAAAGGCTGGTGTACTTCTATTTGGATACCGGGGTGCTGTACCGGGCTATCACCTGGGTGGCTCTCCAGCGGGGTATCTCCCCGTCCGATGGGGAGACGCTGGCCAAGCTGGCCGGCGATACGACCATAGAGGTGAAGGCTGCCCCGCCTGGCGACCCGCGCCAAACGGTGGTCCTGGCCGACGGCGACGACGTATCGCTGGCGATCCGCACCCCTCAGGTCGACGCCAACGTCTCCGAAGTCTCGGCCCATCCCGACGTTCGTACTGCCCTGATCGATGTCCAGCGCTCGGTGGCCGACAAGGGCGGGGTGATCCTGGCAGGGAGGGACGCGGGAACGGTGGTGTGGCCGGGGGCCGAGGTGAAGCTGTTCCTGGTGGCCAGCGAGGAAGAGAGGGCGAGGCGCCGCCAGAAGCAGGCGGAGGCCCAGGGGATGAAGGTCGACTTCGACACGGTCTTGGCCGAGCTGCGGCGCCGCGATGCGTACGATAGCGGACGGGCCGTAGCCCCCCTCAAGGCCGCGACCGATGCCATCGTCGTCGACACGACCTCCATGACCATCGAGCAGGTCGTCGACAAGGTGCTGGAGCTGTTTCAGCAGAAGACAGGCGTGCACGTTGCCCCCTCCGGCGGCGCCTAGGGAAATCTGCCCAAATGTTCTACAGCTTTGCCTGCACGGGCGTCCGGTTGCTGTTGTGGTTGCTCACCCGATGTGTGGTGGAAGGGCTGGAGAACGTTCCCTCCGCGGGACCCTTCCTGCTGGTGTCCAACCACCTCAGCATAATAGATCCCCCCTCTCTGGGAGCCCTGCTGCCCCGGCGCGTCACCTTCATGGCCAAGGAAGAGGCCTTCCGCGACCCGCTGCTGGGCCGCGTAGTCCGCTGGTACGGAGCATTCGCCGTGAAGAGGGGCCAGCCGGATCGCCAGGCCCTGCGGACCGCGACGGCCGTGCTGAAGGGCGGAGGGGTCGTGGGCATGTTCCCCGAGGGTACCCGCAGCAAGACGGGGAGGCTGAACAAGGCCTTCGCCGGCTCTGCCCTGGTCGCCCACATGGCGAAGGCGCCGATCCTTCCGGTGGCCATCACCGGCACGGAGCGGATCAAGGGCCCCTTCTCCCTGTTGACAAGGCCGGCCATCACCCTTCGGGTGGGGAAGCCTTTTACCCTGGAGCGGGGCGAGGGTGACAGGGGAGACCTGGACACCATGACCGCTTCCATGATGGCGAGGATCGCGGCCCTCCTTCCCGAGGAGCGGCGCGGGTTCTACGCCGACGCGGTGGAAGGGTAGTGAATCTATCGACCCCGGGATGGGAAGGCACGTGGAGTATCGAGAGAGCGAGGGCGGTTTGGTCACTGCGGTGGCCGATGGCAGCGTAGCGGATGCGATCGGGATTCGCGCGGGCGACCGGGTGCTGACGCTGGACGGGCTGCGAGTTGCCGACGTTATCGACTACCGGTTCTGGTCGGACGCGCCGGATCTGACCGTGAGCTTCGAGCGAGAGGGGGAGGAGCACGAGGTTCGGGTTGCGAAGGAGTGGGACGAGGAGCTGGGGATCGAGTTCGATAGCCCGGTCTTCGACGGGATCCGAAGATGCCGCAACAACTGCACCTTCTGCTTCGTGAAGAACCTGCCCCGCGGCCTGCGGAAGACACTTTACATAAAGGACGACGACTACCGGCTTTCGTTCCTCTATGGGAACTTCATAACCCTCAGCAATTTGACCGCTGCGGACCTGGATCGCATCGAGCAGCAGCGGCTCAGCCCGCTCTACGTTTCGGTTCATGCCACCGAGAGGGGGTTGCGGAACCGGCTGATGGGGGCGGAAGCAGCCGACATCCTCGAGCAGATCGACGACCTGGGACGGCGGAAGATCCAGATCAACGCTCAGGTGGTTCTCTGCCCGGGATTCAACGACGGGGCGAGTCTGGAGCGCACGATCGACGACCTGGCGGAGCGGCAGGAGACCGTGATCTCGGTGGCGGTGGTCCCGGTGGGGCTCACGCGCTTCTATCGAGGGACCGGGGTGCGAGGCTACACGCCGGAGGAGGCCCGCGCCGTGGTAGAGCAGGTTTCCTTCAGGCAGAGGCTCTTCCGGAGAGATCTGGGGAGGAGCTTCGTTCACCTGGGCGACGAGTTCTACAGCATGACGGGAAAGCCGGTACCGGCTGCCGTCTGGTACGACGGGTACCCCCAGTTGGACAATGGCGTGGGTTTGGTACGTCGATTGCTTTCCTCGTGGGCCAACTGCAGACGTCGGTTGCCGGCCGCTGCGCCGGGCCGGCGGCGAGTGGGGTGGATCTGCGGCCGCTCGGCGTACCCCACCTTGCAGCGGCTCGCCAACGACATGAACCGTGTGGACGGACTCAGGGTTGAGGTGTGTGCGGTGGCTAACGAGTTCTTTGGAGCGGGCGTCACCGTATCGGGATTGCTGACGGGCTCGGACGTCTCCCCCGTGCTGAGGGAGAAGGCGATGGATGGCTGGATCATCCCCAGGGTGATGTTCGACAGCTCGGGAGAGCGGACCCTCGACGGCATGACCCTGGCCGAGATCAGCCGGGATGCCTCCGGCCCCGTCGGGGTGGGCGCCACGGCGCGTGACCTGTTGGAACTCAGTTTATATGGGAGTGCGGCATGTGCGGGATAGTCGGCTACGTGGGTAGTTCACAGGTGCTGCCGATCCTGATGGACGGACTGCGTCGTCTGGAGTACCGGGGTTACGATTCCGCGGGCGTGGCGGTGATCACGCCGAATGGAGATCTGTCGATCCACAGGGCCGCTGGGAAGCTGCTCAACCTGGCGAAGGAGCTGAGCGATTCCGGCCCCGAGGGTACCGTGGGGATCGGCCACACCCGGTGGGCGACCCACGGCCGGCCTTCGACGGAGAACGCGCACCCCCACACCGACTGCACCGGGCGATTGTGTGTCGTCCACAACGGCATCATCGAGAACTTCGCCACCCTTCGGCGGGGCCTCCTGGAGAGGGGCCACCAGTTCTACAGCGAGACCGATACCGAGGTGCTGGCCCACCTGATCGAGGATGAGCTGTCCCGGCTGGAGCGGCTGGGGGAGGACGGCACCCGGTCGAGGCTGGTTACCGCCGTGCGTCTCGCCCTGGCGCAAGTTCGCGGCGCCTACGCCATCGCGGTGTTGAGCCTCGACGAGCCCAGGTCCGTGGTGGGCGCCAGGCAGAGTGCCCCGCTGATAGTCGGTCTTGGGGACGAGGAGAACTACCTGGCCTCGGATATCCCCGCGCTGCTCTCCAGGACCCGCCGGGTCGTCCGGCTGGGCGAGGGAGAGATCGCCCACTTGACCCCAACAGGGGTGTCGGTCTGGGATCCGGCGGGCCAGCGAGTCGACGCTCAGCCGGTGCGGATCGAATGGGATCAGACCGCGGCGGAGAAGGGCGGGTACCCTCACTTCGTGCTGAAGGAGATCAACGAGCAGCCCGAGGCGGTGCGCAACGCCCTCATGGGGCGGCTGGGGCAGCGGGACGGCCTGCTGGCGGAGGTGGCACACCTGGAGCTCTCCGCGATCGACCGCATCGTCATGACCGCCTGTGGCACCTCCTCCTACGCCTGCATGATCGCCAAGTACGCCTTCGAGGAGTGGAGCCGCCTGCCGGTAGAGGTGGCTATCGCCTCGGAATTCCGGTACGCCGAGCCCTATCTGGACGAGCACACCCTGTTCATCGCCGTGACCCAGTCCGGCGAGACCGCCGATACCCTGGCCGCCTTCGAGCAGGCCAGGGCCCACGGCGCGAAGACGGTGGCTATCACCAACTCGGTCGGCAGCGCCATCACGGTTGGAGCCGACGCGGTCCTTTACCTCCAGGTCGGACCTGAGATCGGGGTGGTCGCCACCAAGACCTTCACCGGCCAGCTGGCGGTGCTGATGCTGCTGGGGGTTCACATCGCACGGGTCCGGGGCACCATGAGCTCGGAGGAGGCCGAGGCGGTCGTGGCTCAGCTGGCCTCCGCGCCGGAGGCCATAGAGCAGGCCCTGAAGACCAACGACGAGGCGGCTCGCATCGCCTATTCCGTGGCCAACGTGGCTCACCTGCTGTTCCTGGGCCGTGGCGTGGGCTACCCCACCGCCATGGAGGGCGCCCTCAAGCTGAAGGAGATCAGCTACATCCACGCTGAGGGCTACCCGGCCGGCGAGTTGAAGCACGGGCCCATCGCGCTGCTGGATCCCTCGATGCCGATCCTCGCCGTGGCGACCCAGTCTCGGACCTACGAGAAGATGGTGAGCAACATCCAGGAGGTCAAGGCTCGGGGCGCACGGGTTATCGCCATCGCCTCCGAGGGCGACGAGGAGATCAGGCAGCACGTCGACGAGCTGATCTACGTGCCACGGGTGCCGGAGCTGATCTCACCCTTCGTCAACGTTGTCCCGATGCAGCTGTTCAGCTACTACGCGGCAGTGAGTCGCGGCTGCGACGTGGATCAGCCGAGGAACCTCGCGAAGAGCGTCACCGTCGAGTAGATGGATCTTCGGCCACCTGAGCACTTGATTGGCTAGGGGGGATCCCCGCTGTGCGAATCGCCGTCGTGGGCAACTTCGGGCTGACCGGCAAACAGACGATGGCCGTCAGGGCGCTGCCCCTCGCCGAGGCCCTCGCCACCCGTGGACACTCCGTCTGCGCGGCGCTCCCCATCCGCCGGTCGGATGACCATGGGGGGCCCGCTGAGCAGAACGGGGTTCGGCTGAAGTACGCCGGTCGGGGTCCACGCGTACCCGGTCTTAGCCATATCTGGCAGCTGCTTATCCTGGCACACTTCGCCTGGCACTGGCATCCCGAGGTCCTCTACTGCTTCAAGCCTATCGCCTACTCGGGTGGGGTGCTCTCCCTCTTCTGGTGGTTGCGGCGGCTGGGTCTCTATCGCGGGAGGCTCGTGCTGGATACCGACGACTGGGAGGGGGACGGTGGCTGGAACGATCGGCAGCCCTTCCCCTGGTGGCTGAAGCGCTTCGTCGCCCGGCAGGAGCGGTGGTCGCTGCGCCACGCGGACCTGGTCACCGTCGCCAGTCGGGCGCTGCTAGAGCGCACCCGGCAGGTGGGAGCGCAGCGGACCCTCTACCTTCCGAACGCTCCGGCCGCGTCTTCCCCCGGGCTGGTGGCCCCGGCCGATCCGAATCTGCGCTCCCGACTGGGGCTGGAGGGCCGGCCAGTCGTGCTCCTCTACACCAGGTTCTTCGAGTTCGGCACCGGGCGGCTGATGGATTGCTTCCAGGAGATCCTGCGGGCGATCCCGGACACGGTGCTGCTGGTGGTGGGCCAGGGGCTCGAGGGCGAGGAGACGGAGCTGCGACGTCAGGCGGCCGATCGGGGGGTGGCGGGCCAGGTAGTGCTGGCGGGATGGCTGCCCCCGGATCAGGTGGCCGGCTACTTCCGGGCAGCCGACGTGGCCCTCTACCCCCTGGACGACACCCTGTTGAATCGGACCAAGTGCCCGGTAAAGCTGCTGGACCTCCTGGTGGCCGGGGTGGCCGTGGTGGCAGACCGGGTGGGGCAGGCCGCGGAGTACGTGGAGGACGGCAGCACCGGGCTCCTGGTGGCCTCCGACGACCGGCAGGCCATGGCACGGGCCACGGTGGAGCTGTTGCAGGACCCCCGGCGTCGGGCGGCCCTGGGGGAGGCGGCGCGAGCCGAGGCTCGGGTCCGATGGCGGTGGGATCTCTGGGCGAAGGAGCTGGAGGAGGCGCTCCCCTAGGCCCCCTCGGCCGGCAGCAGGGAGAGGCGGATCTCGCCGAAAGCGGCGTCCTGGGCCGCCGCGATAACACCCCGGCGCAGCATCTCCAGGATGGCCAGGAAGGTGGCCACGATCTCCGCGACGGTGCATCCCCCCACCTCCGAGAAGATGGCGTAGCTCCGGGAGGCCAGAAGGTCCACCAGAAAGGCGATCCGGTCCTGCACGGAGACCCTCGGGGCCAGTTCCAGCGTCCGCCCCTCTTGCCGGAGGGCCTTCATCATCCGCACCATGGCGTCCCTGAGGGCGTCGGGCGGGGTCGGCGCCAGGGGGGGCTCGGGTCGGGCGGCCGTCTCCAGGGGCTGGCGGGTGTGGCTGCGGCGTCCGCTCTCCTCCAGCTGCCGCAGCTGCTCCGCGGCGTCCCTGAAGATCCGATACTCCAGCAGCCGCTGCTGCAGCTCGGCGGCCACGTCCGTTTCCTCTTCCGGCACGGGCGCCGCGGAGGGGAGTAGCTCCCTCGACTTGATCAGCAGCAACTTTGCCGCGATCACCAGGAAGTCGGCCAGCAGGTCCGGGTCCAGGCCGACCATGCTCCGCATTCGCTCCAGGTACTGTTCGGCTACCTCCGCGAGGCTCACCTCGGCGATCGGCAGCCGGCGCTTTTCGATCAGCTCCAGCAACAGGGCCAGAGGTCCGGAAAAGGCGGGCGTAGCCAGCTCCAGGTCGATGGAGGGCCTCACTACGCTCAGTATCGGTTGCTGAAGGGCGACTGCTGACACAACTCCTGCCTGCGACTACTGATGGAAGCGTCTTGTAGTGACGACTTTAGTCGTTCGTACCCCTTCTCCGTGGGATGGAGAGCGAACGACTGAAGTCGTTACTACAGCGTCCTCCACCTGGCGGTCGACGCTCCCAAATGGCTGCTACCCTCTGCCCGCGTCACCGTTACCGGCTACAACGGTTTCGGGTCTACCCGCTGCACCCCGGCAAGCCGACTTCAGCTCGGCCACGAACTGGCCCGCGGCCTGGGCCCCTCGCAGTGGCTCCCGGTCGATCCGGTCCAGCAACGCGCTGGCCACCACCACGCCGTCCGCGAAGGCTGTGACGGCCCGCACCTGGTCGGGCGAGGAGATCCCGAAGCCGACCACGGCGGGCAGGGTGGTCGCGCGTCTCACCCGATCCACGAGGTGGTCTACCCCCTGGGGCAGCCGGCTGCGAGCACCCGTGACCCCCTTCAACGACACGCAGTAGATGAAGCCGGAGGCGCCCCGGGCAATGGTCTCGATCCTCTCGTCGGGACTGGTTGGAGCGACCATCCCGACGACTGCCACTCCGGCATCGCCGCAAGCCCGACCCAGGGCGCCGGTTTCCTCGACCGGCAGGTCCGGAACGATCAGCCCGTCCACACCGGCGGCGGCGGCCTCCCGGGCAAACGTCGCTTCCCCCAGACGCAGCAGAGGATTGCAGTAGCTCATCAGAACCAGGGGAACGGAGACGCGGTCGCGAACGGAGGCGACCATCTCCAGCACCCGGCGGAGGCTCACATCTCCTTGAAGCGCACGTTGGCTCGCTCGCTGCAGCGTCGCACCGTCGGCCAGCGGGTCGGAGAAGGGGATGCCCAGCTCCACCAGATCCGCACCGGCGGAAACTATAGCATAAAGAAGCTCCTTTGTGACCTCAAGAGAGGGATATCCCGCCATCAAGTAGGGGATGAGAGCGGCCTCCCCTCGCGAGCGCAGCCGCTCGAATGTATCGTCGATCCTTCCCATGGGGCTCCTCCATCCAGCCATCGATGTTGGCCGAACCTCACTACGGGTTCGCATGCTTCACGGCACCATCCCCAACGGCCTGCTGTGGGGAGCATGGCCAGGCCCGTTGCGCGATCTCGTCGCCTCACTGTAGATGTCCAGGTCCTTGTCGCCTCGCCCCGAGAGGTTGACCAGGACCAGGTCGTCGGCCTCGGCTCGGGCGGAGAGCTCGCAGGCGACCGCCACGGCGTGGGCGGACTCCATGGCGGGGATGATCCCCTCCAGACGGCTCAGCAGCTCGAAGGCCTCCAGGGCCTGGCGGTCGTCGGCGGTCACGTACTGGGCGCGACCGCTGGTGTGGAGGAAGGCGTGCTCCGGGCCCACTCCGGGGTAATCCAGCCCCGCCGATATGCTGTGGGTGGTGGCTATCTGCCCGTCTTCGTCCTGAAGGACGAAGCTCCTAGCTCCGTGCAGAACCCCCGGCTGCCCCCGGACGAGGGTAGCGGCGTGCTGGCCCAGCCCCTCACCCCGGCCGCCGGCCTCGACGCCCACCAGCCGCACGGCGGTATCTCGCAGGAAGGGATAGAACATCCCCGCCGCGTTGCTGCCACCACCAACGCAAGCCACCACCTGGCCGGGCAGCCGGCCGAGCTGCTCCAGGCACTGCTGGCGCGCCTCTCGGCCGATCACCGACTGGAAGTCCCTGACCATGCCGGGGTAGGGATGGGGTCCCACCACCGAGCCCAGCATGTAGTAGCTGCTGTCGACGTTGGTGACCCAGTCGCGCATGGCCTCGTTGATGGCATCTTTCAGGGTCCTGCTGCCGGAGGCCACCGGGACCACCTGTGCACCCAGGAGCCTCATCCTGAGGACGTTCAGCGACTGCCGCGCCACGTCCTCCTCCCCCATGTAGACCACGCAGTCGAGGCCGAAGCGGGCGCACACTGTGGCGGCTGCCACCCCGTGCTGGCCCGCTCCCGTCTCCGCGATGATCCGTTTCTTCCCCATACGAACGGCCAGCAGCGCCTGCCCCAGGGCGTTGTTGATCTTGTGGGCGCCTGTGTGGGCCAGGTCCTCCCTTTTCAACAGGATGGGAGCCCGTCCCCGCTCGGCCGTGAGCCGCTCGGCCGCATAGAGAGGGGTGGGGCGTCCGCTGTAGCTTTTCTCCAGCCGCCCCAGCTCCCGCTGAAAGGCCGGGTCGCTTCGGGCCTCCTCGTAGGCGGCCTCCAACTCGGCCAGGGCGCTCATCAGCACCTCGGGCACGTACTGGCCGCCGAAGGGCCCGAAGCTGCCTGGTCTTTGATCCGGCGCGACGGCCAGTTTCGGCGAGCTATCCGACGTGGTCATGGTCGTTACCCCCTTTCGCCTGGTGCACGAAGCTTCTGATCAACTCGGGGTCCTTCTTCCCGTCCCTTTCGACTCCGCTGCTGACGTCCACCCCCCAGGGCCTCATGGAGGCGACGGCGGCGGCGACGTTCGCCGGGTTCAGCCCCCCCGCGACCAGGCAGTCGCGGGCCGCCTCGCCCACCACGTCCCACGAGAAGGCGGTCCCCGTTCCTCCCCACCGGCCGGCGCCCCCGGAGTCCAGCAGCAGTCGGGTCGCTCCGTACTCCCGCCGGGCCTCCTCCAGGTACGCCGCGGACAGAGGGATCGACCACTGAGTGGGTCGTTCCTCAGTCCCGCGACGTAGGGCGGCGCCCTGTGCGCCGCCCCGTCCTCGTTGTCCGAGCGTCGGGCGGCGGGGCAGAGCGCCCCGCCCTACATAGGTGACCTCAGGAACGGTGCACTCACAGCGTGGGCCTGCTGGGGCGATGGCCGGCAGGTGGATCGCCTTGAAGAGCGGCATGGAAAGCTGCCGGCAGTATTCGGGCGGCTCCTGCCCGCTCAGCTGGAGGCAGTCCAGGCGGGCATCGACCGCTGCCCGCCGCACGAAGGGCAGCGGCTGGTTGGCGAAGACCCCCACCGCCTGCCAGGGTCGTTGCCGCGGTGGAAACCTCCCGCGACACTGGAGCAGGATCTCCGCCGCGGCTTGGACGGGCAGTTGCCGGCGGCTGGGGGCGAGGACGAAGCCCAGCAGCTCTGCCCCTGCCTCGAGAGCCCAGCAGGCTTGCTCCAGCTCGGTTATGCCGCAGATCTTCACGACGGTCATGGTCTCGCAGCAGTCTTCCCTGGTCACGGTGCCTCGACGGGGGCACGACCAGCTCCGGAAGAGATGGCGCGCACCATTGCCGCTGGATCCTCCGCTGTGACGAGCGCCTCGCCCACCAGGACGGCATCCACCCCCAGCTCCCGCAGTGCGGCCGCGTCTGCCGGGCCTGAGATCCCGCTCTCGGCCACCACCGCCACACCGGCGGGAACGAGAGGCCTCAACCGGCGGGTCACCCCCAGGTCGACGCGGAAGCTGTGGAGGTCCCGATTGTTGATGCCCACCACGCGGGCTCCGCATTCCAGTGCCACCTTCACCTCCTCGGCCGTGTGGACCTCCACCAGGGCGGTCATGCCGAGGCCACCGGCCACGCCGATGAAACGGGCGAGGGTCTCGAGGTCCAGGGCTGCGACGATCAGCAGCACGGCGTCGGCTCCCATGGCTCGGGCCTCCCAGAGCTGGTAGTCGGCGATCAGGAAGTCCTTCCGCAAGACCGGGACGGAGACCGCCCCCCGGACCGCGGGCAGGTCGTCTGGGCGGGCGCCGAAGTGGGGCCCGTCGGTGAGCACGGAGATGGCCGTGCACCCGCCCTCCTCGTACAGCCTCGCGAGGGCCGGCGCGTCCAGATCGGGTCGCAGCGGGCCCTTGGAGGGGGATGCTCGCTTCACCTCGGCGATGACCCCGAGCCCCGGCCTTCGGAGAGCCGCTACAAGCTCTCTGGGGTCAGGAGCCTCGGCAGCCCGACGCTTCAGCGTCTCCAGGGGGGTCTGGACCGCTCGTTCGGCGACCTCGATCCGCTTCGACTCCAGGATCCGCTCAAGAAACATGGCGAAGCTCTCTCTCCTTCAGCGAGCGGGACAGGACCCTGAGCTGCTCCAGCTTCGCGGCCGCCGCGCCGGAGTCCAGGCTTTCGGTTGCCATCCGCACGCCGTCCTGAAGGTTCTCGGCCTTGCCCGCCGCGTAGAGGGCGGCCGCGCCGTTCAGCAGCACCACGTCCCTGCGGGGTCCCCTTTCGCCGTGGAGGACGGACTCGGCGATGGCGGCGTTCTCCTGGGCGTTGCCGCCCTTCAGGGCCTCCAGGGGCTGGCGCGTGAAGCCGAAGGCCTCCGGGTCGAGATCGTAGCTGCGGCAGCTGCCCTGGGAGAGCTCGCACAGGTGGGTGGGGCCGGAGAGGGATATCTCGTCCATCCCCTCCCCTCCGTGGACCACCAGCGCGCGGCGGCACCCCAGCAGACCGAGCACCTCGCCCATCAACGGTGCGAGGGAGGCGGTAGCCACCCCCAGTAGCTGGCTGGAGGCCCCCGCCGGATTCGTGAGCGGGCCCAGGACGTTGAACACGGTCCGGACGCCGATCTCCTTGCGAGGAGCCGCCGCGTGCTTCATGGCAGGGTGGAAGAGGGGGGCGAACATGAAGCCGATCCCAACCTCGTCGACGCAGCGGGCCACGTCGTCGGGTTGAAGGTCGATGGCCACGCCGAGGGCCTCCAGCAGGTCGGCGCTGCCGCAGGAGCTGGTGTAGGCCCGGTTGCCGTGCTTGGCCACCCTGGCTCCGGCACCGGCGGCGACGAGGGCGGACACCGTGGAGATGTTGAAGGTGGAAAGGCCGTCGCCGCCGGTGCCACAGGTATCCACCACCTCTCCCGAGACCTTCACCGGCACGGCCTCCCGGCGCATCACCCTGGCCAGCCCCGCTACCTCGGCCGGGGTCTCCCCCTTCATCCGCAGGGCCATGGCGAAGGCGGCGATCTGGGCCGGGGTGGCGACGCCGCGGACGATCTCCTCCATGGCGCCGGCTGCCTCGTCCATCTCCAGCGCGCTGCCTCCGGCAACCTTGGCTATAGCTTCCCTAATGTTCATCGTTCGACCTCCTGATTCTCCCTCTCCCTTTGGGAGAGGGTCGGGGTGAGGGCTTGGTCGGTAGCATCGAGGCAGCCCGCTCACGCCCTCAGGAAGTTGCGCAGCAGCTGCTTCCCCACGGGGGTGAGCACCGACTCCGGATGGAACTGCACCCCCTCCACCGGATAGCGCCGGTGGCGGAGCCCCATCACCAGCCCCTCGGCGGTCTCGGCCGTGATCTCCAGGTCGGCAGGAACCGACTGCCGGTCCACCACCAGCGAGTGGTACCGGCCGGCCTCGAAGGGGTTGGGAAGCCCCCGCAGGAGGCCCAGGCCGGTGTGGTGGATCGGCGACGTCTTGCCGTGCTTCAGCTCGGGGGCCCGGACGACCCGCCCGCCGAACGCCTGGCCGATGCACTGGTGGCCGAGGCATATTCCCAGGGTGGGTGTGGAGGGGCCGAGGCTAACGATGACCTCCATCGAAACGCCTGCATCCTTGGGGGTCTTGGGACCGGGGGATATGACGATCTTCTCCGGCCGAAGCTTCTCGACCTCCCCAACGGTGACGGTGTCGTTCCTCCGGACCTCCACTTGGGCGCCCAGCTCGGTAAGGTACTGGTACAGGTTGTAGGTAAAGGAGTCGTAGTTGTCGATCAGCAGGATCATCTCTTTCCTCCAATGGGGGTATGGGCGACGAGGAGAGAGTCCTGAGGCTCGCGACTCCGTTCTCGCAGCTCGTCGCTCATCACCGTGGCCGAGCCCAACGCGCGCAGAATGGCCGCGGCTTTGTTCATCGTCTCCTGGTACTCGCGCTCCGGGACGGAATCTGCCACGATCCCCGCGCCGACCTGGAAGTGGGCGACCCCCTCCCGGAGCAGCACCGTCCGGATGGCGATGGCGGTGTCGAGGTTGCCGTCGAAGCCGAAGTAGCCCACGGCGCCGGCATAGGGTCCTCGGGCGTCGGGCTCCAGCTCGCTGATGATCTCCATGGCGCGGATCTTCGGCGCCCCCGATACCGTGCCCGCCGGGAACCCAGCGCGCAGCGCGTCGATGGGCCGCAGGTCGTGCCGAAGCCGGCCCTCCACGTGAGACACCAGGTGCATCACGTGGGAGTAGCGCTCCACCTCCAGCAGCTGGGTGACCCGCACCGACCCGGGCTCGCTCACCCTGCCCACGTCGTTGCGTCCCAGGTCCACCAGCATGAAGTGCTCGGCCCTCTCCTTCTCGTCCGCCAGCAGCTCGGCTGCCAGCCGTTGGTCCTCCTCGGGGCTTCGGCCGCGGGGGCGAGTCCCGGCGATGGGATGGAGGGAGACGGTGCCCTCCTCCACCCGGAGCAGCATCTCCGGCGAGGCGCCGACGACCTGAAACTGGCCGTAGTCCAGGTAGTACATGTAGGGCGAGGGATTTATGGCCCGCAGCGCTCGATAGAGGGTGAGGCCCGAGGCCGGGGTTGGGATCGAAAGCCTCTGGGAGAGGACCACCTGCAGGGCGTCCCCGGCGGCGATGTACTCCCTGGCCCGACGCACGGCCTCCTCGAATCGCTCCCGGGACTGATTGGAGCGGAGCTCCGAGCCGGCCTCGGAGGGCGGCGACGCGGGGATGGTGCCCAGGCTGCTGTCGGCGCTCGTTTCCGGGTGGCGAAGCCGTCCCGCCAGCCCTTCCAGTCTTCGCTCTGCCTCCCTGTAGGCAGCCGGGATGTCCCCGGTGGTTGGGATATGTGTGATGATCTTGAGGGTGCGGCGCAGGTGGTCGAAGGCCACTACCATCTTGTACCAGGAGAGGCGGCCCAGGGGAATGGGGAGGCCGGGTGCGGCCGGCTGGGGTATCCGCTCGAAGTAGCGGACCAGGTCGTAGGCCAGGTATCCGACGGCGCCGCCGTGAAACCTAGGGAGGCCCGCCACCTGGACGGATCGCTCGCGTCGAAGGAGGGCATCCACCAGTGCTAAAGGGTCGGTGAAGGGAACGGTCTCGTTTCCCAGCTCACCACGCAGGTCGGCTTCACCGTCTCGGAGGGTCAGGGTGGAGTCGGGCTCCAGACCGAGGAAGGAGTAACGGCCGAGGTGCTCGCCGCCCTCGATACTCTCCAGGAGAAAGGATCCCTCCCCGGCCTGCAGCTTGACGTAAGCCGACACCGGCGTCTCCATGTCCGCCAGCAGCTCGAGGCAGACCGGGAACAGGGTGCCCTCGTGGGCGCGCCGCTGGACCTCTTCCAGAGACGGCTGCAACATGGTGTCCTCCTTAACGGCGAATCAAGAAACCCCGTCCCAATGCTTGGGACGGGGTTTCCGTGGTGCCACCCAGCTTAGAACAGGGATAGCCTGTTCTCACTCTTTGCGGGTACGGGATCGCCAGCTCGCCGAGGAGGCGGCACAATCCGATACCCTACTCCGTGATAACGGTGGAAACTCCGGCGGAGTCTACTCGGCGGTTGAGCCTTTCGGTCCGCGACTCCCAGGTCCATTCGGCCCCTTCAACAGCATCGGCTCACACCGTACCCGACTCGCTGCGCCGTGGTGGAGGCTTACTCGCCCTGTTCACAGCCTGTGCGGTATGAAGTTGGGGCCAGTATAGGCGGGCAGGTTGGCCCTGTCAAGCAATTTCCGGGGTAGGATATCGCGCGGCGGATCCCGTAGGAGCCGACTCCTGTCGGCGAGCGTTCTCGTTGGGGGCGACGTCGCGAAGCAGCACGAGGACCATCGCCAGCGGGAGCTGGCTCCTACATGGGGTGGTCCGTGAGATGGAACCGCCCGACCACCTGGTACTCGGGGCCGGAGCGACTGAGGAGGCTCTCCATGAGTACGAACTCCTTGGCCTCCAGGGAGAGTCCGGCGGGGATCCGGAGCCCTTGCATGGTGGCGTGGACCCGCAGGGAGACGGCTCGATCGCTGGGGCGGCGCATCCTGGCGAGGGTGATGTGGGGAACGAGGGGCCTGGCGTCGAAGGGCACCTGGTGCGCCCAAAGCTGGGTGCTGACGGCCCGATGGAGCCGCTCCAGCTCGATCGGCGGGTTGGCGAGGCCCACCCAGACCACCTGGAGCCTGTGGGGTTGCCCGAAGCAGCCCACCTGGCCTAGGATCAGCCGGAAGGGGGGCAGATCCGAAGCGGCGGCGCCGAGGGCCGCCTCGATGGTGGACATGGACGCCGCCGGCTGATACCCAAGGAAGACGAGGGTAAGGTGCATCAGCTCGGACCGCACCGGCTTGATCTCCGTGCCTCCGGCCTTGCCCAACTCGGCGCTCGCGCGTCCTAGCTCCTCTTTCCATCGATGGGGGAGCTCCAGGGCTGTGAAGAGGCGCAGCTTCGTTTCTTCGGTCACAGGCTCCTCTCAGCACGGCGGGCGGCGGGGCATAGGGCCCCGCCCTACGTGGTCCTGGCATCAGACCGGCCGGCGGGGCACAAGACCCCGCCCTACGGTTCCGCGGGCAGGCCGAACAACCGGACGGCGTTACCTCCGAGGAGGGCGTCCCTATCCGCTTCGGCCAGCTCCAGCTCCCCCATCCGCTGCAAGAATCGTCCCTGCCGCAGCACCGGGTAGTCGCTGGCCCACAGCAGCTTCTCGAAGCCCACGATCCGGCCGACGTTGAGAAAGACCTCGGGAGAGTAGATGTAGGTCGAAGCCGCCGAGTCGTAGTAGACGTTGGCGGAGCCACGCCGCACCTCCGGCATCAGCTCGTAGAAGGGGTAGCCGCCACCCCAGTGGCCGAGGATCAGCTTCGCCTCTGGGAAGGCCTGCACCAGGGGCCAGACCGTGTCGGGCGTGGCGGTTCCCTTGCCGGGGTAGTGGTGGCCCACCGGCTCGCTGGTGTGGGTCATCACCGGAAAACCCTGCTGGGCGGCGTGCTCGAAGAGGTAGCCGATGCGGTGCAGCTCGTTCAGCCGGTACCCCTGGCCATCGGGCATCAGCTCCCCAACCCCCTTCATCCCTGCCTTAAGGCAGCGCTCGACCTCGGCCAGGGCCCGTTCGCCGGCCAGAGGCTGCAGGGAGGCGAGGGCTGCCAGGCGGGTGGGGTAGCGGCGGAGACAGTCCAGCAGGTAGTCGTTCTGCATGGTGCACAGCTCCGGTGAGGTCCAACCGAAGCCGCACATCACCGACAGATCGACGCCGGAGCCGTCCATCTCCGCGAGGAGATCCTCGACGGTGACGATCTTGGCCGCAGGGTCGGCGTAGAGGTCGCCGAAGTAGTCGTCGAGCATGCAGAAGGTCTCCCGCCGTTGCTTCACCTCAGGGGGGAAGACGTGGGTGTGGCTGTCTACGACCGGCATCACTTCATCCGAGGGTCGAGGGCATCCCGGAGGCCGTCGCCAAGGAAGGTGAAGGCCAGCAGGGTGGCGGCGATGGCCAGGGCCGGGAACACCACCAGGTGCGGGTAGGCGAAGATGGCCTGGTAGCCGTCCTGGATCATGGAGCCCCAGCTCGGGTTGGGGGGTGTGATGCCGATGCCCAGGAAGCTCAGGGTTGCCTCGGTGAAGATCGCCTGGGGGATGCCGAAGGTTACCGAGACGATGATGGGGCCGAGGGCGTTGGGCAGCAGGTGCTTCCTGATGATGTGGCCGCTGCCGCCACCGAGGGCTCGGGCGGCATCCACAAAGTCCCTCTCCTTCAGCGACAGCAGTTGGCCCCGAGTGAGGCGGGTGATGTTCACCCAGTTGACCACGCCGATCGCGAAGAAGATGATCAGCAGCCCTCCCCAAACGTTCTTGAGAGGGTTCTCACGCAGCACGGTGGAGAGCAGGATGATGAGCAGCAGGTCGGGGAAGGCATAGACGATGTCGGTGAAGCGCATCAGAAGGTTGTCGACCCGCCCGCCCGCCAGGGCCGCGATGGCGCCGATAGGGACACCGATGGCAAGGATCACCAGCTGGGTGAAGATGCCGACGGCGACGGCCACCCGGGCGCCGTAGATGAGACGGGATAGCTGATCTCGACCCAGATTGTCGGTGCCGAGGAGGTGCCTGGTGCCCGGAGCCTGGAAAACAGCCGAGTAGTCCTGCTTGGTGGGGCTGTAGGGGGCGATGCTTATCCGGTGGCCGGCAATATCGAGTTCCGCAAACAAGGCCACGACGAGCAGGAGCAGCACAACGACGCCGCCCAACACCGCCATACGGTTGCGGATCAGCCGGCGCCAGGCATCGCCCCAGAGGCTGGCCTGACGCCGAGGGGGCGCGGCGAGGTCGATGGAGCGCGCGGCCGCGGTGGTCACAGGAGAACTCCTCTATTCGTATCGAATGCGCGGGTCGATGAAGGCGTACACCAGGTCGACGAACAGGTTCGCGAAGGCGATCACCACGGCGTAGAAGAGGGTGGTGCCCATCAGGAGTCCGTAGTCTCGCGCGAAGATGCCCTGGATGTAGAACTTGCCGATACCTGGTATGGCAAAGATGCTCTCGATGATGAAGGATCCCGTGATCAGTATGGCGACCCATGGGCCGAGGACGGTGACCACTGGGATCAGGGCGTTCTTGAAAATGTGGCGCCACAGGATGACGTTCTCGACCAGCCCCTTGGCCCGGGCGGTTCGGACGTAGTCCTGCCTTATCGCCTCGATCATGCTGGCGCGGGTCATGCGGGCCAGCAGCGCCGCCGGATAGAAGCCCAGGGCGAGGGCCGGCATGACCACCTTCTGCCAGCTTCCCCACCCTCCCGTGGGGAGCAGGTGCAGCCCCACCGAGAGCACGATCATCAGCACTATTCCCATGACGAAGTTGGGGACGCTGGCGCCGATGGTGGCAAAGAAGAGACAGAGGTAGTCTACCCAGGAGTTCTGTCGAAGGGCGGCGAGAACCCCCAGTGGAATGCCGATCAGGATGGCGATCACTATAGCCGCGGTGGCCAGGGTAGCCGTGACCGGAAAGCCTTCCCGGATGACGTCGGTGACTTTCCGATCCTGGTAGATGAAGGAGACACCCAGATCACCCTGGGCAGCGTTGGACAGGAAAGTGAGGTACTGCTCCCACAGCGGCTTGTCCAATCCATACCTGCGGTTGAGGTTCTCCACCACCTGGGGAGCGAGCTTCTTTTCCCGGTCCCATGGTCCGCCCGGCACCGAGTGCATCAGAACGAAGGTGATGAGGGAGATGAAAATGAGAACCGGGATTATCCAGAGCACTCGTCGGATTAAGTATCGTTGCATTGCGACCTACCGGTTACCAGGCGGCATCCAACGGACCGGGGATGGTTGACCCACCCCGGTCCGAGGAACCTCGGGCGTAAATGAGGGGCCGGCCGGAAGGCCGGCCCCCAACGGACCGCTGAAGTGCTGGTTAGTGTTTGGCCAACCAGATCTTGTCGCTGGAGTACTGGCCCGGGAAGGCGCTGCCGTCCATCCCCGTGAAGTAGACGTCCTTCACGTAGGGCTTGACCAGGACGAAGTTCTCGTCGTGGAACAGGAAGATGATCACCGCGTCGTCCACGACCGTCTTCTGCGCCTGGGCCCACATGTCCATGCGCTTCTTCTGGTCCGGCTCGGCGATGGCCTTCTTCATCAGGTCATCCAGCTGGGGATTGCTGTAGTAGGTGTGGTTGTTGCCCGCACCTGTGCCGAACAGCTCGGGAAGCCAGTTGTCGGGATCCGGGTAGTCGGCGTTCCAACCGTAGAAGCCCATCATGTACTGGCCCTTGTTGACCGACTCGCTGAAGGCCTTGGGCTCCATGGGCTCCAGCTTCACGTCGATGCCCAGATTGTCCTTCCACTGCTGCTGAGCAAACTGAGCTATGATCGGGTTGTTGCGGGTGTTCGCGTACTGGAAGGTGATCGCTGGCAGACCTTTGCCATCATGGAAGCCGGCGTCGGCCAGGAACTTCTTCGCCTTCGCGGCGTCGAACTTGTACTGCGTGCCGAGGTCGGACTGATAGCCGGGGTTTCCAGGCGGGATCCAGCTGTATGCCGGCTTGCCAACGCCCTGGCGAACCTGGTTGATCAGGGCGTCTCGGTCGATGGCCGTCGAGAAGGCCCGACGCACGTTCACGTTGTCGAAGGGCTTCTGCTTGTTGTTGAACTGTATGGCGAAGGTCGACAGCCTGGGGCTGCGGTTCAGCTGCTTGCTGAGGGTCGGGTCCTTCTGAACCTGGGTGATGAGCGCGTTGGGGACCTTGCCGATCTCGCGCTCACCGTTCAGGTAGGCAGCGTACTCAGCCTGAGCGTCGGTGACCATGGTCATGACGATCTTCTGCAGCTTCGGCTTCCCGCCGTAGTAGTTCTCGTTGGCCACGAGGGTGATGTGATCCTGATGGACCCACTCGGTCAGCTTGTAGGGGCCGTTGCCGATGTAGGTCTTGGGGTCCTCGGTCCACTTGTCGGGCTTGTCGGCAGTGCTGTTGGCCTTGATGATATCCTCGCGGACGGGGAACATAGGCCAGAGGGCGGCCAGATCGTTGAAGCTGGCCCGCGGATCCTTCAGCTTGACCTGCAGGGTGTAGTCGTCGACAGCCTTGATGCCGACGGCATCCCGCAGGGCCTGGAGCTTGGCCGGATCCTTCTCCTTGGAGCTGTTGTACTCCTCGGCGCCGACTACGGTGTAGTAGAAGGAGGCGTACTCGGCGGTCAGGGCCGGATCGAGGCTCCTCTTGAGGGAGTACTCGAAGTCCTTAGCCGTCACCGGCTTGCCGTCGCTATACTTGACGTCGTTTCGCAGCTTGAAGGTGTAGGTCTTGCCATCCGCCGAAATTCCACCGTTGGCAACGGTAGGAACTTCCTTAGCCACGGCCGGGATCAGATTGAGGTCCTTGTCGAACTTCAACAGGCCCTCGAACATCTGCCGGAGAACGGCGATGGAGGTGTCCCACGAGGCCAGATCGGGATCCAGCGTGGGCGGCTCACCGTCGATGTTGATGCGGAAGGTCTGGTTCGCGTCCATCTCGGCGGCTGGAGCAGCTGCAGCCGGAGCAGAGGTCGCGCCCGGGGCCGCTGGAGCAGCCGGCGCCTTAGTGGCCTGAGCCGCTGGAGCCGCAGTGGGTGCCGCCGTGGGCTGGGATTGGCACGCTGCGAGCAACAGGGCAAGGGAAAACAGCATGACCAGAGGGGCAGCTAATCTCGCAAGCCTAGACACTTGCTTCTCCTTTCTAGAAAATGCGTCGGGGATGAATTCTTGTGGCTAGGTGGGCAACCGGCGCCATCATATCACTTTCGTAATGAAAGTCAACCGGAGTGCTAGTCTGCTGTCGCTAAGTAGATTAGCCGGGGCTATAGATCAGCATTAAACAAGGGAAGTCGCTATGAATCTGAAGAAGCTGCGACGAAATCTGATGATGGGCATCCTGTTGAGGTTGAGCGACGGGCTGGCGATGCTGCTGCTGTCGTCGGTGGGGGCTGTGGCCTTCCAGCTGGGGCTGGAGGTGTTGGCCGCGATCCTGGCGCTGGCGACCCTGGTGGGTTCCCTATCGATGCTGCCCGGTGGGCTCGGAGCCGCCGAGGGGAGCGTCGCCGTGCTGCTGGTATCCACGGTAGGCCTGGCCTCCGACCCGGCGGTAGCGGCGACTCTCCTGATACGGCTCTGCACCCTCTGGTTTGGCGTCAGCGTTGGACTGGTGGCCCTGGGGCTGCTGCTCAGGCGGACGGAGATCGGGGCGGAAGCAGCGTAGCTCGGGTCGCAAACCCTAGTCAGGATGCCCCGAGTCCCCTTCCTCCGACTCCTCTTCCCCCTCCTGGAGGTCCGGGTCGCTGTACATGCCCAGCTCGCGCCCCAGGTACACGGACACGACGAAGTCGTCTCGCGGCAGGTCCGCCGTCCAGACGAGGTCGTCGTCGATCCTGCCGATCAACTCCGTGATCTCCTGCTCCTCCAACTCCTTCTCGACGATTAGGACGCCGTAGACGACGGCGTGGGTGAAGTGCAGGTCGACCCGGGCGATAGGCTCCTCGCCCTGGCTGATGAGGTAGGCCTCGGAACGGGTGGTGCGGCAGATCCGGTCGAAATGTATGTCCTCCATGATCCCCCCTCGATGCGCCGGGCGCTGCTGGTGCCGGCTTCTTCCCTCTGAGTTGTTGTTATTGCCGCATAATAGCCGAGCGGCGGGACCGCGGTCAACGCGAGAACGGTCCACCGATAGGGCGGGCGATCGGCCTGACAATAGCGTCATCTGATGACGAGCATTTTCATCCTTGACCGCACGTGGCCGAAGGCATTACCTTTTGTGTCGACAGCCTGCAACAGATCGGGGAGGCAGTAAGACCCTTTAGATGGCAGCGACAACAGGGCAGAGAAGCCTGCGGGGACGCCCGCTGGTGATCGGCGTTCTCTCGGTTGCTCTTGCCATCTGGGCGCAGAGCTTCGTTGCCGGTCACGAGTTCCCATACGATGGGCTGCTGCTATACGCTGTTGCCCTGATCCTCGCTGCTCGGGCCTTCGAGTTTCCTCCGAAAGGGTCGGCGAACGGGAGGACCGCGGCGCCCGTCGTCGACGGTACGCGTCGGTGGACGGTCGACCGTTCCGTTGCCCCGGTGGGCGCCTTCGCCCTGGCCGCTAACCTGCTCGCCCTCCGACTCTTCGCTGCCAACAGCAACCCCTCCGCCGCCTGGGTCCTGTATGCCGGAAGCGTCGTGGCGACGCCTGTGGCCGTATGGCTGGCGTCGGGGCGTCGACGGCCTCGCCCGTTGAGGGACTGGGATCTCACCGAAGCGGCCGCCCTGGGCGTCGTGCTGCTGGTAGCCGCCGCCTTCCGGCTGTTCCGCATCGACTCGCTCCCCTTCGGCCTCTGGTGGGACGAGGCCTCGTATGGCCTTCAGGTGCTCCACATCATGAACGACCCCAGTTACAGGCCGGTGTTCGTCGGGGGCGCCTCTCAGATGCCCGCTCTGATGTGGTACGTGATGATCCCCTTCTTCGCCGCCTTCGGGCCGACTCCCCTGGGGTTGAGGATCGCCTCCGCCACCGCCGGAGTGCTGGGCGTGCTGGCGGTCTACCTGCTGAGTCGCGAGCTGTTTGGGAAGCGAACCGGTTTCGTCGCCGGCCTTCTGCTCGCAGTAATGGCCTGGCACGTCAACTGGAGCCGGATCGGGATGGCCGGAGTGTGGTCGGTGGCGCTGGACGCCCCTGTCGGCTCTCTTCCTGATCCGGGCGCTGCGCACCGGCAGCTGGCTCAGCTTCGCCCTGGCCGGGACCGCGCTCGGCCTGGGGCTGAACATGTACTACTCGTCGCGCCTGATGCCCCTGGTGCTGGCCCTCTACGTCGGCCACCGGGTCCTGGCGGAGCGAGCCAACTTCTTCAGGAGACAGCTGGGTGGGCTGGTGGTCTTCTGTGTAACGTTTCTGATCACGGTGAGCCCACTGGCTGAGTACGCCGTTCAGCACCCTGCCGATTTCAACTCGCGCACCGAAACTGTGACGGTCTTCAAAGAGGCAGCGGACAGCCATTCTTACCAGCCTGTCGTGGAGAACCTCCGCAAACACCTGCTGATGTTCCAGTACGCGGGGGACCGAAATGGGAGGCACAACCTGCCCGGGGCCCCGATGCTGGACCAGGTGATGGCCGCCCTGTTCGGTCTCGGGCTGATGATGGTGGCCCTCCGTGTCCACGCGCGAGAGGGCTTCTTCTTGGCCGGCTGGTTCGCGGTCATGCTGGCCGGGGGTGTCTTCTCCCTCTCTTTCGAGGCACCCCAGGGATACCGGACGATCGACGAGGTGACTGCGGTTGCGCTTCTGTATAGAATAGCGCCATGAACGTTCTCCCATCCAACCGGGTTTCCGCCTCTTCGGGGTCTGTCTCCCTTTCTGCGCCTGCCAGGTTGGTACTAGTCGCCATCCTCGTTCTTGCTGCTCTGGTTCGGCTGTACGGCCTCAACTGGGACGCGAATCAGCACCTCCACCCCGACGAGCGGTTCATCGTCATGGTGACGATGGATCGGATCAGCCTCCCCTTTCCCAACCTGGGAGACGGCCATCTGGGGGATCCGCGCCGCAGCACCCTGAACCCCCGCTCCGCCGATCCCGCGACGGGACAGCCCCGCAACTTCGCCTATGGCTCGCTGCCCCTCTACCTGCTGAAGCTGTCGGGGCATCTCCTTCGCCCCCTCTGGCCGGGGTCCGAAGGGTTCGACGGTCTGACCCTGCTGGGGCGGCTGTTGTCGGCCATCTTCGACCTGGGAACGATCCTCCTGGCCTTCCTGATGGCGAGGCGGACGTACGGCCTGCTCGCCGGTCTGCTCGCCTCGCTCCTCCTCAGCCTCACCGTGCTGGATATTCAGCTCTCTCACTTCTACGCCTCCGATACCCTGCTCACCTTCTTCCTGATGCTGACCCTGTTTCTGGGGTTGCGGGTGCTGGAGAAACCCTCGGGGGGCCGGATCGTTCTGATGGGCATGGCGGCGGGGCTGGCCATGGCATGCAAGGTCTCCGCGGCGCCAGTGCTGCTTCCCGTGGGGCTGGCGTGCCTCCTGGCGAACTACGGAATAGGCGCTGGCCCGGGCGAGCGGTGGGCGCGGGCGCTCCCCGGGGCGATCCTGGCCTCGCTGGTCGCCGGCGGTGTGTTCCTGCTGTTCCAGCCCTACGCCCTGCTGGATCCGCAGCCCTTCCTGCGGGACATCCAGAACGAGGGGGACATGGTCCGGGGGATCTCGGTGTTGCCCTACACCATCCAGTATCTCCGGACACCGCCGGTGGTGTACCAGGTCGGCACCCTCTTTTTCTGGACTGCGGGCCCGGCGCTGACGGCGGCGGCCGTGGCGGGCTTGGTGGCTTACCTCGTTCGGCTCTTCAGGCGGCGCGTTGCCGCCGAGTGGGTGCTGGCCGGCTGGCTCGTCCCCTATCTGGCGATCAACCTCAGCTTCCAGGTGAAGTTCGCCCGGTACATGCTGCCGGTGGCGCCCATCCTGGTGATCCTGGCGGCTGCCGGCCTGGTGGCCCTCTGGAGGCGGACGGATTCCTCCGCCAGGAGCGAGCGCACAGCGGTGTCAGAGGTCGCGGCCGAGGAGCAGACCTCAGCGGTCGTTGGCGACGGGCACGGACGGCTCCGCGCGCGGCTTTGGGGCAGCTTGCCCGCGCTGTTGCTGCTGCTGGTGCTCGTTGGAACGGCGGTTCAAGCGGCCGGCTTCCTCTCCATCTACTCCAGGGAGCACACCAGGGTCGAGGCCAGCCGGTGGATCTACGACAACGTGCCCCGGGGCGCCGGCCTGGGCAGCGAGCACTGGGACGATGCTCTTCCCCTGAACCTGTCCGACCGGCCGGGCCGGCAGGCCGACTACCGGATCGCGACCCTGCCGATGTACGACCCGGATACTCCCGATAAGCGTCGCGCCCTGGTTCAGAGCCTGTCCCAGATCGACTACATCGTCCTGTCCAGCAACCGGCTTTACGGCTCGATAGCCAAGGTTCCAGAGAGCTACCCGATGGCGTCGGCCTACTACACCCTCCTCTTCCAGGGGAAGCTGGGGTTCGACCTGGTGGCCACCTTCGCCTCTTACCCCACCGTAGGACCCCTCCAGGCGGTGGACGACATGGCAGACGAGAGCTTCACCGTCTACGACCACCCGAAGGTGCTGATCTTCAAGAAGAGCCCCACCTTCTCTCCGGATAGGGTCCAGCAGCTGCTGGGCGCCATCCCCCTGGACCGCATCGTACCCCTGAAGCAGATCCAGTCCGGGGGCAGCGGCCTGTTGCTGAGCGAGGAGCGGCGGGCCGTGGAGGATCAGGGCGGGACCTGGTCCTCCCTGTACGATCCCGATGGCGTCACCAACCGGCTGCCGACCCTCTTCTGGTGGCTGGCCCTCGAGCTGCTGGGACTGCTGGCGCTTCCCCTGGCGTGGCGGATCTTCGCCTGCTTCCCGGACCGGGGCTACGGCCTGGCCAAGGTGCTGGGTCTGCTGGGGGTGAGCTACCTGGCGTGGCTGCTGCCCAGCCTGCATCTGGTGCCCTTCGGGCGGCTCTCCATCCTGCTGGGGATGGCGGTGCTGGGGCTGATCGGCGTCGCGGTCCTCCGCGCCGAGGGCGGCGCCTTTCGCCGCTTCTACCTGGCCCACCGCGGGGTGGTTCTGGTACACGAACTGCTGTTTCTGGGTGCCTTCGCCCTCTTCTGGTTCATACGGGTCCGCAACCCCGACCTGTGGCATCTGAACTTCGGCGGGGAGAAGCCGATGGAGTTCGCCTTCCTGAATGCCGTGGCCAAGTCCACCTACTTCCCGCCCTACGATCCCTGGATGGCCGGTGGATACATAAACTACTACTACTTTGGCTACGTCATGGTCGCGACGGTTATGCGGCTCACCGGAATCGTTCCCGCCGTAGCCTTCAACCTGGCGATCCCCTCCATCTTCGCACTGACCGCCGCGGGGTTGTACTCCTTTGGGTTCAACTTCGTCCTGGTCTCCCGCCGCCTGGTGGCTCGCGCTCTGCCGGACCGCGCGATCCTGGCGGGCCTCGCGACGGCGCTGGTCGTGCTGATCGCCGGGAACCTGGACGGCCCGACGCAGGTCCTCGAGGCTCTCCGGAGGCTGGGCGGCCTGCAGTTCAAGAGCACTCTGCCCATGGTGGAGGGGACCGTCAAGGCCTTAGCGGGCGTCTGGGCCGTGCTGTCTGGTGGTAGGGTGCTTCCGGCCTTCGACTTCTGGAGGTCCACCCGCATCATCGGTCCGGAGAACCCCACGCCGATCACGGAGTTTCCCTACTTCACCTTCCTGTACGGCGACCTGCACCCCCACATGATGGCCATGCCCATCGCGACCCTGGCGCTGGGGCTGGTGCTGGCGGTGGTGTGGCAGGGGAGCGCGACGCGACGGGGAGACGGGGAGACAAAGAGATGGGGAGAGACTGACGACTCAGCACTCAGCACCCAGCACCTCTCGGGCTTCCTCGAGGCGTGGGCGCGAGGCGGCAGGGGACAAGCCCCTGCCCTACATCATCCGGGCTTCCTCAGGGCGTGGGCCCGGGGGCATGATCCGCCAAGTCCGGGTAGAAGGCCTGCGGGCTTCCTCAGGGCGTGGGCCCGGGACTGGGGATCGCTCGCCGCCTGCGGCGGCCTCGTGGCCGGCGCCCTCCAGGTCACCAACAGCTGGGATTACCCGACCTATCTGCTGCTGCTGTCGGCCGCCTTCCTGCTGGCAACCTTCGCCAGGGACAGGGCGCTGACTGCGAAGGGGACGCTGGAGGCCCTGCTGTCGGCCGTAGCCATGTATGCCGTGGCGCAGCTGCTGTTCCTTCCCTTCAGCCGGTCCTACGAGCTGTTCTACAACGGCGTCGATCCGTCGCCGGGGAAGACCTCCCTGCAGCACTATCTGACCATCTTCGGCTTTTTTCTCTTCTGCTTCGGGTCCGCGTTGCTGTTCCACCTGGCTCGCAGCCGCCGGCATCGGCTGTGGCTGCGAGCCCTTTGGGAGCGACTCGAGGGATCTCGCAGGGCTGCCAGGCGGCGCGAGCTGTCGGCAAGGTTGGTGCGCCCAACCCCATGGTCCCAAGCCCTTCAGTACGCGGTTGTGGCACTGGTGGGCATGGCCCTTGGTGCCCTCCTCCTGAAGCTGTACCTCGTGGCCTTTCTTCTCGCGATGGGGCTGCTGGCGCTCCTCGCTCTCTTCGAGAAGGAGGCTCCGCCCGAGCGGTTGCTGCTCACCCTCTTCGTAGGTCTTGGGGTGGTGCTCACCCTGGGGGTAGAGTTCGTCGCCATCAAGGGCGACATCGGGCGGATGAACACCGTCTTCAAGTTCTACCTTCAGGCCTGGTTCCTGTTCGGTATCGCCTCGACCCTGGGGGTCGCCGGGATCCTCTGGCAGTGGAGGGACGGCAGCAAGGGCTGGCTGCGCGGCTGGCGCAAAGGGTGGGTCGCCGCGCTGGCGGCCCTGGGCCTCTCTGTGCTGATCTATCCTGCGGATGCGACCCCGGTGAAGCTGGCCGCCCGGTTCCACCCCATGGCGCCCACCCTGGACGGCATGGCCTACATGAAGGGCGCCAGCTTCAGGGATCAGAACCAGGAGATCGTGATGGCCCGGGATTACGGCGCCATTCGGTGGATCCAGGACCACGTGGCCGGGTCGCCGGTGGTGCTGGAAGCCCAGATCCCGGAGTATCGTTGGGGCTCGCGGGTCTCCATCTACACCGGCCTTCCCACGGTGCTGGGGTGGACCTGGCACGAGCGGCAGCAGCGGTGGGGCTACCAGGGGATGATCGACGAGCGGCTGAGGGACGTCAAGACCATGTTCGATACCACCGACGTCGCTCAGCTGTCGGTCCTGCTGCAGAAGTACCACGTGCGGCTCATCTACGTGGGAGAGCTGGAGAGGGCCTACTACTCCGCGGTTGGCCTGGCGAAGTTCGACGGCATGGTCGCGGCAGGAAAGCTGTCGGTGCTCTACCGATCCGACGGAGTGACCATCTACTCAGTAAGCGGTAGCTAGTCCTCCGCCACAGGGGTTTCCCATCAGGTGTCGAGTGGAATGGTCTGGTTTCTGACCTGGCTCATCGCGGTGGAGCTGCTGGGGCTGAGTGCCCTGCCGGTGGCGGTGCGTCTCCTTCGGCCGCTCTCCGACCGTGGGTATCTGTTCGCCAAGCCTCTCGGGGTGCTGGTGGTGGCCTATCTGGGGTGGATCTTGGGCAGCTTGGGGATCCTCCACTTTCAGCAGGCCACCATAGCGCTGATCGCGGCCGCGGTGGGCGTGGCCGGCTGGGGGGCGTGGGGGCGGGAGACCCTGGGCCAGCTGCGCCAGGCTCGTCTCTCGGTGTGGGTTTCCGAGGCGGTGTTCCTCCTGGGCTTCGCGGGGGCCGCCTGGATTCGGGCCCACAACCCGGAGATATCGGGCACCGAGAAGCCGATGGATTTCGCGCTGCTGAACGCCCTTTACCGGACCGACGGCTTTCCGGCCGAGGATCCGTGGATGTCCGGCTTCAGCATCTCCTACTACTACTTCGGGTACCTGCTGCTGGCGAGCGTCGCCAAGCTGTCGGGTGTTCCGGCCGCGGTGGGATACAACCTGGGGGTGGCCCTCGTCTTCGCGCTGGTGGTGGCGGGCAGCTTCAGCCTGGCCTACAGCCTTCTCTCCCGGCTGCTTCCGCAGCTGCGCCCTTTCGGCCGGCTGCTGGCCGCCCTGGTGGCCCCCACCATGATCGGGATCATGGGGAACCTGGAGGGATTGCTGGAGGTGCTGGCCGCCCGTGGGTTTGGCGACGCCTCCTTTTGGAAGTGGATAGGGGTGAAGGGGCTGGAGGCCGCAGCCCAGCCACAGGGGTGGTTGCCCACCTCCTTCTGGTGGTGGTGGAGGGCGTCGCGGGTTATCCCTACCATCAAACCAGATGGGATCGACGAGTTTCCCTACTTCAGCTTCCTGCTGGGGGATCTGCATCCCCACTACACGGCCCTGCCCTGGGGCCTGCTGGTGCTGGCCCTCTCCCTGTCTGCCCTGCTAGGCCGGCAGAGAGAGGATGCAAGTTCTCTGGACCAGCCCCCGTTCGCGCGGTGGCTTGGCGTCCTGGTCCCGGCCCTCGCCCTCGGCTTCCTGCTGGTCGGCAACAGTTGGGATTTCCCGACCTACACCGCTCTCTTCTGGGCCTGCTCGCTGGTGCCGCTGGTCGCCTCCGACGGCAGTCGACAGAAGTTGCTGCGCCGGGTTGCGCTGTTGGTGCTGATCTCAGCCCTTTCCATCCTGATCTACTCGCCCTTCTTCCTGGGCTTCTCCTCCCAGACGAAGGGAATAGGACTCTCAGCCGACAAGACGCCTCTCCCCTCGATGCTGATCCTGTTCGGCCCCTTCCTGTTCGTTCTGTGCTGCTTTCTCCTCTGGCGGTTGTGGCACTGGATCCGGCCGCGGCGGGGCGGAGCGAAGCACGACCCGATCGAGGGGCGCCCGGCCTCGAGAGTTGGGCGTTGGGCCCGTGGCTCGCGGGCCGCCTCGGTGCCCGTCGTCCTGGTCTCGGCGGGCGGCATAGCGCTGCTCTTAGCCTCGGCGGTCGCGGGTTCGACCACCCTGCTGCTGGGCCTCCTGCTGCTGACGGGCAGTGCCGCCGCCAGCCTGCTCTCGCCTCGGGACCCGGAGGAGAAGGCCGATCCCGGAGCCCAGCGTTTCCTGCTTACCCTGACGGCCGCGGGGCTGCTGTTGCTGCTGGGGCCGGAGATGCTGTTCCTGGTGGATCTATTTGGAACCCGCATGAACACGGTGTTCAAATTCCACTATCAGGCATGGTTGTTGCTTGGGCTTGCTTCGGGCGTGGCCGTGGTTTGGATGGCAGCGGCGATGAAGTCGCGAGCGCTCGGCCGGCTGGTCGCCGCGGCCGCTGCCTTGCTGGTGGTCGCCGGACTGGTGTATCCTTTGGCGGCAACCCCCGCCAAGATCCAGGGCTCCCAGCCTCCTGCCACCCTCGACGGCGCGGCCTTCTACCAGAAGATCAGACCCGACGACTATGCTGCCATCCAATGGCTATCCCGGGCAGCAGTCGGGCGGCCGGTGGTGCTGGAAGCCACCGGCGGCGAGTATTCGGAATACGCCCGAGTTAGCACCTTCTCGGGACTGCCGTCGGTGCTGGGTTGGGCGGGGCACGAGGTGCAGTGGCGCGGCCGAGGCGAGGAGCCGCAGCGCCGGACCCAGGACGTAGATGCCATCTATGGCACGGCGGATCCTTCCACCATGAGGGCCCTCCTGAGCAAGTACGGCGTCCGGTACGTCTTTGTCGGTAGCCTCGAGGTGGAGAAGTACGGGCCCGGAGTGTACAACCGGTTTGAGGGACAGCTGGAGGTCGCTCACCGGCAGGGCAAAGTTGTGATCTATCGGGTGGCCGGCGCTGCGCAGCAGGAAGCCCCGATGGCGGCGCCCAATGGGTAGCGATTCGACGGAGTAGGAGAGTATGGTCGCGCGAGCCCGGGACATCCATGCTGTGAAGGACCGAAAAGAGGCCGCTCTCCCGGACCTCGGGACGACGGTCGCCCACATGGAGCGGGTGGTGACCCTGGAGGTTGCCCTCTACCTGGGTGCCCTGCTGATTGGCATCCTTCTGCGCTTCCTGCTGCTGGACCAGCGTCCCCTGTCGGTGGAAGAGGGCACCCTGGCTGCTGAGGCCTACAGGATATCCCAGGGCCGTCCACCGGAGGCCCTGCACCGGGACCTTTTGAACGGCTACGGCACGGCCCTGGCCCTGCTGCTCTTTGCCGGGGGTGACGGCGCGGCGCGGGTCTTCCCCGCCATCGCCGGGTCCGCGCTGGTGGCCGCGCCCTACCTGCTGCGATCCACCCTGGGTCGGCTGCCTGCCCTGGTGGCTGCCTATGCCATGGCCCTGTCACCCGTGATGCTGTTCGCTTCGCGGGAGGTGGGCGGGGGCATGGCCGCTGTAGCCCTCGCGGTTCTGCTGTGGGCGGCTCTGGCCAGGGGAGTGAAAGAGTTGACCAGGGGGAGGGCCTACGTCGCTGCCATCCTGCTGGCCGCGCTGGTCGCATCGGAAAGCGAGGGGATCACGCTGCTGGTTACCCTGTCCATGGCAGCCCTTCTCTCCCACCCGAGGCCCTTGTTTCTGCTGGTCGAGGGGGGGAGGTTCCTCGCCTCAGCCCTCGGCAGGTGGTCCGTGGCCCTTTTTGTGGCCAGCTTGCTGATCCTCGGGACCAACTTCGGAAGCAACCTGTCGGGGGTGCAGTGGGCGGCCGTCGACGGCTGGACCGGCTGGATTCGGTCCTTCAGCCTGTCGGTGCCCCGGGGCAACGTGCTGTTGCTGCTCCTCCTCTACGAGTTCCCGATGCTGGTGCTGGGTCTGGTGCAGCTGTTCAGGACCGTGGTGCGGCGGGACCGGGTGGATAGCCTCCTTTCCTTGTGGACCATGCTGCTGCTGTTGCTCAGCATGGTGCAAACGGGCGACGTGACGTCGCGGGTGCTTCTGCCGCTCCTCCCCATCTACCTGCTCGCCGCCCGGCTGGCCGGCGAGACCCTTTGGTGGACGAAGAGTGTGGGCCTCGCGTGGAGATGGCTGGTTTCGGCCCTGGCGGTGGCGGTCCCGATCGCGGTTGCGATGGTCATGCTCAACCGGTTGTCCACTCCGGCAAGCGACACTCCCGCCGTCTACCTGTACGGCGAGGTGTGCCTGGTCGCCGTCGCCGCCATTACGGTGGCCCTCCTGCTGGATGGCCGCGGCAAGCTGGCGCTCGCCTGGTGCGTCGTGGCGGTCTTGAGCGCTGGGTACCTGGTGCACGGGGCCGCATTCTTGAACTACAGGATGGAGACTCTTTCCAGAGAGCCGCTGGTGGGCACCCAGATATCCCCATCTCTCCGTGAGGCGGCCACCACCGAGGCGTACATCGCTCAGTACTTCCGCACTCAGGTGACGGTGGATCCCCAGCTGCGGGGTCCCCTTGCCTGGTACCTGCGGTCGGCCAACGACGTCGTGTTCTCCGCAGGGTCCAGCCAGGGGATCAGCCTGTCCCTGCTTCGAGGCGAGACGGCATCGCCGGATCCCGCGTTCGATCGAAGACCCGGCCTGTACGCGCCCTCCATCAGCACTCGAGACCTCACCTGGCAGGAGGCCTGGCGCTGGGCCATGAGCCGCGATGGCCTTGTGAGGGCAAATCAGCGTGATATAATTGTGCGCGCGCCGGCAGGGAACTGGTGAGTAGATTGAGGAGCACTAGTCTTTGACTTTGGCCGAAGAGAGTCGATCGCCGGGCGAGGATACCACCCTCAGCCGGCCGCTACTCGCAAAACTGACGATCGACTGGGAACTGGCCGCCTACGGCGGTCTGGTTCTGTTTGCCATAGCTACCCGCTTCTGGGATCTGGGGTCGCGGGCGCTTCACCACGACGAGAGCCTCCACGCCCTCTACTCCTGGTTTCTCTACACGGGGCGGGGTTACACCCACGACCCCATGATGCACGGACCCTTTCAGTTCGAGGGCAACGCCCTCGTCTTCCTGCTGTTCGGAGCCAGCGACTACACCTCCCGAATTATGGCCGCCATCTTCGGCGTCTGGATCGCGCTCTCGCCCTACTTCTTGCGTCGTGAGCTGGGCAGAGTCGGCGCCCTGGTCGCCTCCGCGCTCTTCGCGCTGTCGCCATCCTTCCTCTACTTCTCCAGATTCACCCGCGAGGCCATCTACTTTGCGGGCTGGGAGTTGCTGATAGTCATCGGCATCTTCGGCTACCTGCGGGAGCGGCGAAGCCTCTACCTGTATCTCCTCGCACTGAGCACCTTCTTGGCCTTCGCCACCAAAGAGACCATCTTCATAACCGGTGTGATCTTCCTGGGGTTCTTCGTGCTGGAGACGGTGGTGTCCCGGCTGAGGGGCTATTCGCCCGCCGGGTGGTCTGCCCTGAGGAGCATCTCCCTCCGAGACTGGGGGATCATGGTCGCCATCTTCCTGGGGCTGTACGCGGTGATGTACACCACCTTCTTCACCAACCCCAAGGGGATCATCTCGGGCTCCGTTGGTGCCGTCACCTACTGGATGGCGCAGCAGGGGGTCCAGCGGGGCGGCCAGCCCTGGTTCTACTATCTGCTGCTGATCCCCCTCTACGAGTTCCTGCCGCTGCTGGCGGCCCTGGGCGGCTTGGTCTTCCTGGTCGTGCGGCGGCAACTCTCGCGGATGAGCCTTTTCTTTTGGTTCAACGTTGTGTGGGTGTTGGGCGCCCTGTTCGTGTACTCCTGGGCTGGGGAGAAGATGCCCTGGCTGGACCTCCCTATCGTCGAGCCTCTGGTCTTTCTGGGAGCCTTCGCCATCGCCGGCCTGTTGAAGCGGACCAGGCGGGCCCTGTTTACACAGGGCCCCGGGCTCTTCGCCCTGGCACTGGTGGGGCTGATGGCGGCCATTCTGCTGGGAGGGCTGATCGCGGCGCCGCCCCTCCCCGGCACCCAGTTGGGCATTCAGGCTGCGCAGCTTCAGAGCCTCGCGATGGTGCTGCTGCTGGCGGTGCTGGTGGGCACCCTGGTGCTGGTCGGTAGGCGGAACGGCAGCGCAGCCGTGCTGGTGCCGGCCGGGCTCGGGGTGATGGTGGCACTGCTGGTGCTGACCATCCACACCGGCTGGGGCGTAACCTACGCCCGGGGGGACATTCCCCAGGACATGATGGTGTACGTTCAAACCTCGCCCGACGTGCCCAGGGTCATGCAGGAGATCGAGCGGATCTCCAACCAGACCGGGGCCGGCAAGGAGCTGAAGATCCTGCTGGACGGTGGCTACTCCGAGAACGTCGGGGGGCAGACCGTCTCCCACGAGAGCATCGCCTGGCCCTTCGAGTGGTACCTGCGGGACTACAAGAACAAGAGCTACTACTCGAGGACCTTCACCACGCCGACGGACGCCGCGGTGATCCTGGCGATGGTGCCCAACGAGGAGCCGATACGGAGCAACTTGAGCAACTACGTCGCCATTCGCGGCAGGCTGAACTGGTGGTACCCCGAGGACTACAAGACTCTGACCTGGCAGAAGGTGTGGCAGGGGTTGCTGGACCCCTCGGTGCGCTCCAAGCTGTGGAGATACTTCCTGTATAAGGAGACGCTGAACCCGCTGGGCTCCCGCGACTTCGATTTCTTCGTACGCTCGGACCTGGCCCGCGGGATCCCGCTGCAACCCTTGGCGCCGGCTGCTCAACAGCCCTTGGCGGCGCCGGCCGAACCGCAGGCGCCGGCCTCAGAGGCGATCGCCCAGGCGGCTCCGGGGGGGATAACCGTCTTCGGCAAGACGGCAGCGAGGGTTAGCGT
>JAJZRD010000232.1 GCA_021845945.1 Chloroflexota bacterium
TCTTGTCGCGGTCCGCCACGAACCGCTCGATCCCCTTGAGGATCCACTGGGGCGACAGGTGCGCCTCCTCGTACACCTCGTCGACCGTGCCGCCGGTTCGCCACCGGTCGTCCCAGTCGGAGGAGAGGGTGTACTCCTCGGACACCTTGGTGACCATCCAGTCGCCCATCAGCTTCCGGGCGCGGTTGGTGATACACATGGAGTCCACCCAGTCCGCGTCGGATAGCACCTGCTGGCGGTAGCCGGCCGGCTGAAGGTGGAACAGCTCGGGGCTGATGGCAGCCACGATCTTCACGTTCAGCCCCGCCTTGTCCAGCTCTGGCAGCAGCTTCACCACGTGGGCCGTGGACATGGTCCCCTGCACGATCACGGTGCCCATCGGCTTCTGGCCGGGCTTGTAGTCGCGGAGGACGTAGGCGCCCTTGGCCGCCGCGAAGTGAGATGGCATCCCGAGGGCTGCCCGGTCCGGGATCTCGACCGACGGCCTGGTCAGATGGAGTGCCACGATGTGGGCCTCCGTCTTCATGGCAGCGGCGATCACCACCGGCACCTCGTTGTGCTCCCAGGGGTGGACGTCCACCACCCGGCCCTTGGGGAAGAGCTGCGTCACGCCTGGAGAGAAGATCCCGAAGTGGGTCCGGGAGTCCTCGGCGGTCTCCGGGCCCGAGTGGCCAACCACCCACAGGATCTTGCCCAGCTTCAGCTCGCAGTCCTGGGCCATCTGGCTGTACAGCCGCATCAGCCCATAGTGCAGGTAGACGAAGGAGCCGTACGTTGACGTGGCGCCGTAGAAGCCCTGGAACTCCTTGAATGGATTCTCGGCGAAGTTCACCGAGGCGATGCCGGCCAGCATTCCGGCGTTGGTGAACTCGGTGATCTCCGTGGGGAGCAGCGCGCCCTCCGGGTTCTTCTCCCGGTCGTAGATCCCCCAACCGGGGATCTCGCCCCACTTCTGAGCGAACCCTATGATGTTGGTGGAGGCGGCCAGGTCCGCGGAGCAGGCCAGGATGAGGGGCCTGCCGTAGTTCTCCCGTCCGAAGGCGTTGACCCACGCTCCGTACTTGGCCAGGGCGGCGCGGTTCGGGGCCTTCTCACCGGGCTTTACCCACAGCTCGGCCGGGTAGTTCTCGTAGTCGTACAGCCGCTCGTCCTTCCAGGGGTTCTTGCCGGTATCCAGCCGGAAGGAAGGGATCTCCTTCGGGACGCTCTCGCCCAGCTCGATCAGACGTTCCGTCAGGTAGTCCACCAGATCCTGATCCGCCTTCAGGGCGCCGATGGCGACCTCCAGGTTCGCCCGGAACTGCTCCTTGAGGGCCGCCGGATCCTTGGGGGCCGGCTCGTTGAAGCCCACGAACTTGACGCCGTACTTCTCGGCGAAGGCGGCGGCATTCTTCCAGAAGCCCTCGCCGTTCATGGGCAACGGGGTTCCGTGGGACTTGTTGTCGTACACGCCGTAGCCCCGGCCTTTGCGGGTCTTCAGCCACGCGACGCTGGGCACCTTGCTCGGGTTGGGGCCGTGGGCCAGCTCCAGGATGGTCCGAGTCACCGACTCCCAGTCGGAGCCGTTCTCGCTGCCCACCACCCGCCAGCCATGGGAGCCGAACCAGTCTTTGGGCGTCCCCGGCACGACGGCGCTGATCGGGGTATCGTCGATGCCGAAGTCGTTCCAGTCGATGACGTAGTGGAGGTTGTCCAGACCAAGACCCCAGGCGGTGTTCATGGTCTCGTGCACGGCACCGGGGGTGAGACCTCCTTCTCCCTCGAAGGCGAAGACCTTCACGCCGTCGGCGCCGGCCCGCTTCAGGGCCATGGCCTCGCCGGCCGCCGCGGGGCTACCGTGAGCGGAAGGGCCGGTGTTGAACTTCAGGATGAGAGTCTTCCCCCCCATCTCCGCATGCCCGGAGAGCCCGCCGTTCCGCCGGAAGCCCAGCAGGTCTTCCCAGGTCAGCATCCGCTCTTCGGGATCGGACACCAGGTACTTGGGATCCCTGGTCTGGGCGTACTTGATCCGGAGCGCCTCGTTGAAGATGGCCAGAATGACGTACATCAGGGGTACGGTGTGTCCGCCAACAAGGATGAAGCGATCGCCAAACCGCTTCTCCGGGTGTCGGATGTCCCACCGGGAGACCCCCGAAAGCATCGTGACTAGCATCATGTGGACCTTGGAGCGGCTGCCGCCGGGGTGGCCGCTCTGGCGGTAGTTGAGCATGACGTCCAGAAGCTGGTCGACGATATCCTTCAGCTTCTCCCAGCGGGGGAAGTCAGGGGCTACCTCCTTGTAGCGAAGCTCTACCTGGGACTCCGCCCCGTCAACCATCACAGCTCTCTCCTCTCAAATCGCTCTTCTTCCACTCATCCGCCCTACAGTCTGGCCCAGGCCTCTTCGAAGGTCCTCTTGCAGTTGGCAATCAACATCTCGGGTGATTGGCCCGGCTGAGGCTTCACCTCGAAGGTCAACCAGGGCACGGCCGTGAGCAGCTGCTTCTCAAAATACCCGATCTCGTGGAGAGCAGCCAGGAACTCGGTCAGCTCCGCCACGTCGGCCACGCCACCCGCCATCCCGAAGCCGGGATGGCTATCGCCGTAGAACGGATGGGTGGTGTCGTCCCTGATGCAGTTCCCCAGGTGGGCGTGGATCAGGTAATCCCTGGTGGTCTGAAGGGCGTCCCGATAGCTCTCGCCGATCAGGGGCAGGTGGCCCATGTCGATGGTGAGGCCAAAGTAGGGATGCGCGGCCCGGACCTGGGCAGCTACATCTACGGCCAGAGAGCTGGGTCCCACCAGGCTGCGCTTGTCCACGGCTCGGTCGAAGCTCTCCAGGCCGATCCACACCGGCTGCCCCGAGGCCTTCGACTCAGAATAGCTGCACAACTCCTTGAGGGAGCGGACCAACTGGTCGGCCGCCCGGCGCTCCTTCTCGGGGCCCGGATAGCTGCGTCCGCCGTCCAGCAGCTCGACCACCGGAGCTCCCAGCAGGTAGGCGTCGTCCACGCTCTTCTTCAGCGCTTCCACGGCGGCCCGCCGGGCGCCTTCCTCCAGGCTGGCCAGATTGTGCTTCCCGCCCAGAACCACCGGCGCAGCGCTGATGGCTACGTCCGCGTGGGCGTCCTTGGCCATCGTCTTGACTGCCTTCGTGGTGTCGTCGTCCATCCGGCCGACGACCAGGACACCAAAGAAATCGTCCATCAGGATCTGCCTGGCCGTCTCCAGGGTCCGAGCCGCGTTCCCCGCGGCATCGGGGAACATCATCACCTGAATAACACCCAGCCGCAGCTGCTTTCGCCACGAGCCATCCATGTGAGACTCCCAAACTAAGCGTTCAGCGGTCAGCTCTCAGCCATCAGCAATCCGCCGGCAAGGCCAGCCGGCTCTGAATGAGATCGTCCTCCGCCCCAAGAGGGCGACGCCCCTGCCGGGCAGCCCAGGTTGGCGGCGGCCGTCCCACATTCGACCGCACCCACCAGTTGAGGGCCGATAGAGGAAAGCTGATAGCTCCAAGCTTCCGAGGCCTGATAGTAGCATGCTTCGCCGGGTATCTTCAAGCAATGCCCGCTATGCTACAATGTGCTAGTCCGGTATAGCGTGGTGTCGTCCCTTTGGCCCACTTCCTACCCAGTCTTCCCGATGCCTTCGTCCAGCCAGCCGCTGAATACCGTCGGTTGATAGCCGAACGCCGACGTCTGATTGCTCGTGAGGAGATGTACTGTGCCATCCATCACATTCTTGGGTGCTGCCGGCACCGTCACCGGAGCCAAGTACCTGGTGTCGACGGATAGGGCTCGGGTCATGGTGGACTGCGGGCTCTTCCAGGGCTTCAAGGAGCTACGGTTGATGAACTGGGATTCTCCCATCGTGGAGCCCGGATCCCTGGACGCCGTGGTTCTTACCCACGCTCACCTGGATCACAGCGGGTACCTACCCCGCCTGGTCAGGCACGGCTTCACGGGGCCCATCTACGCCACGCCGGCCACCGTGGAGCTGTGCGGCATCCTCCTCCCGGATTCGGGCCACCTGCAGGAGGAGCAGGCCGAACACGCCAACCAGCACGGTTACTCCAAGCACTCCCCCGCCCTGCCGCTGTACACCGTCGCCGAGGCGCAAGCCGCCCTCCGCTATCTGAGGCCCTGCCCCTACGGCCGGGTGATGGAGGTGGCCGAGGGGATCCGCATCCGGCTGCTGGATGCCGGCCACATCCTCGGCTCCGCCATAGTGGAGATGTGGGTCACCGATCGGCAGGGCGAGGTCAAGCTGGTCTTCTCCGGCGACCTGGGCCGCTACGGGGAGCCCCTGCTGGCCGATCCCACCCCGGTGGCCGAGACCGATTACCTGCTGGTGGAGTCCACCTATGGGAACCGGAACCACGCGGACGGCCATCCGGACAGGCTGCTGGCGAAGATCGTCCACCAATCGGCCGAAGCAGGCGGATGCCTCCTGATCCCCTCCTTCTCCGTAGGTCGAACCCAGCAGCTGCTGTACGCCCTCCACTGCCTGGAGCAACAGAGGGAGATCCCCTCGCTGCCGATCTACGTCGATAGCCCTATGGCCATCGACGCCACCGCCATCTTCCTGGCCCACCCCGAGGCCCACCGGCTGGAGTTGAGGCAGCTGGAGGGCAACGGTGATAACCCCTTCCGGCTCCGCGACCTCGAGTTCGTGCGGACGCCCGAGGTATCACGGGCCCTGGACGAGCGGGATGGCCCCATGGTGATCATCTCGGCGAGCGGGATGGCCACGGGCGGACGGGTGCTTCACCACCTGGAGGCTTTCCTGGACGACCCGAGGGCGACGGTGCTGTTCGTCGGGTTCCAGGCCGATGGCACCCGAGGTCGGAGTCTTCTGGATGGGGCATCCCACTTGAAGCTGCTGGGCCACGAGGTGCGGGTTCGTGCCGCCATCCGGCAGATAGACGGCTTCTCCGCCCACGCCGGTCGAGACGAGATCCTTCGCTGGCTCTCCGGCTTTCAGCGCCCGCCGGCAACGACCTTCCTGATCCACGGAGAGGAGAAAGCCACGGAATCGCTGGCCGAGGAGCTGCATGCCCGTTTCCGCTGGAAGACGGAGATCCCCACGCTCCACCAGACGGTGGAGCTACTGCCTGCGACCCTCAGCCGCTGAGGGTGACCTTCCGTCGAAGAGATGGTGAGAGTGAGGCCTGCTACAATTGGGGCATGACTCCGAAACAGCCGGACATGAACCCAAGCGGTAGCCAGCCTTCCACCACCGGCCGATCGGGGGAGCGCATCCGGATAGTGGACGACGAGGGTCGCCCCGCCCTCATGGTCGACGGCGCGATCCTCTCCATAGCCCTCGTTGGGGCAGACCCGCCCTCGGGCTATTGGGCGGCCATGTTGCCCGAGGGCTCCCCGCGGAGCGCCCTCCTGTTGGGGCTGGGCGGCGGCACCCTCGCCCACCTGCTGAGCGGACGCTACCCGGGGATCGAGATGGTGGGAATCGACGCCGACCAGGAGGTGATCGACTTCGCCCTGCGGGGGTTTGGGCTCCAGATGCCCAACCTGGAGGTGGTGGTGGGCGACGCCTTCGACTACGTCGCCCGCTGCCGGCGGAGCTTCGACTTCGTGGCGGTGGACCTGTTCGTGGGGTACAGCTTCCAGCACGGGGCGCTGGCCAGGCCCTTCCTGCGCCAGCTGAAGAGCATAGCCGGCAGCGGCGGCGAGATAGCCTTCAACCTGTTCAAGGACAAGCGAACGGAGCAGCGGCTGGCGAGGATCGGTCGGGTGCTGAGGGTCCACCGGCTGGACCGGGCCGGCCGCAACCTGGTGGCCCATTGCAAGGGGAGCTAGAAGCAGGCCTCGACCCCCCCTCTCCACCCAACGCAGCAGTCGCTCTGAGGTCGTGGCCACCGCCAATATCGTGGTATAGAGCGCTGCTAGATTCAAGAGGGGGACGGTGAGGGGCACCGGAAACGGCCGTCGTGGCCGCATCGGTGCCCTCTATCTGGTCTCTAGTGAGCTCCGGCCAGGATGACCTGGTCCCCATTGCTGAGTATGGAGGTCCGAACCACC
>JAJZRD010000018.1:0-23949 GCA_021845945.1 Chloroflexota bacterium
GATCCTGTAGGATGTCCATCGCTCGTTATGCCCTCTGGGCCGGGGCTCCCTGGGAGCGCATCATGGGAGGACGGCCTCGGCGCCCGGCACTATCGATAGGACCTTCTTTTCGGCCAGCAGGATGATACCCTTCGGCAGCGGCGCGTACCCGAGATCCGCGTTGAACCTCTGCCCCTCATGGATCTCCCACCAGAGGAGTCGGGTCAGCGCCGTCGCCCTCGCCTTGTCGGGGATAATCCCATAGACCAACTGCCAGGTGAAACCGGCGATTGTGTAGGCCTCCGCTCCCCCGGCGTTGACGATCGATGCCCGCAGATCCGGTGCGATGCGATCGACGACTCCCGCCGCGGCCGCGGTCACCGTCTCGAGGCGCGGCTGAATGAAGTTGCCTCTGCTGTTCTTGACGAGGCCAACTCCGAGCCCGTTTTGAAGCGCATAGATCAGCTCCACGTAGCCGATGGAGTAGGCGTTCTGCTTGACGGCTTGGGCCACCCCAGGATTGCCCTGTCCACCCAGACCGACCGGCCACCGCACCGAGGTGCCATTACCAACCCTCTGCTCCCAGGCCGGACTCACGTTGGACAGGTAATCCGTCCAAATGAACGTCGTGCCCGATCCGTCAGCCCTGTGGACGACCACGACGTCCTTGTCGATTCGGGCGAGAGCGGGATTGTCCGCGACCAGCCTGGGATCGTTCCACTTCGTGATCGAACCGAGGTAGATCCCGCTAATGGTTTCGGGCGTGAACTTGAGCTGTTCGGTTACGCCTGGGAGGTTGTAGGTGACCACAACCGCGCCCAGGGCCATCGGGACGTGCAGGATCTTGCCTCCTTTGGCCACCTTGAGCTGCTCGTCCGTCATGGGGCCGTCAGAGGCTCCGAAGTCCACCGTCTGGTCCGAGATGGCCTTGATCCCGCCCCCCGAACCGATGGCCTGATAGGTTATCTTGACTCCAGTCAATCGCTCGTACTCATCGAACCACCTGGCATACAGCACCGCCGGAAAGGTCGCCCCCGCACCGGTCAGCGTCTTGGCCTCGCCCTCGAGAGGGCCGGTGACCGGGGGAAGGGGGGCGCGTGGGCCGGAGACTGCCGGCAGCGTCGTCGGGGGCGGCGATGCCGCTCGGGTGGGTGGTGCGGTTCTCCTATCCGCCGGTCCGACAGTGAAAGGCGGCGGTGTAGGGAGACCTGCCGGGGCACAGCCGGGGACAGCCTCTCCGGCGATCAGCACGGCAAAGGCGAGTAAACTAGAGACGGCGCGAGACCAACGGGACATCTGCCACCTCCTCGACGTGGATGGATGTGCCACCGCAACCGCGGAACGAGGGCGGGAAGGCGCTGCATCACGGACCTGGGAGGGCTTGCCCGATCCGAGGCTCTTCACCTGCCGGCTGGATGGCCCCGGGCGTGTTTTCGTCCAGCATCCGGCGAACCCTGTTCAACAGCGCTTCTGGCTTGAAAGGCTTCTGGAGAAAGGCCATCTCCTCCTGCAGCACGCCGCGCCGCACCATGTCGTCATCGGTGTAGCCGGACATGTACAGCACCTTCGTCTCCGTTCGGAAGTACCTCAACTGCTCGGCCAACTCTCGCCCGCTCATTCCAGGCATCACCACATCGGTGATCACCAGGTGGATCGGCCCCGCATGGGTCTTGCACAGCCGGAGCGCGTCCTCACCCCGCGCCGCCTCCAGCACCTGGTATCCGTTGGATTGGAGGATCCTGCGGGCCAGGGACCTGACCAACTCCTCGTCCTCGACCAGGAGTATGGTCTCGGAACCGCAGGCGGGGTCTCCAGGGGTGATGCGCGACCCGACGGCGACCACGGGCTCATCAATCACCGGCAGATAGATCTTGAAAGTGGTGCCCCAGCCTGGCTCGCTGTACGCACGAATGTGTCCACCGCTTTGCTGGACTATCCCGAACACGCTGGCCAAACCCAACCCTGTGCCTTTGCCCTTGGGCTTGGTGGTGAAGAACGGCTCGAAGATGCGCTCCTGGGTCTCGTGGTCCATCCCGCAGCCCGTGTCGCTGACCGCCAGCATCACGTACGGGCCTGGCTCGACCGCGAAGTGCTTGGTGCTGTAGGAGGCATCCAGGTCGACGTTTGCCGTCTCCAGGGTGAGCTTGCCACCCTGGGGCATGGCGTCGCGGGCGTTGGTGGCCAGGTTCATGACGACCTGCTCGATCTGCCCTCGGTCGGCCTTCACCCGCCCCAACCGAGGGTCCAGAACCGTGGCCAGCTCCACGTCCTCACCGATCAGCAACCTCAGCATCGGCTGCATGCCAGCGATGACGGTGTTCAGGTCCATCACCTCGGGTGCAAGGATCTGGCGGCGGCTGAAGGCGAGAAGCTGCCTGGTGAGCGCCGAACCGCGGTCGCCGGCCTTCGATATCTCCTCCACCATGGCACGCCTTGGATCGTGATGCTCTAACTGCTGCAAGAGCAGCTCGCTGAAGCCCGTCACCACCGTCAGCAGGTTGTTGAAATCGTGGGCCACGCCACCGGCCAGGCGCCCGACGGCCTCCATTTTCTGGGCCTGCCGCAGTTGATCCTCCAGCCGCTTTCGCTCATCAGTCATGCGCCCGGCCGCCGTACGCGCTTCGGCCCGGGCAAGACCGACGGCGAACAGCAGCAGACTGACGGCCAGCCCGCCCAACAGCACGAGGGTGGGCAGGCTCCTCTGCGAGTTCTCTTCGAAGGGGGGCAGTGTGGAGAAACGCAGTGTCCAGGGCCGCCCCGCGATGTCCAGCGAGGCAGTCCGAGTGAAGCTGACGGAAGGAGCAAGCGGGTTGGCGGAGCCAGAGAGCTGATCGTGGCCGAACAGGAGCTGCTCCCTCGATGGCACGGGGCCGTCGAACACCTCGACGGCAATTTGGGGGTGAGCTTCGTCCCCGGGGATCCCCCGAAGCAGGTCCTCGACACGGAGCTGCGCGTATACGAAACCGATCAGCGCTGTGCGCCGCTGTTCCACAGTTCCCAGCGGCTGCTCGGTCCGGTAGAAGGGAAGGTAGACCGCGAAGCGAGCTTGCGCGTTCTCACCCTCGCCCTCGAGCGGGACCACTCTTGCCGTGGCTGCCGGCAGCCCCTTGTCCCGCGCCTGCTCCATCGCTGCCCGCCGGACCGGGTCGGTAAAGGCGTCGTAGCCATACACTCGGCTGCTTCGCGCGTCGACCGGCTCGAGGAGAAGGACGGGGAAGTACTCCGGGCGATCTCCGTCCGGCCACAGCGCCAGATTGGGGATGCCCTGGCTCCTGAACTTGGCCAGCTCGAGATCCTTGCCATCGGGCCACAGCCGCTCGCAATAGCCCAGCTCCTCTATGCCCGGGTAGCGGGTTCCCACCTCGATGCTGTTGACGTAGGAGGCCCATTCAGCGCGGCCAACCAACTGGCTGGCAGTGAGCAGGCCGCGCGCGCCGCGCAGCACGTCGATGTACTGGTCGAGCCGGTTGCTCACAGCCACCTGAGTGGTCCTTACTGCCTCGTCGAACCTCGCGCGGTCTCTGGCTTCGACAGCTTGAGAGGCGTAGTGCCAGGCCACGACCGTGAGCAGCAGGTTGAGGAGCAGGAAGAGAAGAGCATCCCGGGCGGGAAGCAGATGATCGCTTGCCCATTGGCTGGCTCGGCGGGAGCCCGTTGAGAAGCTGAAGTTCAACCGTCACTCCCTGGTGTTCGGGCCGCGTGGATCTCCATAAGCCCGCGATGGTGGCTGAAGGGGTCAAGATCCCATGGCCGAGGTTAGCCGACTCTCATTAACCGTGGTTCAACAGTTGGTTAACAAGAGGTAAAACAGGGGACAACCTTCCACGGAAACCCCATCCGTGCCTGGTGCCCGTGACGAAATGGCAACGACGCACTTAACAGGACCTTAAGAGATCGTTCACCGGACTTTAGCCGCTCGTTAAGTGGCTGCTAACGCGGCCGTGCCAGCATGGTCACGCGGCGAACGCACTAGGCAAGTCGCACGAAGAAAGCGGGTCCAGGGCGCAGCGCCCCCCCCGGCGGGCGTGAACGTGCCACCGGCACGTTGACGGGGGTGTCCCCAAGCCTAGCCATCAATGCGGTGATCAGCAGAACCGCGCGTTCCGCCCCCGGCGCGACGCCGATCGGCTGAAGCTCGAGAGGCTAGCGGGCGCGACCGGGGAGGGCAGGCGCGGACGCCGGAGGGAGGCGGCATGGGAGGCAGAAGCTTCGTCAGTTGGTACCCGTGGCCGAAGGCGGGTGAGTGGGAGCGGGCCTCGCCCAAGTCAAGCTTCGGAGGGGCGAGTCAGTGTATAAGGGGGAAGGAGGAACGCGCGGAGATCGAGATTGACCGGCAGATGTACACCCATCGAGAGACCCGATACGAACGCGCCGATGGACGGCGCGGCAGACGAGGAGGCACCAGATGAACCTACTGACCAAATGGGGTTCGCTCCTATGTGCGGCGGTCCTTGTTGCGGCAGTCACGATCTCCATGGAACCGTCCACGCCGGCGATGGCCACGAGCAGCGCCTCTCAGCTCCAGGTAGCTTCCACGACGGACCTCTCAGACAGCTCCCTTGCGGATGTTGGGAAGGCGAAGTACACCTTTCTGTTCATTGGTGATGGAATGGCATCGGCTCAACGCACGGCCGCCGAGCTGTACTTGGCCGCGACCAACGGGAACGGCGCACGGCCGGAACTGACCAAGCTCAACATGGACAAGCTCCCGGTCCAGGGAATGAACACCACCTACGACCTGACGAGCGTGGTCCCCGACTCCGCCTCCACGGCCACCGCCATTTCTACCGGCTTCAAGACGGCGTCGGGCGTCGTGGGCATGGACCCCACCGGCACCCAGAAGTACCCCACCGTAGCAGAGGTCGCGAAGACGAAGGGGCTGAAGGTGGGAATAGTTTCCGCGGTTTCCCTCGACCACGCCACCCCCGCGGCCTTCTACGCTCACCAACCCAGTCGGAACAACTACAGCACCTTCTTCGACAAGATCCAGCACCAGAAGGCGTCCTACCTCGGCTTCAACCAGAAGCTTCAGCAGTACAAGAGGGACCATACGGCTGAGAACGCCAGCTTCGAGGAGGTCCTGCCGCTCATCCAGGACAGCTTCGGGCTCACCGTCTTGCCGGCCGACGATCGAGCCCAGTTGGAGCAGCGGGCGAAGGAGAAGGATCCCGACGCCATCGGACAACTGGGAATGGCCCTGACCGACCAGGAGGTGACGCTGCTCAAGGAGGCCCTTGCCGAGAGCATGAAGGATCCCAAGGCCCGGGCCAAGAACGACTACACCTACAGTTTGGACTGGTGAAAGAGGGGACCCAGACCGTGAAGGTGAAGATCCTGGATGGCCTCTTCGCCGGCCGGGAGGTCCGGGCCATGAACAACGTGGTGGGAAAGATGGAGATAGACAAGATCTTCGCTCTACTCCGGCTTCCCTCAACTGGACCTGACCCGGATCTTCCTGGCGGGGATCTTCATCAGCGCGTCGGGCGCGCTCATGGACCTCGCCATGGACATCTCGGCGGCCGTCCACGAGGTCGTTCAGAAGAAACCCGGCATCTCGACCGTCGAGGCGATCGGCTCGGGCCTCGCCGTCGGGAGGGCCGTGAGCGGCACCATGGTTACCACCCTCCTCCTGGCGTACGCCGGGGGCTACATGGCCATGCTTATGCTGTTCATGGGGCAGGGCATACCGCCCATCGACATGATAAATATCAACTACGTGGCGGCCGAGATCATGAGGACCATAGTCGGCAGCTTCGGGCTGGTGGCGGTGGCACCGTTCACCGCCGTCGTGGCGGGGCTGATCTACGTCCCGCGAACCGGACGATGGTTCCCGTCGCACCCCTTCGACACCCGGGCGTACCGCAGCAGCTGGCCGGCCGGCAGCCACGCGTCACACAAGGAGGCTGAGACTCATGGCGCATCAGAAGCTGACGATGGAGAGGACGAAGAGGATCGCGCTCATTGCCCACGACAACATGAAGAACGACCTTCTGGAATGGGCCGCCTTTAACAGAGACAGCCTGGCTCGGCACGAGCTCTACGCGACGGAAACCACCGGAAGGCTGTTGCGGCAGCGACTGGATCTCGAAGTCAAGATGTTCCAGAGTGGACCGCTGGGAGGCGACCAGCAGATCGGCTCCAGGATCGCCGAGGGCGCCATCGACGTCCTCATCTTCTTCTGGGACCCATTGGAGCCGCAACCTCACGATCCTGACATCAAGGCTCTCCTGCGCATCGCGGTTGTCTGGAACGTCCCCGTGGCCTGCAACCGCGCCTCCGCCGATTTCGTCATCTCCTCTCCATCGATGTCGGAGGGGTACCAGCGGCTTCTGCCCGACTACCGGCGCTACGGGGAACGGCTCGAGACAGCCCAGACGGCCTGAGCATGCTGGAGTCTGCCCCTCCAAGGGAGGATCCTGGGGCGGCGGCCGGTAGGTGTGAAGATGGGGGGAGAGCTGGCCTCCTCCCGTCTCCTGCCTGATAATGGTGGATGCGGGACCACCACGAACGATTCTTGCGGGAGAAGAGGTCGTGCGGCGAGGTGGCCGTCTGGATGGTGGGAATGGGGCGGCGGCAGGAGCCGGCCCCACGATTGGAGATCGAACCGGCTGGAGGTGAGGGGTGTCTAGGGTGATCCTGGTGCGCCACGGACAGACGGAATGGAACAGGATCGAGCGGTTCCGGGGACTGGTGGACATCGACCTGAACGAGACCGGCGCCTGGCAGGCCGAGCGGCTGGGCGAGGCGATCAGGGACAGGTACCGGGTGTCCGCCGTCTACAACAGCCCCCTGACTCGGGCGATGCGGACGGCCGAGGCCATCGGGAAGGCCGTGGGGCTGGAGGTCATCAGCTACCCCGCCCTGGTGGACTTCAGCTATGGGGTGTGGGAAGGCAAGACTCCCGAGGAGGTGGAGGCCGCCTTTCCGGACCTCTACCGGTTGTGGCTGACCCAACCCCAGCGGGTGAAGATCCCCGGTGGGGAGAGCCTGCGAAACCTCCGGCTGCGAGCATCTACCGCCCTGTTGAGGATCGCCAGGGACCATCCCGAGGGCACCGTGGTGCTGGTCTCCCACCGGGCGGTGTGCAAGGTTCTGGCCTGCTACCTGCTGGGCCTGCCCAACTCTCAGCTGTGGAAGCTGGAGCTGGACAACGGCTCCTACAGCGTCTTCGAGGAGTGGGAGGTGGGCTGGGTAACCCGCCTGCTGAACGAGACCTGCCATCTTCGGACGGGTGCTGGGTCCTGAGTGCTGAGTGCCGGGTGCTGGGTGCTGACGGCTGACCGCCGATCGTCATTCAGCTCTTCGTTGCCTCGGATGCTCCGGTGGTGCGCGCCGGGCTTCGGGCCATCCTGGAGTCCACGGATGCCTCTCCATGAGTCCCCAGGGGCATAAGCATTGTGTCTAGAAGGCAGCCGAGCAAGGAGGATCAGATGGACGGCAGATGGTCTGCTCCCGACCTGGTCCTGCAGCAGCATACTTATCCTCAACTATGTGGTGCTACTGGCGCCGATAGCCGGCGGCTTGACGGTATCGTGTCGTCTGTGAGCAGCAGTTGAAGCTGGCGGCTGCCGAGGGTCGTTGCCTCGTGACGCGGAATCGCAACGACTCCATTCTCCTGACCGTGAGGTTCTTCGAAATGGGCTGGCCCCATGCCGGCGTACTGATGGTCTCGGGCTCCCTGCCGGCGGACCGCTCTTCCGACCTCGCGGCCGCCCTGGCGGCTTACGAACGGGAGCACCATCACGGTCCATCCCCCTACACCATCGACTTTCTCAGGCTCCCCTGATTTCTGTCGAGGTACCGAAAGAGCCGTTTCGGCTGAGCCCGCCGTTCGGACTGTGGGATGGCCGAACGCGATCGCGCAAGGCGTGTCGCGTCGACCGATGAGGCCCCTGCAGATACGCTGCTCCGAGGAGCCGCGGGTCCGAAACCCATGCAATACTTGCATCTTTAACTCTTTCCTGCTTTAATTGCCCCCAATCTTCACGGAGTCTCTCTCGTTCCCAGCCCATGTCTGACCTTTCCTGGAGTATCCATATCCTGCGCAGCCCTCGAAGGACCAAGACCGTCGGAGCCCGACTGGTGGGCAACACGGTGGAGGTAAGGGTCCCTGCGGGGTTGGCGGTGGATCGGGAGAGGGAACTGGTCGACAAGCTGGTAACGCGACTTCGGGCCAGGGTCTCCCGTGCGGAACGGCTGCGGGATGAGGACCTCATGCTGCGTGCCCAGGAGCTGAACCGCCGCTACTTCGAGGGGAAGCTCCCGATCCTTTCCGTCCGGTACGTCACCAATCAGCACACCCGGTTCGGTAGCTGCACCCCCGACATCGGCGCCATCCGGCTGTCGGACCGCCTCGCCAGGGTGCCCGATTGGGTTCTCGACTACGTCCTGGTCCACGAGTTGGCCCATCTGATTCAGCCCAACCACTCGCCCGATTTCTGGAAGCTGGCCCGTCGGTACCCGAAGGCCGAGCGGGCCATCGGCTACCTCATGGCGATAGGGCTGGAAGAAGAAGTGGATGGTTAGTGGAAGTAGAAGGAGATAGCGGATGTCATCGGAGAGCCATAAGCGAAGCTTGAGTCAACTGGAGCTGCTGGATAAGGCGGCCCGATTACTGCCCGGGGGTACCCTGGGGATGTTCGGCCTACCCCGGGAGTTGGCCATCGTGCCGGCCTACGGGCGCGGCGCGAAGCTGTACGATGTGGACGGCAACGAGTACATCGACTATCTGCTGGGCTCGGGGCCGCTGATCCTGGGACACGCCCACCCGGCCGTAGTCGCCGCGGTGCAGCAGCAGGCGGCGAGAGCCAGCACTTTCTACTTCGTCAACGAGCCGGCGCTGGAGCTGGCGGAACTGATAGTCTCCGCCGTGCCCTGTGCCGAGAAGATAAGGTTCTGCAGCTCCGGCAACGAGGCCACCTTCTTCGCCATGCGACTGGCCCGGGCCCACACCGGGCGGCAGAAGGTGCTGAAGTTCGAGGGCGGCTTCCACGGGGTTCACGACTACGCCATCCTCAGCGTCTGGCCCAACGAGCCCTACAGCTCGAGGCCCAGGGTGGAGTCGGCGGGCGTCCCGGCCGGTGCCTCCGATACCGTGCTGATGGCTCCCTTCAACGACGTGGAGACCACGGCCGCCGTCATCGAGGCGAACCGCCAGGATCTGGCGGCGGTCATCGTGGAGCCCTTCCAGCGCTCCTACTCCCCCAGGCCCGGCTTCCTCCCCTTCCTCAGGGAGATCACCTCTCGCTACGGCATCGACCTGATCTTCGACGAGGTGGTCACCGGCTTCCGCTTCGCCTGGGGCGGCGCCCAGGAGTACTACGGCGTCGTGCCGGACCTGGCATGCTTCGGCAAGATCATCGGCGGCGGGTATCCCCTGGCGGCGGTCTGCGGCCGGGAGGAGATCCTGGCCCTCTGCGACAGCGGCCGCAAGGGTCAGCCCGACTACACCTACATGACGGGCACCCTCAGCGGCAACCCGGTGAGCGCCGCCGCGGGGGTCGCCACCCTCAAGGTGCTGAAGGAGCAGAACCTCTACCCAAGGATCCACCGGTCGACCGCGCGATTGAAGTCCGGGCTGCAGCAGATGCTGGCCGACGCCGGCCTGGTGGCCCAGGTGACCGGCGAGGGGGGCGTGCTGCAGGTGGTGTTCACCGACCGGGAGATCGTCAACTGGCAGGACATCCGCTCCGGCGATCCGGTCAAGGCGGCGATCCTCTACGGCACGGCGGTCAAGAACGGACTCTTCCTGTCGGTGCCCGACAAGGTCTACGTCTCGGCCGTGCACACCGACGAGGAGATCGATCGGGCACTGCGGGCCTTCCGCGCCGGCGTCGAAGCCGTCGTGGCTCTAACTGCGCAGCATGCGATCAAGTAGCTTCAGGGCACCCCTGGAGAACTCGTTCGCCGGTGGGGGCAGAGCTGCGTGTCTGCCCTGGGCGCACACGTAGCTGTGCCCCTACCGTCCACGACGCGGCCCTGGGAAGGAGTCCCACTTGTCTTCGGAATCGAATCCTCACCTCGATACGTTGCTGGCCCAGGTGGGCACAAACCACCCGGATCCCACCGGCAGCATGTCCGTTCCCATCTATCAGACCGCCATCTTCCGCCACCCGGGGCTGGGCCAGAGCACCGGCTACGACTACTCCCGCACCGCGAACCCGACCAGGACGGCCCTGGAGGAGGCGATCGCCCGGCTGGAGGGCGGCGCCCGGGGGCTCGCCTTCGCTTCCGGCATGGCGGCCATCACCACCCTGGCGATGCTGTTCCGCTTCGGCGACCACCTGGTGATCTCCGACGATCTGTATGGGGGCACCTACCGGCTGTTCGAGAAGGTGCTCGCGCCCCTCGGCCTGACGGCCACCTACGTGGACACCGGCGACCTGGCCGCCGTCGCGCATGCGCTGCGGCCCTCCACCCGGGCACTCTTCGTCGAGACCCCCACCAATCCCATGATGAAGATCAGCGATCTCGCCACCCTGGCCGCACTGGCACGGGAGCGGGGTCTCCTCACCATGGTCGACAACACCTTCATGACCCCCTACCTCCAGCGGCCCCTCGCCCTGGGGTGCGACCTGGTGGTCCACTCGGCCACCAAGTACCTGGGCGGACACAACGACCTGGTGGCCGGGCTGATAGTGGCCCGCGACCAGGACCTGGGCGATCGCGTGGCTGCTCTGCAGAACGCAACCGGGGCCGTGTTGGGACCCATGGACTGCTGGCTGCTGCTGAGGGGCATGAAGACCCTGGGTGTGCGGCTCGACCGGCAGCAGCAGAACGCTCGCCGCATTGCCGGGTGGCTCCAGGGGCATCCACGGGTGGAAAGGGTCTACTACCCCGCCCTGCCCGGCCATCCGGGAGGGGAGATCCATCGTCGCCAGGCGGAGGGCGCGGGCGGCATGGTGTCCTTCTCCGTCCGTGAGGAGGCCCAGGTGGAGAGGGCGCTCAGCCGGGTCCGACTGATCGCCTTCGCCGAGAGCCTGGGTGGGGTGGAAAGCCTCATCACCTTCCCCGCCCTGCAGACCCACGCCGACGTGCCGAAGGCGATGCGGGAGCGGTTGGGCATCACCAACCGTCTGCTGCGGCTCTCCGTGGGCATCGAGGCCGCCGAGGACCTGATCGCCGACCTGGAGCAGGCGCTGTCGTAAGTCCGCCCGGATAGCCAAAATGGGCTACCCGATCCATCGGGACAAAAGCCCTTCACTGCGCTATACTCAGACAGCACCCACCACCTACATCCCCACGGATTCCCCTTCTGGAGGTTCCAGAATCATGGTGTTGTCTACCAGGCTGCGGCTGATCGCCACGGCAGCCTTGCTGTTAATGCTGATGCTGCTGGCCGCGGCCGTTCGATCCGCCGGGGCGGCGGCGGCGGCGGCGCCGACCGAGGCCTCCATCGAGGGCGGTAGGCTCGCCCTGCCCGGGAAGGGTCCATCCTTCCTGGTGGCCATCAACTACGAGGGACCGTCCGATCGCGCCTGGCAGATGTGGGAGGACGGCCAGTTCGACCCCGGGCTGATCGAGGCCGACCTCCGCCGGGCCCGTGATGCCGGCTTCTCCACGGTGCGGGTCTTCGTGAAGCCACCCCTGGTCCAGGCGATCCAGGCCAACCGCTGGGATAAGCTGGACAGCTTCCTCTCCCTGGCACAGAGGCAGGGGCTGTCGGTGATCCTCGCCCTGTACGATTACGCCGAGCGGGATCTCTCCAAGGTGGCCGACGTGGACGGCAAGATCGCCGCTCGCTACGCCGGCAACTCCACGATCCTGGCCTACGATCTGAAGAACGAGCCCCACTTCAGCGACCTGGCCTCGGCCATATACCCCGGCGGCGCCAGGTGCCCCATCCAGACGGCCGGCTCCGATGCCACCCTGAGGAGCTATCAGGATTTCGTGGCGGCCGCCGGGGCCTGGGTCACCGACCGCAACTACCTGGTCTCCATCCTGGATTACGTGGACTCTCCCGAGGGGCGGAGGTGGGATGGCTTGCTGGGCACGGTCAACGCCTCCCTCTCCATGTGGCTGCAGCCCCAGATCGATGCCATCCGTAAGGTGGACAACAGGCACCCCATCACCGTGGCCTACAGCGACCTGGCCCTGGCCAAGCTGCCCGCCAACGGCACCCTGGACTACATCACCGCCCACCGCTACCCCAACGCCAGCGGCAAGGCCCTGGACGGGGTGGCGCGATCGCTGAACAACCTGCGCTCCAGCTTCCCGGGCAAGCCGATCCTGCTGGGGGAGTTCGGTTTCTCCACCTCGGGCATGTCGCCTGAGGAGAGCGCCAACTACGAGACGGCGGTCTACCTGCTGCTGGCCTCGGAGGGGCTGGGGGGCGGCGCGAAGTGGATGCTGAACGACTTCCCCAAAGGGGCCAACCCGAAGCAGAACGCTTACGGTGCCTTCCTGGCCGATGGCTCGGGCAAGCCGGTGGTGCCGGCCGTGAGGGGGCTAGCCGACTATCTGAACCGGGGTCCCGCGGGCGGCGGCTACCTCTACGTCCTGGACAAGCCGTCACCCGGCTACCGCTGGGCCTACGAGGCCAACGACGCCCTCATCCTCAGCGCCGCCGGCTACAAGGGCTCCCGGGTCAGCTTCGACGCCGACCGGCTTTCCCAGCTCTTCCTCAGCTGGACCGATCCCAGGACCATGAGGATCTACTCCACCTCTCACACCGACCTGGATCTGGATCCGGCGTCCCTGGTTCGGGATCCCAAGATGGGGTCGGGCTACTCCCTGGTGAGGGTGGACGGGGGAGCCAGGGTGCCCGTGCCGTTCAGCCAGAACGGCTCTCGGGTGAAGATGTCGCTGGACGGGGAGCGGTGGTACGAGTTGACACTGCCCCGGTCCCAGGATGCGAGCAACGCACCCCGGCCCCTGGACTACGACGTCCCCAACGGCCACTTCTTCACCCAGGCCAACGGCAGGCCGCTGGGGACCAATCCCGCCGGCTTCGCCGTGACCGACGAGGGCGACGTCCGCTTCTGGGGCGAGTTCCAGAGGCTGGGCGGGGTGGAGGCCCTGGGCTATCCCGTCACCCAGCGTTTCGCCCTGGACGGCTTCACCACCCAGGCCTTCCAGAAGGGGGTCCTCCAGTGGAGGCCCGAGGTGAAGCAGGCCTACTTCTTGAACACCTTCGACCTGATACACGACCGGAAGCTTGACGACTGGCTCCTCACCTATCGCCAGACGCCGAGGCCTTTCGACCCGAGTCCCGATACAGGGCTGCCCTGGGACAAGGTGGTGGCACGCCACCTGGCCCTCCTGGACAAGAACCAGGCCGTCAAAGAGCGGTTCCTCTCCAACCCCGCCTGGCTCCAGCAGTACGGGCTGCCAGTGGCCTACGCCGACGCGGGCAACTCCTTCGTGGTTCGCGCCCAGAGGGCGACCTTCCAGTACTGGAAGGAGGACGTTCCCTGGGCGAAGAAGGGGGACATCACCGTGGCCAACGGCGGCGACCTGGCCAAGGAGGCCTACCTCTGGCCGGTGGAGGCGTCCATCCCCCAGCCCCCGCCCTCCCGTTAGGTCCGGCCTCTGCCGAGGGCGGAGGCGATGGTGAAGGGGGCTTGCATCTTGCATCATCTTCGGTCTCGGCCCAGTGAAGGGCGACGGCGTGGGTGTGCCGGGGTGGCGCAGAAAGGAGCAGACCGAAGATGAAGCTGGAGCTGCAGCAGCACGAGGTGTTGCTGCTGATGCAGATCCTCAGAGAGTACATCTCCAACCTGCGCATGGAGATCTCGAATACCGAGCAGTACGAGATGCGGGAATCCTTGAAGCAGGAAGAGGGAAAGATCAAGAGCATACTCGCTCGGCTAGAGGATATCAGCCCCGTCCGACCGTGAACCGGGCCGTAGGAGTCCGCACCAGCAGGCGGCCGATCGTCCCTACTCCACGATCTGGCACCCCTTCTCCGCCAGGGTCTTATTGACCCAGTCCGGGATCAGCTTGCCCGATTGGATCTCCTTGACCGTCTTCTCTTCCTTGGCGATGATCGCCCTGGTCCGCGCGATCACCAGCTCGGCGTCGGCCTTGGGCACCACCACCACGCCGTCGTCGTCCCCCACGATGATGTCGCCGGGATTGACGATGACGCCGCCACAGGAAACCGGCACGTTGACCTCGCCGGGTCCGTCCTTCATGGGGCTGTTAGGGGTGAGACCCCGGGCGAAGACGGGCAGGCCCACCTCCCGCAGCCCCGCGACGTCGCGGGCCAGGCCGTCGGTGACCATGCCGGCCAGCCCTCTGGCCTTGGCCATCATGCTGGTCAGGTCGCCCCAGGTGGCGTTGGTCTCGTACTCGTAGTTGGCGATCACCAGCACGTCGCCGGGCTGGGCCAACTCCAGCGCCTTGTAGATCAGCAGGTTGTCGCAGGGGCGAGTCCGCACGGTGATGGCGGGCCCGGCCACCCTCCAGCCGGGCACCACAGGCTTGATGGTGTAGTGCATGGCGCCGAAGCGCCCCAGGGCGTCGCAGACGTTGCAGGCTATGAACTCCTTGAAGGGCTCCACCAGATGGCGAGGCGGGCGCTCGACCCTGGTGTGGACGATGAAGCCGAGGTTCTTCTCCTGGGGTGCACTCATGCTTCTTTGCTCCTTTTCATCCGCAGTGGCGCCCACAAGCTAGCATCGGTGGCACTCGGTGTCAACGTCCAGGTCCGTTTCCTGCACGATAAGCGGGAAGATGTCGGCGGGGGACGCCGTGACGGAAGGAGCCAGGATGATGATCTCTCCCAAATCTGTCTCTCGGTTCCTTGCCAGCGATAGGGGCAGGTGGGTTCGCATCGGTGCCGGATTGGGGCTCGTGGCCTCCGGCTGGAGGCGCGGCGGCGCGGGCGGCCTTGCCATGGCCCTAGTCGGTCTGGTGCCCTTGACCTGTGGAGCCTTCGATCTCTGCCTGATCAGCTTCCTGCTTGGAGGCCCCCTGCGGGGGCAGGAGATTCGCGAGGGCTAGGCCGCTGAGGTAGCAGGACCTCCGAACCCTTTCGCCCCAGCTCCCGGTTCGGATGGCAGGGACGTTCCACCCCAGGGTGGGGCGCCCGGGACCAGGACTCCGCGACCTCCTTCTGCCATCACAACGTCAACGGTCTCCTGAGGAGGGATCGCCGTCGCGAGGGTCGGAATTGGAGGAGGGCAGGTGAGCGCTTTCCTGTGGCGCACAGGCGTCCCGGTGGTGGCCATGGTGGCCGGACTGATTGGCCTGGTTCAGACGGCCACCCTGCTGTTGGTGATCTCGCCCCTGGTGACCGTACCGCTGATGATGGGGGTCGGTGGCATGTTCGCCGCCTTGGGCGCGGCCTGGGCCGGGAATATCCTGGCCCCCGATCGGTCCGGAAGCCGCCTCCTGGCCATCGTCGGCGCCTCCGAGGTGGCGGCGGCCCTCCTGGCGGTTGCCACCCTCGGGCTGGCGCTGGCGTTGGAGCAGACCGGTCGCTCGGCGCCGGACCTGCTGTTCCCAGTCCTGGCGGTGAGCCTGCTGGTGCTCACCGCCGGCGCGAGCCTGGCTACCTGGCGCTTCCGTTATCAGGGACGGCGGCTGGGCAGAGATGCCCTGGCCACCGTGGGCCTGTTTGCCGCCACGGTGCTGGTCATCGTGGCGACCATCGCGCTGTCCTTCTTCCTGGGGCTGGTTGGTGCTTAGGCCGAGTTTGAGGACTAACGCAGGGGCACGTCAATCAGGACGAAGCTGGCCGGGCTGATGGCCTCGAACTGAAAGGCCGTCTCCCCCGTTATCCGCGCCTGGTCCTCGCTTTGAAGCCCCCAGCCGTTGACGTCCAGCTCGCCCTCGGTCACGTAGACGAAGACCCCCCGTCCTTCACGAGTATGGAAGTCCAGACTGTGTCCGGCTTCCAGGTCGCTCAGGTAGAGGGTGGCGGGGGTCTCGAAGGTGACCGCATCCGGCAGCCCCTGCCCGGAGGCTACGGGGAGCAGACGGTTCTGGCGGGAGACGCCGGCGAAGCTCTTCTGGTCGTAGGAGGGCTCGAGGCCCGGAGTGCGCGGCAAGAACCATATCTGGTAGAAGTGGACCGGCTGGTCGCCTCGATTGGATTCGGAGTGGACGACCCCGGTCCCGGCCGACATCCGCTGCACCTCGCCGGCGCGGATGACCCCACGGTTCCCCATGCCGTCCTCGTGGGTGAGTTCGCCGCTCAGGACGATGCTGACGATCTCCATCTCCCTGTGGGGATGGCTGGGGAAGCCGGCGCCGGGCTGGACGACGTCGTCGTTGAAGACCCGCAGGGCACCGAACTGGACGTTGTTGGGGTCGTAGTAGTCGGAGAAGGAGAAGAGCCAGTAGGTTTTCAGCCACTCCAGGTCGGAGAAATGGCGCTGGTGCGCCTTCACGATACGAAACATCTTCACCTGCCAAAATTGATCGCGGGTTGAGCTAGACATGTAAGGATAGAAGCTGAAGGCACAACTTTCAAGCCAACGGGGCCGCTCGTGCCCGGCCGGGGTCGTGGACGGCCCCGATTCCCAGGTCAGGGAGCTGTCGGAGCGCCATGCTCGGCCCCGCCCCAAACGATGCATCTACCTCCCTTGATCTGGACTGCGCCGTAGGTTTAGGATGCCGGCATACCAAGGAGGTATCGTCGTTGCGCGGACTCGCCCCCTCCCTGGCCCGTGCCCTCTGGGCGGCAAGGTTCCCTCGAGCCGCTGCCTCGCCGCGAGCCTTCGGCCCGGTGGCAGTCTGCCTGGCCCTGGCCGGCGTCCTCCTCTTTCCCGCCGCTCCGGTCCACGCCCAGGCCAAGGAGGTGGCATCTTACCACATCGCCGTCCGGCTGGATGCCGACCAGAAGTCGCTCGCCGGCAGCGAGAGGATCGATTTCCTGAACGATACCTCCCATCCCGTCCAGGAGCTGTACTTTCACCTCTACCCCAACGCATTCAAGGGCCCCAACAGCACCTTCATGAAGGAGAATCGGCTGGCGGCCCGCCGCTCCCTGGCCGACGACAATTGGGGTGGCATGGAGGTCTCAGCCCTTCGGCTTGCCTCGGGCTACGATCTGCTCCCCCGATCCTCGGTGGACGACACCGTCATGAAGGTGCCCCTCCCAGAGCCGCTGGCGCCGGGGAAGTCGCTGCAACTGGAGGCTGTCTTCTCGGTGAAGCTGCCCAGGGTCATCGCTCGATCGGGCTACTGGGAGGGCGACCACTTCACCATCGGCCAGTGGTTTCCCAAGCTGGCCGCCCTGACTGAGAAGGGGTGGGTCGCCCATCAGTACCACGCCAGCTCGGAGTTCTTCGCCGATTTCGGCGGCTATCGAGTGGAGATCACCCTGCCCGACCGGTTCGTGGTGGGGGCGAGCGGGGTCCCGGTGGGGGAGAAGAGCAACGGTGACGGCACCAAGACCCTCACCTTCGAGGCCAGGAGCGTCCACGACTTCGCCTGGACGGCCAACCCAACTTTCCGAGAGGCCCGGGAGAGGGTGGGTGACACCGAGATCCGGCTGCTCTACCCGGCCGCCGACGAGGAGTTCAGGGAACGATTCCTGAGCGCCGCCGGGGCAGCGGTGGAGAACTTCGGTCGCTGGTTCGGACCCTACCCCTACCCGTTGTTGACCGTGGTGGACGTGCCGAGCGGGGCGGGAGACGGGATGGAGTACCCCACCCTGGTGACGGTTTCCTCCTCCGGATTGCCGTTAGAGGGTACGCTCATGGAGGAGCAGGTGACCATCCACGAGATCGGCCACCAGTGGTGGTACGGCATGGTGGCCACCAACGAGTTCGAGGAGGCCTGGCTGGACGAGGGCTTCACCACCTACTCAACCCGCAAGCTGGTGGATCAGCTGTACGGGGAGAAGGGCTCCATGGGGAACGTGCTGGGGTTGCTGGTTGGCCAGGTCGCTACCGATCGGGGTGAGTACCTCAGCATCCACCGGTTGGATCCTGTGGTTCAGGACTCCTGGAGGTTCTACAGCTCCGGTAGCTACGGCGGCAACGTCTACGCCAAGGTGGATCTGATCCTGGGCACCCTGGAGGGCTACCTGGGACCGGAGAAGATGGGGGAGCTGCTGCGTCGCTACTTCCAGCGCTTCGCCTTCCACCATCCGAGGACCGAGGACTTCCTGGCGGTGGTGCGGGAGGTGGCCGGCAACCAGTTCGACCATTTCCTGCAGCAGGCCCTCTACTCCTCGGCGGCGTTCGACTACTCGGTGGAGGCGCCCGATGTCGGGCGGGAGGGGAGCCAGTACCGAAGCGCCGTCACCGCCCGGCGGCTGGGCGATGGCACCATGCCGGTGGAGGTGGTGACCACCTTCCGGGATGGGCAGCAGGAGAGGGAGATGTGGGACGGTGAGGGCTCGTGGCAGCGCTACCAGTATCTCCGTTCCTCGCCGGCCGTGAAGGTCGAGGTAGACCCCGAGCACAAGCTGATGCTGGATACCCGCTGGGCCAACAACAGCTACACCAGCTGGTTCAACCTCCAACCCATACTCCGCCGAGGGGCCGACCTGCTGTGGCTGATGCAGGGCTGGATGAAGCTGCTGGGCTACGTGATCTGATGGTGACTTGGAGTGCTGCGGCAAGCCGCGGCACTCCAAAGGGGCGACTTCTTCGGTTCGAACCAAGGTGAGCGCTGATAGCTGAGAGATGACCGATGTCCGTGCTGCGTAGCTTCTGGAAGGGGTGCAAGAGGGCGACGGCCCTGTGGCCGGCCCTGCTGCTGCTCTATCTGGTGGATGTGGCCTTCGCCCTGCTGCTGGTCGTGCCACCGGTAGATCGCCTCGCCGAGCTGTTCGGCCACTCCGCCATGGCCCCCGAACTGCTGGGTCCGGTTGCCCTGGATTGGCTGGTCGAGCTGCCGGCCGGCTTGGATGGCTCCTTCTTCCCCTGGCCCCTCTACCCGCTGGTGCTGCTGCCGTTCTTCCTGGTGGGGACCTTCCTTCGGGGTGGTACCCTGGGCGCCCTGGTGCGGGGTGTCCCGCCCTTCCGATGGACCGATTTCTTCTCCGATGCCGCCCGATTCTTCTGGAGGCTCCTGCTGCTGCTGCCCTTCTTCATCCCAGGGCTGATCGTCGCGGGGCTGATCTTCCTGGGGATCAACCTGTTGCTGGGGTTGGTGCCCTCCTCCGGAACCGCGGAGACCGTCGTGACGGCCCTCAGGGCCGCCTCACTGCCCTTCCTGCTCTTTCTGCTGCTGCTGGCGGTGGATTACGCCCGGGTCAGCCTGGTGCTGGCTCCGGAGCGCTCCCTCTGGCGCCACGTGGGTCGTGGGGCGTGGTTCTTGATGCGGCGGTTCCACCGAGTGGTTCCGCTGGGGCTGGCCTTCGCCCTGGTGGCGGCGCTCTTCGGCGCCCTCTACCCGGCGCTGCTGCAACTGCCCGTCGTCGCCGGCAGCTTCTTCCTGGCGCCGCTGCTGCAGCAGCTGACCGTCCTGCTGCTCACCTGGCAGCGGGTGGCCTCCCTGGGCGGGGAAGTGGCCCTGTACCGGGAGGGCTGATCGTCTCCCTCCCAGAGGGGTGAGGGCTGGAACCTCAGCCGGCCGGGCGGCGGAACTTTCTGCCCACCTCGCCCGAGTCCGATTCCATGGGCTCCCAGCCATCCTCCACCAGGCTATCGGTGAGCCGCTCCAGGTCGCTCTCCGGATCCTTTCCGCTCCAGTCGGTGGTTCTGACGATGTATGGGCCCTTCGACCCCACCCCCTCCGCGACGAACCTCCACTCCGTCGAGGAGGGCCCTTGTCTTGTCTCCAGCTTGATCTGGCACGCATCCCACTGGGACTCCGTGGGTCGCACTTCCGCCTTCAGGGCCGCTCCGCACTCTATGCAGAACCTGGCTCTGTCGGGCAACTCCGTTCCGCACTCTGGACAGTACACCTTATCCCCCCAATGGCGTTTGCTGGATGCTACCAGCAAAGGACTCGTGGCCGCAGCAGTCTATAGCAGGGCGTCCACAGAGGCAACGCCGGAGCCGCTACCTGTTGGGCGGGCACAACGACCGGGTGCCCTCTTGTCCTATTGACTTGATCCCGGTCCGGTCCTATAGTCGCGCTACGGCGGGGTACATGGTATCGGCTCCCCAGACTGATTTGCCCGTCCTGAACCGATCGGGGCGGGCCAAAGGAGAGAGGATTCAATCCGTGGCTCACGATACCTTCCGGCTTCGACCCCTGGGCGTTGGCGATCTCCTGGACGAGACGGTCCGCCTCTACCGGCGGCACTTCGCGCTCTTCGTCGGCATCGCGGCCTGCGTGTTCATCCCCGCGGGGCTGGTGGGGTTCGTCCAGCAGTTGGCGCTGCTGGGAGGCCAAAACCCGGCTATGGTCGGCCTCTTCAGCCTGTTGCCCGCCCCGATTCTCGGGCTGGCCAACCTGGCCATGAGCCTCGCCATGATCTACGCCGTCTCCGAATCCAGTGGTTCTTCTCCTTCCTCGGGACCTTACTGGGCATCTTTGCGTCCGGCGACCTGACGGTCTATGCGGCTGCCAGCACCATCGCGGGCACCATCGGGCAGATAGCGGGCTCGCCGATCTTGTACTGCGGCTTGGTGCCGCTCTACTACGATCTGCGCATCCGCAAAGAGGGCTTCGACCTGGAGCTGCTGGCCCAGGCCACGGAGGGCCGAGGGCCGGAGGAGAGTGTGCCCCAGGCCGCCCTGGAGTGAGAACCCTTCTTCCCTTCTTCGTCCTCTTCCTCCTCACGGTGCCGGCCGTCGGGGCCTCCGCCCCGGCGGTCGACCCTTCGGCGGCTGCCGCCCACAGCGGCTTCTCGGTTCCTTCACCTTCTTCCTCCGCGCCCTCTGCCACAACACGGCAGACGGCACCGCTGACGGTCGAGGGCTATCGCGACCTCCTCCGCTCGGCCCTGGCGGATCTGGACCGGCGGGGTGCTCAGTCCGCGCCCCAGGTCGCCGGGCGGCTGCGGGCCATCCGGTCCGTCGCTCTTCCCGACGGCAGTCTGGTGACTCCCGACCTGGCGGCCGCCGCGGCGGCCCTTCAGTCCACGCCGCTCGAGCTCGAGACAGCCAAGACGCGCCTTAGGGCCCTGGTCGGCGAGCTGGATCGGTCTCTGGTCGTGGATGCCGCCGGCAGCTCCCCGGATGCCGCGGACCGGCTGAGCCGGGTGCTGGCGCGTCCGGAGTTCCAGCCCGAGCCGGAGAATCCCATCAGCGCCTTCCTGAGGGAGCTGCTGAAGCCGCTGGAGGAGCCGGTAGGCAGCTTCCTGGGACTGATCGGTCGCTGGCTCGAGGATCGGTTGCAGGGAATCGGCCCCTGGGTCGGGTGGCGCCCCCTTCTGACCTTTCTCGGCCTCGTGCTGCTGGGCGGGTTGTTCCTCTGGGTTGGCCTCCGGCTGCGCGAGGTCATGGGCAGCGCGCCCGCCAGGGTGCTGCCGGAGCGGGAGGCGGGCGGGGAGAGCTCCGCGGGGCTGAGGTCCGAGGGGCTTCGACTGGCCCAGGAAGGCGATTTCCGGGGCGCCATCCGGGTTCTCTACCTGGCGGCTCTCCTCTACTGGCAGGAGAAGGGTAGGCTCCGCTTCGATCGAGCCCTCACCAACAGGGAGGTGCTGGCGAGAGCCAGGCTGGAGGCCGATCCGGGCTTGGTGGAGACGTTGGGACCTCTGGTCGAGGCCTTCGACCGCGTGTGGTATGGTGGCGCTCCCTGCTCCCAGGCCGAGTACGCCCATTTCGCCGGTCTGGCGGACAGGGCCTGGGAGGCAGCGTGAGGGATCTGCTGGCACCCCTGTCACGGAGGGATCTGACCCTGCTGGCGGCGCTGGCGGCGGTCTTCGTCGGCCTCGCCCTGTTCACCGAGAGCCACCTGCCCCAGCGTGGCCCGTCCCCATGGCCGGCGCTTTCCGTCCACTCCAACGAGCCCGATGGGTCTCGCGCCCTCTTTCTGTGGCTGCAGGAGATGGGATACCGGGCCGACGCCATCGAGTTCCGGCCCTTCCAGGTGAACCCGTCGGCCAAGCTGCTCTTCCTGCTGGCCCCCTCGAGCGATCTCTCGCCGGCCCACGTGGCAGAGCTGCAGGGGTGGGTGGAGCGAGGAGGCACCCTGGTGGTTGCGGCCGATCGCCCAAACCCACTGTTGGAGCGGCTGAGGGTGCAGGTGGAGCCGCGGGGCGATCGCCCGTCGCCGGATCCTCCGTCTTTGTTGGATAGACTGGGACCAAAGGCGAAGATCGCTGAAGCTCCACCGTCGGTGGCCGCGGTCCGCCAGCCCGTATTCGAGAATCCGCCCGTTCGACGAGTTGAAGCCGGCGGCTATGCCGCGCTAACCTTCTCGCGTCCGGATTGGGTTACCCTGCTCGGGCAGACCGACGGCGGCGACGCCGCGGCGGCGGCCGTGGCTATTGTGGGCCGCGGCCGGGTCTTCGTGCTGGCGTCCGGCGATCCGCTCAGCAACGGCTATCTGGCCCGCGCCGACAACTGGGCGCTGGTGCTGCACTTCCTGCGAGCTGTTCCCGCCGGCAGCCTCCTGCTCTTCGACGAGTACCACCACGGCTTCACCGAGAGCGGGACCCTCAACGCTCGTCTTCTCGGCGAGCCATGGGGCTGGGCACTGCTGTTCGGTGGGGCTCTGCTCTTCGCCTACGTGGCCCTGGCCCTGATGCGGGAGGTCGACACCCTTCGGTCGCGCCTGTTGGCCTGAAGCAGCACGACAACCCTTGGTTCTCAGAGAGCGTCGGGAGATCCGCGAGCCGGCGTAAGAACAGCGCGGGGCAGGGGCTCGTCCCCCGCCGGCTGCCGGCGGTCGCTCGCCGGGAGGCAGGGCACAAGGCCCTGTCCCCGCCATGGGACTTCGCGAGTTCCGAGGAAGTTGGAGGTAGAGGAGAGTCGATGCAGACGACGACGGTTCGAGATCGAGTCCTGGCCCAGGCGGCCAAGGTGGTGATAGGGCAGGAGGAGACCCTGGAGCTTCTCCTGGTGAGCCTCCTCTCCGGAGGCCACGTCTTGCTGGAGGGGGTGCCCGGCACCGCCAAGACCCTGATGGCCAAGACCATGGCCCTCCTGCTGGATGCCCAGTTCACCCGCGTTCAGTTCACCCCCGATCTCATGCCCTCCGACATCCTTGGCACCAGCGTTTTCGAGCTGGGGACCGGCCAGTTTCACCTGAAGAAGGGGCCGATCTTCACCAACTTCCTGCTGGCCGACGAGATCAACCGCGCCCCTGCCAAGACCCAGGCGGCGCTGCTGGAGGCTATGGAGGAGCGCCAGGTCACCCTGGAGGGCGGCCGCAACGCCCTGGGCGACCCCTTCTGGTGGTAGCCACCCAGAACCCCATCGAGTACCAGGGCACCTATCCCCTCCCGGAGGCTCAGCTCAATCGCTTCTTCTTCAAGCTGCTGGTGGACTACTGTCCGGCGGAGGTGGAGCGGGGCATCCTCGTCCGCTACCACGAGGGGTTCGACGCCCACCGGCTGGGGGATCTGGGGCTGGAGCCGGTGTTGGCCGCGGGGAGCCTCGGCGCGCTTCGGGCCGAGTGCCGGTCGGTAACCGTGGCCGGCGGGATCCTGGACTACATCACCGCCCTGGTCCGCGCCTCCCGCCAGTCCCGCGACCTCTTGTTGGGCGCCAGCCCTCGGGCCGGCATTGCCCTGCTCCAGGGGAGCAAGGCGCTGGCCGCCCTCTGTGGGCGAGACTACGTGCTCCCCGACGACGTGAAGCGGCTGGCTGCACCCGTCCTGCGCCACCGGCTGCTGCTGAAGCCGGAGGCGGAGATCGAGGGGCTGACCCCGGACCTGGCGATTCAGAGGCTGCTGGCCACCGTGGAGGTACCGAGGTAGATGCCTCCCATCCCCACGCGCCGGCTGCTGCTGCTCGCCCTGGCGGCAGCACTTCCCATCGGCGCCGCTACCCTGGTGCCCTGGACGCTCTACCTGGCCGGGCTCTACCTCGCTGCCCTGGCGGCGGCTGTGGTGGTGGACCTGCGGCTGGAGATGCCCCTCGGGCTGCTGATCCGCCAGTACAGCTTTCCTATCTCCGGCCCCGCCCGAGTCTACCCGAGTCTGCGGGCCGTGCGGCGCTACGATCTCCT
>JAJZRD010000018.1:23959-32985 GCA_021845945.1 Chloroflexota bacterium
CGCTACCCTGGTGCCCTGGACGCTCTACCTGGCCGGGCTCTACCTCGCTGCCCTGGCGGCGGCTGTGGTGGTGGACCTGCGGCTGGGGCCGGCGGCCTCGGAGCTGTCGGTGGAGCGCCGCCACGAGCGCCGGCTCTCCCTGGGGGAGCCGAACCCCGTGGCTGTCTCCGTGCGGTGGCAGGGACCGGAGCGGACCCGAACGGGGAAGCGGCTTCGGCTTTGGGTGCGCGACCTGCCGCCCCCGGAGATGCCGGCCGACCGGCCGCTGCTGGAGGGAGCCCTTCCGCCGGACGGCGAGTGGGCCGGCCGGTACTACCTGCATCCAGTGCGGCGGGGCGATTACCACTTCGGCGAAGCCTACCTGCGGCTGGAGATGCCCCTCGGGCTGCTGATCCGCCAGTACAGCTTTCCTATCTCCGGCCCCGCCCGAGTCTACCCGAGTCTGCGGGCCGTGCGGCGCTACGATCTCCTGGCACGCCGGGGCCGGCTTCAGGAGATGGGGTTGCGCCACGCCCGGCTCTCGGGGGCAGGCACCGACTTCGAGCGGCTGCGGGACTACCTCCCCGACGACGATTACCGCCGGATCGCCTGGAAGGCCACAGCCCGCCGGGACCCTGGTGGTCAAGGAGCGGCGGGATCTGAAGCTGGATTCGTTGCAGGTTGGGCCGATCCAGGAGCCGCCCCCTTCTGGCCCTTCCGCCGGCTCCCCTCAGGAGATGCCGATTCCCAACCTGCAGCGGCTCTCGGCCGCCGACCGGAGCCTCCTGCGGGAGTACTCCCTGCGTCGCCCATCTTTGGAGGGTCCCGCTGCGTCGGAGGTGGCCTCCCACCTCGCCGCCGCCTTCGCCCAGAAGCTGGACTACGATCTGGCGGGCGAGGCTCCGGAGCTCTTTCTCTCCCGGCTTAGTCGACAGATAGAGGGTCGGTAGCGAGATGCTACTACCCTCTCGTCTCCATATCAAGGTCTTCTCGACGCCCGACGGCGCCTCTTCGCCGCCATCCCGAGCGACGAAGGATCCCTGTCCTCCGAGATGATTCGCTATTGCTTAACAAGACAGGTCGGCAGAGCTTGAAAAGGCCTTGGATTCCTGCGATCCTTGTTCGCTGCCCAGGCAGTAGCCGGCTCCGACTGGCTGACTGGTGTGCATCAGGCGAACCGATTCATCGATACATCCATCGACATAGGGAGGGCGCAATGGCCGCGAATAGACCGACTATGACCCACAGAGAGAGGGTGCTGGCCGCCCTGAATCACAGGGAGCCGGACCGGGTGCCCATCGACTTCAGCGGGAGCCGGTGCAGCAGCATCCACGTGGCGGGTTACGAGAAGCTGAAACGGCAACTGGGCGTCGACGCGCCCAACATCATATCGGACCGGATGATGCAGCCGGTCCTGGTGGACGAGCGGATCCTGGAGCGGTTCGACGTAGACACCCGCGCCCTGCTGCCCGGCGCTCCCGATCGGGGCGGCGACGTGGAGTTGGACGGCATAACCTACCGGGACGAGTGGGGGGTGGTGCGCAGCAAGCCGGCGGGCACCTACTGGTACGACCTGCGGGAGTCGGTCCTGGCCGGCGAGATCACGGTGCAGGACATCCTGCGGCACCCATGGCCGAACCCGGACGACCCGGGGCGCACCAGGGGATTGCGCCAGCGGGCTCTGGCCCTGAAGCAGAAGGGCGACTACGCCCTGGTGCTGAACCTGACCGTCGGGGTCGTTCACATCAGCCAGTACCTGCGGGGCTTCCAGGACTGGTACATGGACCTGGCGGCCGACCAGGCCCTGATCGGTGCCCTGATGGACGCAATCGTCGATACCAGCATGGCCATGGCCCGCAACATCATGAAGGAGGTGGGCGACCTGGTGGACATAGCCTTCACCGGCGACGACCTGGGCACCCAGGGCGGTCCCCAGATGTCCCCGGAGACCTACCGAAAGGTGATCAAGCCCCGCCACGCTAGGTTCTTCCGGCAGGTCCAGGAGATGTGCCCCCAGGCGAAGATAGCCCTCCACAGCTGCGGATCCGTTCACCCGTTGCTGAACGATCTGATAGACATCGGTGTCCAAGTGCTGCATCCGATCCAGGTCGCGGCCAGGGGGATGGATCCGGCCCGCCTGAAGGCGGAGTTCGGGGATCGCCTCTCCTTCTGGGGAGGGATCGACAGCCAGAAGGTGCTGCCCTACGGGACCACAGAGGATGTGAAGGAGGAGGTGCGCCGCCGGCTGGCCCAGATGGGGCAGGGCGGCGGTTACATGATCGCCGCCGTCCACAACATCCAGCCCGACGTGCCGGTGGAGAACGTGGTGGCCATGTACGACCACGCCCGCGAGGTGGGGGTGTATCCGCTCGACACGAGGCCGTAGAGCCGAGGGACTTGGAGTGCGGTGGCTTGCCACCGCACTCCAGATCACCGTCGCGGGCGGGCGGCCTCCTGGGCGGCGGCGACGGCCAGGGCGTCGCACCGCTCGTTCTCCAGGTGGCCGTTGTGGCCGCGGACCCAGGACCAGCTCACGGTTCGACCCTGGCAGAGCCGGTGCAGCTCCTCCCACAGGGCCCGGTTCTTCACCGGCTCCCCCTTGCTGGTCTTCCAGCCGTTGCGGAGCCACCCCTTCACCCAGCCGCTCATCCCCTTCACCAGGTACTCGCTGTCGGAGATGACGGAGATCTCGGTGGCACCGAGGGAGATGGCCAGCTTCAGCCCCTCGGCGGCGCCGGTCATCTCCATCTCGTTGTTGGTGGTCCGCGCCTTCCCGTCGGAGAGGGTGCGGTCGCTGTGGCCGGGCATCCTCACCAGGACGCCGTAGCCCCCCGGGCCCGGGTTCCCCTGGCAGGCGCCGTCGCAATAGATGGTGGCGGCCTTCGATGGCGATAGCGGGGCAAGCTCCAGGTCGCCCGGGTCGGCAGCTCTGGTGGCGCGCGAAGCCGCGGTCGGGGCCGTGGCCTTCGCCGGGCGTGAGCCCTCGGCGGGGGCGGCGGCTTTCGCCGGACGCAAGGCGGCGGCGGAGGTGGCAGTCCTCAGCGAGCGGGCCGGCTTCTCCGGTTCGAGGCCGCCCGAGGCCCCGGCCGTGGCCAGCCAGAGGCGGGTCTGAAGCTCCCCTTCGACCCGAGTCAGTTGGTCCCGCAGCTCCCGGGGGAGCAGGGTGTCGGTCGCGCGGCAGGCTCCGGCGTTCTCACACAGCAGCCGGTAGCTGGCCAGAAGGTCGATGGGCTTTGCCTGGGTTACTTCGTCCATGGAGAATCTATCCAACGAATGTTGCTGCAGCGCGGCCGCCCCAGACTGCACCGGGGAAGGCCGCGTCCGGCCGTGGCCGGAACCTCCCTTTCTTGAGTGTGTCCCGGGGATTATACCGGCATTTGGAGCGCAGTGGCTTGCCACCGCTTTCGATCGGACCGAAAGCTGCGGCTTGCCGCAGCACTCCAAGTTGGCCCCTACTCTTCGTCTCCGAGGATGAGTCTGCCCAGGGGGGTTTTCCGGAGGGAGTTTATCTCCTGGAGGTAGGTGTCGGCCACCTCCAGGTCCTGGCGGATCCGGCCGTCCCGAAGGGTGACGATCCGGCGGGCGCCCAGCGCCATCACCGGGTCGTGGCTCACCAGCACGATGGTCGTTCCCATGCGGCGGTTCAGCTCCTGGAAGAGGGAGAGGATCTCGGCGGCGCCCCGGCTGTCCAGGTTGCCGGTCGGCTCGTCGGCCAGCAGGATGGCCGGCTGGTTGGCCAGGGCCCGGGCGATGGCGACCCTCTGCCGCTGGCCCCCCGAGAGCTGGTTGGGGAAGCGGTCGTGCAGTCCCTTGAGATCGACCGTGTCCAGCAGTGCCGTGGCCCGGGCGTGGCGCTCCACACGGCCCATGGCCCGCTCGTAGAGGGGGATCTCCACATTCTCCACCGCCGTGAGGGTGGGGAGCAGGTTGTGGAGCTGGAAGACGAAGCCCACGGTGAGGTTGCGGAAGAGGTCCAGCTTCTCCACCTGGGCCAGGTTGTGGCCGGTGATCAGCACCTCGCCGCTGCTGGGAAGGTCCAGTGCCCCCAGCAGGTGGAGCAGGGTGCTCTTGCCGCTGCCCGAGGGGCCCATGATTGCGACGAACTCCCCGGGGTTTATCCGTAGGTCGATGTTGTCCAGGGCCCGCACCATCTGCTGGCCGTCGCCGAACAGCTTGGTGAGGCCCCGGGTCTCGACTACGGGGATCGGCTCGGCCATGATGCTCCTACTGCCTCTGTCCCACCAGGATGTCCACGTGGGCCGTCATCCCCCAGCGCAGGGACGGAAGGTCCCGATCGGCGAACTCGACCACCACGTCGTAGTTGACGCCGCCGCCCTTGGCGTTGTTCATGGGCGAGATGCGGGCCACCCGGCCGGACGCCTTGCGGCCGGGGAAGGCCTCGAAGGACATCTCCGCCGTCTGGCCCTCCTGGAGCCTCCCCACGTCCGTCTCCGACAGGTCCTCGATCTCCACCCGCAGGGCTGTCAGGTCCCCCAGCATCACCACCGGAGTGCCGGCGGTTACCGTCTCCCACTCGTTGATGGGCACCAATCCCACCACCCCGTCGAAGGGGGCCACGATGTACAGGTCCGAGGAGGCCAGGTTCGGGGCTCCCAAACCGCCGGCCGTGGCGCCGGTCTGGACCGTCGACGGCTCCAGTTGCGCCAGCAGCTGCCCCTGCACCACCCGATCCCCGGGCTGGACGGCCAGCCGCTTCACCCTTCCGCCGGCGGTGAAGCTGAGCCTGGCGCGCTTCTCCGGCACCACCGGACCCGAGGCCGATACCACCGGCGGCGGACCCTCCACCACCGCCTCTTTGGGACCCTGGGCCCCCCGATCGCCGACGACGCCCGTCAGGTAGGCAACCACCGCCAAGAGCAGCACCGTGGCGACCGCGATCCAGAACAGCCTGCGCTTCAGGAGGGGACGGGGGGCGGGGGCCAGGGGCTGGCGGACGGGCTGAGGGCTGAGGGCCGATGGCTCAGAGCTATTCATACCGCAACGCCTCCAGAGGGCTGAGGCGAGAGGCTCGCCATGCCGGATAGATCCCGCCCACGGTTCCCAGCGCCAGGGCCACCACCATCGCCTGGATGAAGAGGGATGGCTGGTAAGCGGCCGCGAAGAGGCTCCCGATCCCCGGCAGCAGGCCGACCAGCTGGATCAGCCCAATCCCCAGGGCTATGCCGAAGAGGCCGCCGACGACGCTGAGCAGCAGAGACTCCATCAGCACCATGAGGATGATCCGCCGGCGCCGCCACCCCACGGCCCGCAGAACCCCGATCTCACGGGTCCGCTCGAAGACGCTCATCACCATGGTGTTCATCACCCCGATGCCACCTACCAGCACCGCGATCATGGAGAGCCCCCAGGTCATGGAGCGGGTCACCTGCACGTCCTGGCTGCTCTCGCTGAACTCCGCCGACTTCGCGGCGAAAGCGTCGGGGTAGCGCGACTCGATCCGCTTCTTGAGGTCGTCGGCTTTCTCCGGATCTCGCAGCTTCAGTTCGAAGAAGCTGACCTGCTGGGGCTTCTTGAAGACGGCCTGGGCGTCCTTGAGGGGGATCACCAGACCGGCATCCTCGAACGGGGTGCCGGTCTCATAGATCCCGACCACCCGGAAGGAGGTGCTGAACAGCTTGACGGACTGACCCACCCGCAGCTTGAGGGCCTTGGCAGCCCCCTTGCCCAGGATCGCCTGCCGCACCGAGGTGAGGCGCCCACCCTCCAGGATCTTGAAGTGGCGTATGGCGTACTCGGTGGGGTCGTAGCCGTAGACCAGCAGATATGGGGAGCCAGGGGCGGAGGCGAAGCCGATTATCAGTCCCGAGACCTGCTCTACCTCAGGCATGGCTGCCAGCCGGCGGCCCACATCCTCGTCCAGGGCTGAGAGGGTCATGTCGGCCGCCTTGGCTTGGCGCACGGTCAGGTCGGCTCCACCCTTGGAGAGCATGGAGTTCATCTGGGAGTAGAAGCCATCCCCCATCGCCACCAGGGAGACCACGGCGGCGACGCCGATGGCCACTCCGACGATGGTGAGAAGGCTGCGGACCTTCCGCCGCATCAGGTTGCGCCGGATCATCGACCGTCTCCCATTGACCGTCGCAAGGCAGCTCTGCCCCAACCACTATACAGTTCCAGATGCTGTTGTCAACGGCGGCTACTCCAGGGGGAGCAGCTCAGCCGGGAGCGGCCGGTTCTCGATCCAGGACAGCAGCGTGTCCGCGAACAGGCCGGGGTTCTCCAGGCTCCAGTTGTGGCTCAGCCCGGCCGCGATACGGCCACGGGCGTTGTGGAGGGTGGCGACGATGTCGCGAGCCGATTGGCGGGTCACCCCCGGCTCCCACGACCAGCCCCCCACACCACCTCCATGGAGGAAGAGGATTGTGGGTGCCGAGTCCGGTCCCGACGATCGAACGTAGAGAGCCATGGCCGCATCCTAACACCTTCGCGGGGAGCGGTCCATCCTCAGGCGGCTGCTCGGTTGCGGGTCTGGCTGAGCCTCTCCTCCAGCAGCTCCCTGAGCACCACGGCGCCGTTGTGCTGCTCGTCTCGGGCCCCATAGACCAGGGTTATCGGCCCGAGACCGGCTCGCTCCGCCAGCTCGGTCAGGAGTGTCTGGGCTTCGGGGGCGGAGAACTCGGCCCGATACCGTCTCTGGAACTCCTCCCACCTGGCCGGGTCGTGGCCGAACCACTTCCTCAGCTCCGGGCTGGGGGCAAGCTCCTTCAGCCAGGCGTCCAGCCTGAGATGCTCCTTCTTGACCCCCCTGGGCCACAACCGGTCGACCAGCACCCGGTAGCCGTCGTCGGCCTCCGGCTCCTCGTAGGCGCGCTTGATCCTGATACTGTGTCGCATCTGCAGCCCTTTTTCCGGCAGAGGGGTTGCCGCTCTCGTGGCGGTCACGGTCTTCTTTATCAGTCCGCACCAGCCGTGCCACGGCCGCCCAGACTACTTGTTGGATACTGTACGCGGGATTGCGGAAACAGGACGTCCTGCACCATGTCATGCTGAGCGTCAGCGAAGCATCTCCTCGTTACTGCCACTGGGCGCTCAAGTCCAGCCACTTCGGGTTCACAGACTCGATCAGGGACACCTTCTTCGCCCGCGGCCAGCCTTTGATTTGCTTTTCGCGGGCGATGGCAGCCAATATGTCAGGCGTTGACTCGAAGCAGACAAGGAGCGTCAGGTTGTACTTCCTGGTGAAACCATCGCTGAGCTTCCGCTTGTGCTCGTAGACGCGCCGCTGCAGGTCGTTTGTCACGCCCACGTAGAGGGTTCGCGAAACGTTAGCCATAATGTAGACGTAGTATTCCTTCAAGGCGGTCACCCGCTGGCGTTGGTCGCGTCGTGAAAGCCACGAGGAGATGCTTCGCTGACGCTCAGCATGACATGGTAGACGTTTCCGCAATATACCGTACACTACCACTTGTTGTGACACTGCTGGCAAACGCCACGACTGTCGAGGCGGAGCAACGCGCTTCGGGCGTTCCCAGCCGGATCCGTCCCACCGCCCGGCCAGGTCAGACCTCTGCCGCGACCAGCCCGAGCTGCCTGGCCAGCTCAGCGGGCATCTCGCCAAGGCCCTGCCCGTGCTTCTTCAGGAAGGAGCGCTGGACCATGGCCTCCATGGAGCCAAGAAGGTACTCCCGCTTGAACCCGGCTGGGAGCGCCCGCCAGCGGGGGAGCTTCGCCAGGTAGAAGCGGCGATAGCAGTCGACGGCCGCCGTCATCAGCTCCTCGCGAGTCATGGCGATCGGGCGGATCACCGGCTCCACCAGGTTGTAGTGGCTGAGGTCCGTTGTTTCGATGTAGGGCTGTAGCTGATCGTACATATCCGCGAAGGGCCATGGGGCCAGCATCAGGAAGTGGGCGTAGTCCGGATCGTAGTGCTGGGCCAGCTCGAAGGTGGCGGCGATGGTCTCCGGAGTCTCCTCGGGCACGCCGAGGATGAAGGAGGTCTCGGAGATGATGCTGGCCGCGTTGATCAGGCGGATCGCTTCCCGCGACTGCTGAGACTGGATGTTCTTCTTGAAGAGGTCCAGCCGCTCCTGATGGGTGCCCTCAACCCCCACGTAGATGTGCCATACCCCCGCCTCGCGATACTTCTCCAGCAGATCGGCGTCGCGCAGGATGTCGGCGACACAGGTCTCGATCAGCAGCCGCACAGGAAGGCGGCGTTCGATCAAACCGTCCAGGATCGCTTCCCATCGAGCCCGATCTCGGGTGGGGTACTCGTCGGTGAGCATCACGTAGTTCACGCCGTAGCGTTGGTGGAGCAGCTCCAACTCCGCCAGGAAAGGCTCCGGCCGGCGGCTCCGGTGGGTGCGCTGCCAGAACTTCTGCTGGGAGCAGAAGCTGCATTGGTTGGAGCAGCCCCTGGAGCTGCTGACGGTGGCCACCCGCGACCCCGGGACGAAGTGGAGCCGGTAATCCGACCAGCGCACGAGATCCCAGGCCGGGGCGAGCTGGTCGAGGTCGTGGAGAAAGGGGCGAGGCGGGGTCGCTACCACCTTGCCGCCCTCGCGAAAGGCTATGCCCCGCACCGCCGCGAGGAACGGCGAGCTGCCGTTCCGGCGGCGATCCAGAACGGCTAGCAGCTCGGGGAAGGTTTCCTCCCCTTCCCCGCGGACGATCAGGTCCACCTCCGGGTGGCCTAGCAGCAGCTCCCGGTAGCAGAAGGTGGGGTGGATCCCGCCGAGGACGGTGACGACCCCCGGTAGCTCCTCCTTCGCTGTCCGGGCCACCGCGAGGGCCGCGTAGAGAGCGGGCGTCTTGGCGCTCACGCCGACCAGGTCCGGGCGGTAGTCCCTGATCCGCTGCCGGATCTCCTCCAGCGTGTGCTCTTCCGACATGGCATCGTAGATGTTCACCTCGTGGCCGGCCCGGCGCACCTCCCCGGCGATGTAGATGAAGCCCAGGTGTGGCCAGGATCCGGCCGATTCAACCACGCCCGCATGGTAGGGCGGAGTAACCAACAGTACACGCATCGGGTATACCCCTCTAGGCGATGGGCGATGCACGCGCATCGCCCATCGCATTACATCCCT
>JAJZRD010000019.1 GCA_021845945.1 Chloroflexota bacterium
GATGGCGACCATCATCGCCACGATGGGCAGGATCGTTTGGTCCGCCCGCGGGCTTTTCCAGAGCAGGACCAGGTGGGCGACGAGGAGCAGCCCCGCCATGGCGACGGCCTCCCGAAGAGGCCATCCCCGCACCAGGTCCGGGCGGTTCAGGCTGAGCAGCTCCAGTCCCAGGGCCAGGAACAGGATGGGCAGAACCAGGAGCGAGAGCTCCGTCCACCGGGTTCGTCGCGCAGGAAGTGCAAGCTCGTTCATCGCGCCAGCTTCAGCTTGACCTGCCCGATGGCGACGACGTCGCCCGGGTGGAGCTGGACCTCCCCAGCGATCTTCTCGCCGTTGACCCAGCTGCCGTTGCGGGAGCCCAGGTCGGACAGCCACCAGCCTCCGTCGCGAAGGCTGAGAATGGCGTGGTTGGAGGAGACGAAGCCGTCGCTCAGCACCAGACTGTTATCGGGGCCCCGGCCCACGGTAGTGGTGCCGAAGAGAGGGAAGCGGTGGCCGGGCTCGTAGGAGCTGCTCCCGCTATCGACGACGACCAGCCGCCCGACCGCCGGGAGAGCCTTCTCCTCGCCGGGCGAGGGGCGGCGCAGATCCTTCCAGATCACGGAGATCAGCTGCCAGAGGAAGAGGTAAAGGACAAGTAGAATTGCGAAGCGGAGCAGCAGGATCACGGTTTCCGCGGCCAGGGTGGTGCCTCCCTATCCCCGAGGATCTGCGAATTGAAAGGTGAAGCGGGCGCCGCCGAAAGAGAGCTGCTCTCCGCCGGAGAGAGGGTGGCGGGTCACTCTCTTGCCCGAAACGAAACTGCCGTTGGTGCTCCCGAGGTCGAGAAGCAGGTACCGTTCCGATTCCCAGAGGATGCGAGCGTGATGGCGAGACACCCCCACGGCCTCCAACACGATGTCGTTGTCAACCGCCCTCCCGATGCTGGTGTTGGCGGTCTCGAGGTGGAACCGCTCGCCCTCCTCGTCGACCAGGAGGGCAGGGGGCTGCTCGGGCGAGGAGACGGCTGCCTGCTCGGGAACGGGCACCCTCTCGGGCTGCGCCACGGGCATGACGACGGTTCCCTCCCACGTGGTGGCCTTTTCCTCCCGGGCCGTGGCCGACTCGGGCTCCACGTCGAGGAGGGATGCTTTCACCGTTACCCGGCCTCGGACCCCCACAGGGTCCGCGGGAAGCAGCCTCACCATGGGGGAGGCCAGGGTGTGTAGACCGTGCCGGGCGGCGTAACCTCGAAGGTAGGCGGCGAATTCCCGCTCCAGGCTGGTCTGAAACTCGGTGAAGGCCGCCAGATCGTCGGGGTGAAGGTAGGCCAGGTAGTCGTTGGCGACCAGGGGACCCTCGGCCCCCACTACCTGGCTGCGTTCCATCTCCCTGGCCAGAGCCTTGGCTATCTGGACCGGCTGCAGTTTCGGCTTCAGCGCCCGAGCGAAGCCGCCCTCCAGGAGCTTCTCGGCCAGTTTCTCCAGGAAGGTTACCTCTTTCATGGCAAGCGATTATAGCATAAGGATTTGGGTGCTATAATCGGCAAAGGATCCAGATAGTAGGACGGTCGTTGGGAGTCTCCAGTGATCGAGACCGGGATCGACATAATAGAGATCGAGCGGATCGAGGATGCGGTGGCCCGATTCGGGCAGAGGCTGCTGGAGAGGGTGTACACGCCGGAAGAGGTGGCCCAGTGCCGGGGGAGGGCGGAGTCGCTGGCGGCGCGCTTTGCGGCCAAAGAAGCGGCTTTCAAGGCGCTGGGCGTGCGGCTCGGTTGGCGGGAGGTGGAGGTGCGGCGGGAGCCCAGCGGCAAGCCACGGCTGCTGCTGCACGGCCGGGCCAGGGAGGTGGCCGAGAGGCTGGCCCTGAAATCGTGGTCGGTCAGCCTCTCCCACAGCCGGCAGCATGCCGTCGCAGTGGTGGTGGCGCAAGGGTAGGCCATGTGGCGCAGGGACGGGGCGGGGGCGGCGGGCCGGCAGGGCACCGGCCCCTACGGCAGGGAGCGGTGGTAGTGGCTCAGGGGTAGGTGAAATGGCAGCCATGAAGATCGTCACGGTCCAGGAGATGAGGGAGGTCGAGGCGGCCTCGGTGCGGCTCGGGGTTTCCCTGGATCTGCTGCAGCAGAACGCGGCCGCCGCCGTGGCCCGGGAGATCGAGCGGCTATTCCCTGGGGGCTTCGGGCCGGCTCTGTTCCTGGTGGGGCCCGGCAACAACGGTCGAGACGCCCTCATAGCCGCCGACCTGCTGCGAGAGGGGGGGTGGGCCATCAGGGCCTACCTGGCACCGAAGGTGGGCTCGGAGGACGTGCTGCAGCGGCTGCGAGAGGGTGGCGCGGAGATCCAGACCCACGGGGACCCGGCGGACGATCGGCTGTTCCGCCGCTGGGTATCCGAGGCGGATCTGATGGTGGATGGGCTGTTGGGGATCGGCATCCGCGGGCCGGTGCGAGAGCCGATCGCGGGGATCATCTCCATGGCCAACGAGGAGGCGACCCTCCATCGGGTGCCGGTGGTGGCCGTGGACCTGCCGAGCGGGATCGACGCCGACTCGGGGGAGGTCGGGGCCCTGGCCGTCCGGGCCAACCACACCATCTCCCTGGGGTGCGTCAAGGCGGGGCTGCTTCGCTTCCCCGCCGCCGAGTACGTCGGGGCACTGGTGCCCGTGGGGATAGGATTGCCGCCCGCTACCTATGCGTCGATTCGTTGGGAGTTGCTGACGCCCGGGGAGGTGGCCGAGCTGCTGCCGCGACGTCCCCTGAACGGCCACAAAGGCAGTTTTGGGCGGGTCCTGGTGGTGGCAGGGTCCCGCAGCTTCCTCGGCGCCCCCTACCTGGCGGGAGCGGGCGCGGCCCGTGCCGGCTGCGGGCTCGTGACCCTGGCGGTGCCCGAATGGCAGCGCACCGCGTTGGCCGCTCGGCTTCCCGAGGCCACCTACCTGCCGCTGCTCGACTCGGAGGAGGTGGCGCCGGCCGAAGCCAACGCCCAGACCATCGGGGAGCTCCTGGCCGACTGCAACGCCCTCGCGCTCGGGCCGGGTCTCGGGCGAAGCCCGGGCGTGTCCAGGCTCGTCATGGCCGTTCTGGAGGCCAACCGCAGCAGGGCGCGGGTGCCCACCGTGGTGGATGCCGACGGCTTGAACGCCCTGGCGGAGGAGGCTGAGTGGTGGGACAGGATCGGCCCCGGTCACCTGTTGACCCCCCACCCAGGGGAGATGTCGCGGCTGGTGGGCCTTCCCACCGAGGCAATCCAGGGCGATCGATGGGGGGTGGCCCTGGAGGCGGCCGGCCGGTGGGGGCAGATCGTGGTCCTGAAGGGGGCCTTCACCGTCGTGGCCGGCCCGGAGGGCAGCGGATGGGTGAGTCCCTTCGCCAATCCCGCCCTGGCCAGCGCCGGGACGGGGGACGTTCTGACCGGTCTGATCGCCGGTCTGATGGCTCAGGGGGCGGCGCCGGTGGAAGCCGCCCGGGCGGGGGTCTTCCTCCATGGAGCGGCCGCGGAGAAGCTGCTGGCGAGCAGCGGGACGGATCGGCTGCTGGCCAGCGATCTGCTGCCTGTCATTCCAAAGGCGATCGGGGACTTGCGCTGACGTGGGACCGGCACCACCCAAGTGCGTCGTTCCTAAGCCGCCAGCCCGCACATCAGGCACCGGGCGGCGGGGCACAAGACCCCGCCCTACGCCACGGACTTGAGGAACGGCGCACCAAGGCACGAAATCACGAAGACGCACTAAGTCTTCCTACTCTCGGTGCCTTGGTGGTTGGCGTCCGCCGTACGGCGCTGATCGCGATAGCCCGCTCAGCCCTGCTGGGTGCCGGACTCGGGCTCCTCTTCGGGCTGGGGCGGCTCGGGAGCGAGTGCTTCTATGAGAGGGGGCTCGGGCTCGGGGCTCTCCCCCGTCGCCTTGGCGACCCGGTACTTCGCGAGGAGCTCGGCCTTCTTCTCGGCGGCGGCCCCTTTTCCCTCCTCGACGGCCTCCTTGAGGCGGGCTCGCTGATCCTCCAGCACCGTCTTGCCGCGGGAAAGGATCTCGTCGGCCTCTTCGCGCGCCTTGGCCGCGACCTCCTCGGCCTTGACCTTCAGCACGATGCCTCTATCCACCAGGGTATCCCTGGCTTCCTCGCCGCTGCGAGGGGTCAGCAGCAACGCTGCCGCGGCGCCGACGAGCCCACCGAGCAGGAAGCCGGTGACAAACCCTGCTCCACCCTCTTGTGACTTCATGTGTGACCTCCGTCTCTGGACGAATTGGGCAAACGGAAGAGCGCGCTGACAAAACCCCTGGCGCCGGCCACCGCGCTGACCACGTCGACCACGGGGGTCACGACGGTGTCGCTGATGAAGTCCGCGGAGCCTTTCACGGTGGTTGCTGCATCGCCGGCCGTCGTGGCCGTCTGCTGGGCGCGCTCCAAGAGTACTCTGCCAAGAACGCTGTACTCTTCGGCCTTGGCTTTGAAGAGGGTTACCAGTTGGAAAACCTTCCAACCGATGAGGATTAGGATCAACAGAGCGACTATCCCCGCGACACACATCAATATGATCGATATGTCACGCGCTATAGATATCGGCTCCGGACTCATGATCGCTTACCCTCCTGTCGGGCCATGCTATCACAGTCGCAAAGAGCGTGCAATGAAGAGTAAAGCCCAGGTGGCTATGGTGGTTGCCGCTACGTTCACCTCCCCCAGCATCGGTCCGGAGTCGGGCAGTTGTCGGCCGACCGTAAGGCCAACCAGGGCGGCGCCGGCCCCCAGGGCCAGGTAAGGGAGGAAGAGCTTGAGACCCTTGCCGAAGCGGAGATAGAAGAGACAGGTGTTGATGATCCCCAGGAGGGTGCCCACGTAATAGGGGGGCGGAACCCTGGAGAAGACGGGTGCCAGGTTATTCAGTAGTCGCAGTGTGTACTCTTCAACCATATCCACAGGAAACCGAAAGAAAGGCGCCCGACAACCGAGGCGCCCACACGAAGATGATCGCCCTAGGGAAAGCATCTGGAATGTAGCATGAGGGCGAAAGGGCCGTCAATCCCGGATTATGCCGCTGCATGGCTTCTCAAAGTGACGGAGTTGAGATGTACCCGTAAGGATGGGAATGAGAGCCAATAGTGACCTGTTATGCGCGTACCGAAGCAATGAGTGGGAGACCATCTCCTCCAGGGTCGAACGATTCGCAGGACGCCCCTTCCGGTGCCGAAATGGCGCCGTGGCCGTGGAGTTCGCGCGCGGCAGGGAGCGCATATGGGCCGCGGCGGTGGCCCAACAGGGGCTTTCGCTGGTAGAATTCGCCCAGTGGCATCGCGGAGAGGTGGCAAAGGCATGGTGGAGTGGGCCTGGCGAATAGCGGATCCGATAACCGACGGGCTGGCGCCCGAGCTGCAGGCGTGGCCTGATCCGCTGCGCCAGCTGCTGTACAACCGCGGGCTGTTGAGCAGCCTGCAGGTGGAGCGGTTTCTCCACCCCGAGTTGGTCGGACTCCACGACCCCTTTCTCATGTGCGGGATGGATTCCGCCGTGGAGAGGATCTACCGCGCCCTGCGCGAGGAGGAGCTGATCGGCGTGTACGGCGACTTCGACGTGGACGGGCTGACCGCCGCGGCCCTGCTGTCGGAGGTGCTGGAGTCCCCCTACCTGCAGGGGCATGTGGTGACCTACCTGCCCCACAGGGCGAAGGAGGGGTACGGACTTAACCCGGAGGCAGTGCGGAAGCTGGCAGAGATGGGGGTGCGGCTGCTGATCACTGCCGACTGCGGCATCGGCGCCGATCGGGAGGTCAGGCTGGCCACCGAGCTGGGGATGGACGTCATCGTCACCGACCACCACCGGATCTCGGACGGGATCCCGCCCGCCTTCGTGGTGCTGAATCCCCGACAGGAGGGGTGCTCCTATCCCTGCGAGGATCTGGCCGGAGTGGGGGTGACCTTCAAGCTGGCCGAGGCGCTGCTGGCCAGGGTTTGGGACCTGGAGGAGGCCCGGCGGCGGCTGGAGCCGCAGCTGGAGCTGGTGGCCCTGGGCACCGTGGCAGACGTGGCGCCGATGCTGGGGGAGAACCGGCTGCTGGTCAGGCTGGGACTGCAGCAGCTGAATCGCAGCAGCCGGCGGGGGCTGCGAGCCCTGATCTCGGTGGCGGGCCTGGACGGCCGGATCATCGACACCGACGTCATTGCCTTCGGGCTGGCGCCCCGGCTGAACGCCGCCGGCAGGATGGGAGACGCACGGCTGAGTCTGGAGCTGCTGACCAGCCTGTCGGAGTCCGAGGCCGGGCGGATGGCCGCCCAGTTGGAGACGGCCAATCGGGACAGGCAGAGCGCCACCAGCACGGCGATCGGCGGCGCCCGGGAGGAGTTGGGCCGGCTGGTGGGGTTGCCTCCGGCCATCGTGCTGGCCGGGGACTACCCGGCTGGGATCGTGGGGCTGGTGGCCAGCAAGCTGGCCGAGGAGTTCCAACGCCCCGCTTTTGTGATCGAGAGAGGCGAGACGGAGAGCCGCGGGTCGGGGCGGGGGGTGGCCGGCTTCGACGTGGTGCGGGCACTGGCGGAGAGCTCGGATCTTCTGATCCGCTTCGGCGGCCATGCCCAGGCGGGCGGCTTTGCCCTGCCGACCTCAATGATAGAGGTGGTGAAGGCCAGGCTGGAGGGCTCGGCCCGCGGGCAGCTGGGGGAGGTCCCCCCCCAACGGGATCTGTTCCTGGAAGCGAGCCTCTGGCTGGGCCAGGTGGGTCCGGCCGTCTACCAGGGTTTGACGCTGCTGGAGCCCTACGGCACGGGCAACCCCCGGCCCCTCTTCTTCAGCTCGCGGGTCCAGGTGCGAGACGCCCGGGTGGTGGGCAGCAATCACCTGAAGCTGTGGCTGGTCGACGACAGTGGCACATCCTCTGCCATCGGGTTCGGCATGGGGACGGAGAAGTACCACTTCGCGCGGGCCGGGGCCAGGGTGGATTGTGCCTACACCATCTCCCGCAACGAGCGAAATGGCACCGTCGGCTACGAGATGGTGCTGAAGGAGCTGCGGCCTTCAACCCTCAGCGCCGGCGTGTCGTAGCTCCTCCTCCCCCACTGCATCCTGTCGACTGCTGCTTCGCGCCGGCACTGGTGGTTCGCCGGACGCGGAGGGTGGAGGAAGCTATGAATGACCAGCCTGAGATAGCCGCCGAGAGACGGATGGTCAAAGGCAAGCGAGTTCGGACCCTTCGCCAGAAGGGGCTGGTACCGGCAACCCTGTACGGCCATCACCTGGAGTCGGTCTCTCTGCAGGTGGACCGGGACGCGATGGAGGAGATCCTTCGCCACGGGCGGACCGCCGCTCTGCTCCGCCTGAAGGTGGGGCGGGAGAAGCCGCAGTCGGTGCTGATCAAACAGTATCAGCTGCACCCGAGCCGGCACGAGCTGCTCCATGTGGACTTCTACGGCGTTTCCGCGCGGGAGAAGGTGAAGACCCACGTCCCGCTGCGGTACGTTGGCCAGGCGCCGGTGGCCGAGTCCCACGACGTGGCGATCGTGAAGGCGCTGGACCAGGTGAGCGTCGAGTGCTACCCCTCGGACCTTCCTTCCCACCTGGACGTGGATCTATCCCGTCTGGATGCCATGGATTCGACCTTGCGCTTGAGCGACCTGTCGGCGGGTCCAAATGTAACCATTTTGGGTGCGCAGGACGAGGTGGTGGTGAGCGTGGCGGCCAGCTCGAAAGAGGCGATGGGACCGCCAGCGGAGGAGCCGGAGGGGATCAGTGAGGAGAAGGAGAAGGCTGCCGCGGAAGCCGCGGAGGAGCTACGGCCGGCGGCCTGACGGAGCTGTCGCGGCTGGTCTGCTTCTTGCGATAGAAGCAGTCGAAGGGATCGAGATCGAGTACCTTCGACTTTCTCCTCCTCCCACAGTTTGGCGGGGGTGGGCGTTTCACCCGCCCCCGCCAAAGGCCCCCAGCTACACGTCATCCGCCGTCACCACCACATCGAAAGGCACGCCCAGCGTCTCGAAGTGCTTCTGCCCGAAGCGGACCTTGTCCGCTTCGCTGGTGCGCAGCTTCAGAAAGTCGCGCGTCCCCTTGGTTTCGCGCACCAGGTAGAGGGCCTGTCCGTCCTGCTTGAGGATCGCCCAGTCGGGATTGTAGCTGCCAACGGGGGTATCGACCTGGAACCAGCGGGGCAGCTTTACGAAGAGCTTGATGTCCTCGCGCTGGTCCAGACGCCTCGCGAACTCGCGCTCGACCTCCGAGTCGTAGACCACGTAGTCGTAGACCGACTTGCTCACCTGCAGCGCGGTGAGGTAGTTGATCATCTCCTCGTTCTGGAAGAGACGCATCTCCCACTCCACTTGCGGCCCTTCACCGGCGATCCGCTCGTACTTGATGCCATCCACCAGCAACCGGTGTAGCTCGTGCTTGAGGATCGTCGCCACGTCATCGAGGAAGCGCTGAGGGTTGTTGAAGAACTCCTCCAGCCTTCCCGAAGTCTTGAGGATGCGCGCCAACGTGGAGCGGGTGAGCTCGGTCTCGTTCTGGAGGTAGGCCAGCAGGTCCGGTACGGGATGATCCCTATACTCCACCCGCTCTTCCGCCACGCTCACAGCGGTCGTGGTGACCCCGCCCCTCTCGACACCGAGCTGGCCCGCCCTCACGAGGACGCGGGGCCTCTCGATCCGCTCCATCCTCTTGATCGCGTCCACACAGCGATCGACCAACTTGTCCGTCTCGAACTCCACCCGATATGTGGTTTTCGGCTTGATGCGATCCCAGAGCGCCTTGAACTCGGGGCTGAGGCTGACCTCCTTCCTCATCCGGTTCACGCCCTCGTCTCGATCCCTGCGGATATGTCGCTCGATCTGATAGGACGAAAGCAGGTCGATCACGGCCGGCGCTAACTCTCGCCGCGCTTCTGGCAGCTCCAGCCTGAAGTCCCGACGCCGGGGATCGAAGGCCGGCTGGATGCGCCCATCGGCGTCCAGCATCCCCTGGACGACGAGCGAAGTGTGGATCTCCTCGGCGGCCTCGCGCCCGATGGGCTGCTCCCTACCGTCGACGACCCGCGTGAGCCTGGCAAGGGCGGTCAGAGGGACCCTGCCGAAGGTTACGCCGCAATCCTCCTCGTATTCGGTCTGCAGCGCCCTGGCGAACTCCTCGTAGCTCTCGTTCGCCATCACGTAGAGCTTGTTGACCGATTCGTCGAACACCCGCGCGCCGTTCCGGTCGACGGGCAGGCGGAGGCCGCGGCCGATCTCCTGCCGTTTCTTGACCGCGCTCCGCGTCTCGTTGAGGGTGCAGATCTGGAAGACGTTAGGGTTGTCCCAGCCCTCGCGCAGCGCCGAGTGGCTGAAGATGAAGCGCAGCGGCTCGTCGAGGGAAAGAAGCTGCTCCTTGTTCCTCATGATCTTGTCGTAGACGCTCTCGTCGTCCTGCGTATCGCGGCCGTCTCGTGAGTCCTTGAAGTGCCCCTTCTTGTCCTGCGCGAAGTAGCCATCATGTAGCCTTTGCACAGGCAGCTTGAGCCACTCCAGCTCCCGGTAGCGCTCTTCACTCGACAGTGCCGCCAACTCCACCTCGAAGGCCGCTGCGAACTTCCCCTTCATGGGCCGGCCGGCCCCATCGTAGTCGCGGTAGTTACCCACACGATCTACGAAGAAGAGGCTCAGCACCTTGATGCCACGGGAACGCAGCTGCAGCTCCTTGTCCAGGTGCCGCTTGACGGTGTGCTTGATCTGGGCGCGCCACACTTCATCCCCCAGGCCGCCCAGCTGCTCGCCCTGTCGCAGGGTGCGGCCGTTGTTGAAGCGGATGAACTCGTTGCCGGGCTCGGCGTTGATCTCGGCCACCGAGAAGCCCTGGGCGTAGCTGGCCCGTTCATTGGAGAGGGCGAACAGGTCGGCGCCGTTCTTGACGGTGACCGCCTTCTCCTTCGGCCCCTCGGCGGTCTGCACGTGGATGCGCAGCCTGGCCTTGATGCCCTTCTTGTAGTCGATCTGCTCCACGCGGACGAAGGCGTCGTTGGCCGCGCCCTCGGCGGCGGCGCTGGCCACCACGATCTGCTTGACCAGCTTCAGCTCGAAGGCGCGTACCGGGTCGAGCCGGTAAACCAGGTTGTAGGGGTTGCGGTGGGTGGCGGAGTAGCGCAGGGTGCAGAGGGGGTTCAGCGCCTTGATCGCCTCCTGGGTCTTTTCGGTCGAGTCGACGCTCTGGGGCTCGTCGATGATGACGATGGGCCGCGCCGCCTGCACGAACTCGATGGGCTGCCGGCCGGACAGCTTGTCGCTCTCCTTGTAGATGACGTTGCTCCTCTGCTCCGCCTCGGTGCCAGTGAAGTTCTTGCGGAAGGCGTCGATGTTGATGACCAGGATCTGCAGGGTGGTGCTGATGGCGAACTGGCGAAGCCGGTTGACCTTCCGCGCGTCGTAGACGAAGTGCTCGAAGGACAGGTTGTTGTAGAGCGCCCGAAAGTGCTCGGCGGTGATCTCGACGTTCTTCAGCACGCCCTCTCGGATGGCCACGCTGGGCACGACGACGATGAACTTCTGGAAGCCGTAGCGGCGCGACAGCTCGAAGGTGGTGCGCAGGTAGACGTAGGTCTTGCCGGTGCCGGTCTCCATCTCCACTGAGAAGTGTGGACAGCGGCGCGCCCGGTTGGCCGGGCCGTCGAACAGCTCCCACGACTCCAGCGGCGCCGCCGGGTCGGCCAGTTCGACGTCGTTGCGTGCCTGGACCGCACGCGTGTTCGCCAGCAGCTTATCCTCCGCCAACAGCAGCCGGTTGCCGGCCCCCAGCTCGGTCTGCTCCTGCCCGGCGAAGAGGCCGGTGCCGGTGCCCACGTCGATGACCGCGTACTCCGGCGCGCCCTGGGGCTGGCCCTCGAAGAGGTCGGTCACCACGGCCACCGCGTCGAGCTGGAAGGGCTGATTGGGATCGAACTGCAGCTTCATGCGTCCCCGCCCTGTCGGTCGCTCAGCCGCTTGACCTCTCGCTCGAAATCGCTCTCGTAGTCTCGATCCTGGGTGACCCGAAACTGTTCGTAGCTGGTCAGGCCCATGTTGGGTCTTGCCGGGTCGGAGCGCTCGGCGATCAGCTCCGCCGCGGTCTTGCCGGTGACGGCCCAGTGCAGCTTGTTCTGGACGGTCTTGAAGAAGGTCCGCGTGACCTCGGCGTCTTTGTCGTAGTCGATGCTGCACTGCTCGTAAGTGTCGGTGATCTTGAGATAGAAGCGGCGCTCGCTGGCCCGAATCTCCCGGATGCGCTCCAGCAGCTCGTCGAAGTAGTCCTTGCCGAACCGTGTGCCCTGCTTGAGGCGACGGTCGTCCAGGACGAAGCCCTTGATGACGAACTCGCGCAGCGTCTGTGTCGCCCAGATCCGGAACTGAGTGGCCTGACGGCTGTTGACCCGGTACCCCACGGCAATGATGGCATCCAGGTGGAAGTAGTCCAGCTTCCGGGAGACCTCACGAGCCCCCTCTTCCTGAACCGTCAAGATTTCTTTGACAGTTGCCTCCCGACTCAATTCCCGAGACTCGAAAATCTGCTGGAGATGGTAGCTCACGTTCTGTTTGGTGGTGCCGAACAGCTCGGCCATGCGGTTGATCGTCAGCCAGAAGGTCTCGTCCTGAAAGAAGACCTCCACCCTGGCGTCGCCATCCGGGGAGGTATAGAGGATGATCTCGCCCTCGCGGGGCCGAACGTTCTCGCTCACGATCGCCTCCCTACACCGTCTTGAAGCTGGTGACGCCCCTGGTCTTGAAGAGCTGCACGGCGTTGGCCTTGAGCTGATCCTTGCCGGCGAAGCCTTCGTCCAGGCAGACCACCCGCTCCGGCTTCCTCTCCGCCATGGCGCGGATGACCTCCAGCGTCAGCGCCCGCTCCAGACAGATGAAGAGCGCGCCGCCCGCGACGCTGTGGACGGTCTTGCCCGCCAGCGTCAGGGTCTCGACCGGCGTCGTGAGGGGGAAGCCGCTCTTGAGCAGGATCTCGTAGAGGATATCTTCAGCCGTGCGGTCCCCACGGATGTGCTCCACGTGCAGTTCGAGCTGCCGCTCCAGGGCCTTTGCGTCGTGGGGCAGCTCGGCGTTCCAGGGCAGGAAGTTGGACTCGGCCAGCTTGAAGACGCGGAAGCCGCGATCCTGCTCGCTGGCGCCGTCCAGATCGAGCTTGCCCGCGTCCTCGTCGTTCAGCTTCTTGATGACGCGGCGGACCCGCTCCTTGGTGATCTCCGCGATGGTCGGGTAGTCCTCGCGGCCGGTGGGCTCGGGAAGCTGCACGAGGATGAACTTGCGGTTGCCGCCGTCCTGCTTGTTCAGGTCGAGCACCGCATGTGCCGTGGTGCCGGAGCCGGCGAAGAAGTCGAGGACGACATCGTCACCCTCGACGCCGGCAATGTCGAGAAGCTTGCGGATGAGATTGGGAGGCTTTGGGAAATCATACGGCGACGCGCCGTCGAATAGGGCTTTAAGCACCGAGGTGCCCTCTGCTGCAGTGCCCTCGTTGACGAGGAGCGTCCGATAGGACTTCTTGCGCGGCCCGGCCGATCGGATCTTCTCATAAACGATGTGGGTCCCGTCAGGTCGAGCTTCGAACAAAGCATTGCCATCGGCCACGATCTTCAGCATTGCTGGCTTGCCAAGCCGCCATCTGCCCTCGGAGCCGTCGTTTCGAATTGGGTATACGTCCACCCCTTTCGGGCCAGGTATCGGAAAGAACATCGTCGGTCGATCAGCCCGGGCCGACCCGGCTCCCCACTTGTTGAGTTCCCTGCCCTTACGGTACGGACCCTTGTCGTCAAGTAGGCTCAGCGGCTGTGATTCAACCAGTTCCTTTCCGACAGAGAGCTCGGGATTCAGTCGGGAATAGGCGACAACGTACTCATGCTCGGCAACAACGGTCTTCACATCGCCGCCGCCGCCTTTCTTCGAATGCCAGACTAGTTGACCGAGAAAGCTGTCCTCGCCGAAGACCTCATTCAACAGCAGTCGCAGATTGCTGCACTCTCGGTCGTCGACGCTGACGAACAGAACGCCATCCTCTCGCAGCAGATTCCTCGCAAGGTACAGTCGGGGGTACATCATGTTCAGCCACTTGGAGTGGAAGCGGCCGTTGGTGTCGGTGTTGGTGCCGAACTTGCGGCCCTCAGCATCTACCTGGCCGGTGTACTCCAGATAGGTCTGCAGGGACTCGGTGTAGTTGTCGGGGTAGATGAAATCGTTGCCGGTGTTGTAGGGCGGGTCGATGTAGATCATCTTGACCTTGCCCAAGTAGGACTTCTGGAGCAGCTTCAGCACTTCGAGGTTGTCGCCCTCGACGATCAGGTTCTGGGTGGTATCGAAGTTGACGCTTTCCTCGGGGCAGGGGCGCAGGGTGCCGAGACTGGGCGCCCGGATGGTCCTGAAGCAGTCGGCCTTGCCCGGCCAGCTCATGCCGTAGCGCTCCTTGCCGATGTCCACCGCCTCGCCCAGCGCCAGCTTCAGCCGGTCGAAGTCGATCTGGCCGCCCTCGGTGCGGATCTCGGGGAAGAGGCGCAGTAGCTCCTGGCGCTTGTCCTCGGAGATGTCGGCAGAGCGGAGGTCGAGCTTAGGGGGTTGCTCGATCATGGGAACTCCTTCTTCAGCAGCTGCTTAGATGTCTCTTTGGTCCTGCCCAAAGATGGAAGCTTGCTTCGGTCGATCGCTCGTTGGCCGATAACGAATCAAGCAGTGCCCGCTTGAGCCAGTCGTTTAGCTGAGCTCTGGTGACTTCCGTATGGCCGAGGAGCTCCTCCATCGTGACCGGAGACTTCGTCGCTAGCTCCTGGAACCGCAGCAGAAACAGATCATAGAAAGCGCAGTCTCTCCATCTGGCCAGTCCACCCTGGGAAGTCCGATGAGAAGAGGGCTGCCATGTCAAGCTCCCCCTCGGGCAGCCAGCGTGCGCCCTTGCGAACCAGTTCGGCATTGCCGGACTCGCCGTCCAGACGTGACTTGACCCAGAGGGGGACCCAGCGATGCTTCAGGTCTTCGACGGCTCCGTTCCAGGTACCCCCCTTACCCAAGGTGGATGAAACGACCACCGCCGCGTCAGACAGGCAGTATACGTACTTGTTGCGCGCCATGGCATTGCCAACGTCGAAACCCGCCTCCGGATTGAAGGGAGAGACCAGGACAAGGTTATTCGCCATGAGGAACTTGCGATACTTGGCCGACGTCGCCAGTCGCAAGAGACTGTCAGAGAGGACGCCGACTGCCGTCCCGTCGCACTCTAGCGCCGCAAGCATGGCCGTCTCATCGACGCCGCGGGCACCACCTGAGATCACGGAGAGTCCCTGCTGTGCTGCCGTCTGACCGAGCAGGGTGGTACAGGCCAGATCGTCCGGGTTGGCGTCCCTCGACCCGACCACTGCAATACCGCCCTGGTCTAGGAGGTTGCGGTTGCCGCAGCCGAAGATAGCTGAAGGAGAGTCGGTCTTGAGGTGCATCTTAAGCCGGGCGGGATAGTCGGCATCGGATCGAGTCAGAAGCCAAAGCCCGGCGCGCTGCCACTTTTCCAGGGCCAGTCCCAGGCCGGCGGCGCGACCCAGCAGGTAGCGGATGCGCTCCTGCGTTACCCTGCTGTCCACCCAGCCAGTCAAGAGCATGGCGGGATCCTCGGTCAGCAGGGCACCCGGCGAGATATCCCTTTCCTTAAGCCAGAGGGCGAAACGTCCCCATTCCGCGGGGGACAAGGGACGCGGGTCCTCTTTCGCCGGCTTGCCGAAATGGACCGTCATCAACAGGATCGCCTGGGTCTGCACGCCAATAGTCATTTCAGTCTCCGGGGCTCGTGCTGGCCAGCGCCAGAGGCCACACGGGGCCGCTGCTGGAGCGCAGCAGCAGGGCGGCAACCACGGTCATCGTCCAGCCGGAGTCTACCACGTCGTCGACCAACAGGACCGGCTCACGCGGGATGTCGTCGGCAACGGCGAACACGCCGTCGAGGTTGCGGCACTGGTGATCGCGATTCTGCTGAAGCTTCTGAGGCTGGTTGTCGCGCACCTTGGCAACGGCAGCTACAAAGCGCAGCCCCATCCGGTCGGCCAGGCGGCGTGCGAAATCGGGGACCAGTTCCGGATGTCTGCGGGATGGAACGCATGTCACCCAGGCGGGGGCCGGCTCCGGCTGCCAGCGATCCCTGACCATCTCCGCGACCGCGTCGACCAGCTCGTCCCGAAAACGGCCGGCACGCTTGTCCTCGGCCACCATGTGTCCCCAACCGGCGTCGCCCCAGCGAGAGAGCACCCGCCCCACCTGGGCGCGCAGCGGCTGAGGAAGGTTACCACGAAAACCGTATCCCTCGAACGCTCCTCCCGCCACCTGCTTGTTACATTCCAGGCGCAGCTCGGCCTGCCTCAGGTAGAGCGCCGCTTCCGCCGCCAGACGATGGTCGAAGTCCGCCGGGACCACCGGACGCCCCAGGCAACCAGCGCACTTGCCGCAAGGCTGGGTAGTTGCGCCGTCCAGGGCCACCGCCAGAAACGCCATCAGGCAGCCCCTGTAGTCGACATACTGCTGGACCTCTCTCCACTCCAGCTCCCGCTGTTGAGTAAGGCGCTGGATGCGCTCGTGATCCATACGATATTCTACCGGGGTTCTCACCCATCGTGAGCCGGTCTTTATGACCGGAGCCGGGTTTTCGACCGACAGATACTTCAATACCTTCTGGATCTGGCCCAGGCGCAGATTGACGACTCCCTCCAACTCGCGCTCGCTCAGCCCGTCGGTCTCGGCCAGTTCAGCCAGTATGGTTTCGACGTGACGCTCGTCGGGAAAGGCGCTGGTCCGGAAGTACTCCTGGATCTCTCCATCCTCCCGACCCGCTAGCAGCACCCCCACCGCCCGATCAATGGCGCGCCCGGCGCGTCCCACCTGCTGGTAGTAGGCGATGATGGAACCAGGGGCCTGGTAGTGGACGACAAACCCCAGGTCCGGCTTGTCATAGCCCATCCCGAGGGCCGTCGTGGCCACCAGCGCCTTGATGCGATTGCCGAGAAGCTGCGATTCGAGATGCTGACGGTAGGAATCGGTAGTCTCGAAGCCTTCCGCTGTGACGCCGGAGTAGTAGGCGGACGCGCTGATGCCCTTTTGGTTCAACCAGTCGGCTACCTGATCGGCATCGCGCTTGGTGAGGGTGTAGACGATGCCGGTTCCCGGCAGGCTCGGCAGCTGCTCGGCCAGCCAGGCCAGGCGGGCCGCCTGATCGGGGAGGCGCAGGGTCTGCAACACCAGGCTCTCGCGAATCAGCGGTCCCCGTTGCACGTCGATATCGCCGAGCTGGGTACAAACGTCTCTTACCACCCGGTCGTTGGCCGTCGCCGTGGTCCCAAGCACCGGCACGTTCACCGGCATGGAACGCAGCACGTTCACCAGCCGTCGGTAGTCCGGGCGGAAGTCGTGCCCCCAGTCCGAGATGCAGTGGACCTCGTCCACGACCAGTAGGCCCAGGGTGTTGGCGATGGGGAGAAGCACCTCCTCCACGAACTGGTCATTCGCAAGCCGCTCCGGCGAGATCAGCACGGCATCGGCTTCGTTGTCCAGCACCCTCTGGATGAGAGGTGGCCAGTCTTCTCGATTTGCGGAGTTGATGGTCAACGCTCCGAGCCCGAGGCGTTCGGCGGCTTCGATCTGGTTGCGCATCAGCGCCAGCAGCGGGGAGACGATCAAAGTGGGCCCCCTCCCCCGGTCGCGTAGGAGGCGGGTTGCGATAAAGTAGACCGAGCTCTTCCCCCAGCCGGTGCGCTGCACCACCAGCAGCCTCTTGTGATGGTTCACCAGCGCGTCAATGGCCTCCCACTGGCCCGCCCGGAACTCCGCCGCGGCATTGGCGAGCGCTCGCCGTAGCAGTTCCCTCGCCTGGTCTCTCTCCGTGGCCTCGAATCTCATGGGCCTCTCTTCCTCCGTCTACGGGATTCCCCACCGAAGAGCGAAGAGTGATTCCTGCTCGACGAGCTTCTCCGGCCGTCGACCGATTTCGGCTGGAGGAGGACTTCGTCCGCAGTGTGCCAGACGAAGCTGATGATACGGTCCGGTTGGGGTTGGTGCATCCGATCCTCCGCGGGGGAGGATCGGAGGGACGTACATCTTCTTGCCCCGATCAGTGTACCAGTGTCGTCTGCTACGGGCAACGAGGGGGCTGAAGGGCTTGTGCGCGGGCGGGGATGCGCCCGGTCGCCGGGCAGGGTCTTTTAGTTGTCACCCTGAGCGCAGCGAAGGGTCTCCACGCACATGTGCAGAGATTCTTCGCTGCGCTCAGAATGACACGGCCGTGGCCTTGACGCTGCACTTTGTGGGTTTGGCACCGGAAAACAAAAAGGCCCTGGGTCGCCAGCAAAAGGGCTTGACAGAACGTGTGAAGTCTCTATAATGGCGCCTAGAACGAATGTTCTGCAGGCGGGGGTCAGGGGGCCTCGGTGGGAGGCCGGTCCCGCCGGCAGAAGCTTCCGTTCGCCGATGCATGGTTTAGCACGAGGGAGGACGTTTAGCATGAGCAGCGAATCGGCGAGGACGGAGAGGGCGCCCGAGGGCACCGAGGGCAAGGCGGAGGCGGTTGCCGCCGGCAGGTCGGAGAGAAGGGGGGACCGGCCCTTCGAACCCAGCAGGTATCTCCGGAAGCTGGGGGGCAAGGACTACCTGGAGGTGAAGTGGCGGCTGCTCTGGCTGCGGACGGAGCACCCGGACGCGGTGATGCACACCGAGATGGCCAGGCTGGAGGACGGCTTCGCCCTCTTCAAGGCCCACGTGGCCATTCCGGGCGGTGGTGAGGCTACCGGCTGGGGCTCGGAGACCCGGCAGGACTTCTTCGATTACATCGAGAAGGCGGAAACCAAGGCGCTGGGCAGGGCTTTGGCGGCCCTGGGGTACGGGACCCAGTTCTGTGAGGACTTCGACTTCGCGGCGGGTTCCGCGGGCAACGCCCACGTGGTGGACTCTCCGGTGGAGCAGCCGGCTGCAGCCTCGAATGGGGCGCAGCCCGCTCGTCCCACTCCGTTGCCCCAGACCAGCAGCTCCCTGGCCACTCCGGCACAGCTGAAGCTGATCTACCTGACGGCCACCCGGGACCTCCACATCAGCGAGGAGGAGCTGGAGGAGCGGTGCCAGTCCCAGTACGGGCGGCTTCCCCTCCACTTGACCAAGCGGGAGGCTTCGGAGTTCATAGACGGCCTGAAGTCCGAGAAGGCGAGCTGAGGGGAACCAGCCCTCAGCCTTTCTTCGTCCAAAGTCGCCTCTTGCAAGTTGACATGATGACCGTACATAATAGGGCCGGCCTCGTTTGCTGAGGGGCCGGCCCTGTTGTCTGTCTCAGCTTTTCCACTCGCGATGCCCACCCTTCTGTTCGGGACGTCTCTCATGGCCGACAACGGCGCACCTCCGAGCATGGTCGACAGCCCGGCGTCGCAGGCAACCCCCCTTGGGGAGTTGGGGAGGGTGATCCTGTCGGCGGGGGAGGGCCATGCCCCCCTCTACCACCAGCTGAAAGAGCTGCTGCGCGACAAGATCGAGTCGGGCGAGTGGCAGCCCGGACAGCGGATTCCTCCCGAGCGGGAGCTGTGCCTCGCCTTCAACGTCAGCCGGGCCACCACCACTCAGGCGCTCAACGACCTGGAGCGGATGGGGCTGGTGGAGCGGCGGCAGGGGAAGGGCACCTTCGTGGCCCAACCCAAGCTGGTCCAGAGCCTCCTGGAGTTCTACACCTTCACCGGGAGCACCCTGGCTCGCGGGCTGGTCCCGACCATCAAGATCCTCGCCCTCGACGTGACCTCCACCACCCCTCGGCAGGCGCAGATGCTCAGGATCGGCCCCGAGGAGAAGGTGATCCGGATCGAGCGGCTCCGGCTGGTGAACGGCGAGCCGGTGCTGCTGGACGTGTGCCTCATCCCCTACCAGCTCTGCCCCGGCCTGGTGCATGAGGAGCTGGAGAAGAACCTCCTGCACGACGTCCTCTCGGAGAAGTACGGGATCAGGATGGTGGAGCAGGAGAAGTGGGTGGAGCCGGTGCTGCTGGACGACTACGAGGCGGGCGTCCTTCGAGTCAAGAAGGGGGCGCTGGGGCTGCTGGTGGAGAGGATTGCCTACACTCGCGGTAGGCAGCCGCTGGAGTTTCGAAAGATGCTGGTGCCGGGGCACCGGTGCAAGTACGTGGTGGAGGTGATGAGACCTTGATCTAGGCGGCTCTTGGCCAAGTCTATCATTAATTATGGAGGCGAAGGATGGTTCACTTCATCGTGCACGACGAGAACGATTCCGTTGGGGTCGCGGTAGTCGAGGGGATCAAGGCCGGGGACCAACTGACCGGGTGGATCATGGATCAGGACAAGATGACCAACATGAAGGTGCTCGGTGACATCCCCATCGGGCACAAGCTCGCCCTGAAGCACATTCCCGAGGGAGCTACTGTCATCAAGTACGGTCATGACATCGGCAGGGCTGTGGCGCCCATCAAGGCCGGCGAGCATGCCCACGTTCACAACATCAAGACGAAGAGGTGGTAGGGACATGGTAGGTTCCACTTTCCTCGGCTACAGAAGAGAGAACGCGCGCGTGGGCATCCGGAACCACGTGATCATCTTGCCGGTGGACGACATCTCCAACGCGGCGTGCGAGGCCGTGGCGAACAACGTTAAGGGGACCATGGCCCTGCCTCATCCATACGGTCGGCTCCAATTCGGGCGGGACCTCGATCTGTTCTTCCGAACCATCATCGGGACCGGGGCCAACCCCAATGTGGCGGCGGTGGTGGTGATAGGGATCGAGGCTGAATGGACGAAGAAGGTGGTGGACGGGATCGCGGCCACCGGGAAGCCCGTCAAGGGCTTCAGCATCGAGCTGAACGGGGACTACAACACCATTGCCGCAGCGTCCCGGGCAGCCAAGGAGTTCGTGCACTTCGCCTCCGCGCTTCAAAAGGTTGAGTGCTCCGTGGAGGATCTCTGGGTCTCCGCCAAGTGCGGAGAGTCGGATACCACCTCCGGTAGTGGATCCAACCCCACCGTGGGCAACGCCTTCGACAAGCTGAATGACGTGGGAGCAACCCTGGTCTTTGGGGAAACCACGGAGTTGACGGGCGCGGAGAACCTGGTCCGAGACCGTTTTGCCACTCCCGAGGGCGCTGAGAAGTTCATGGCGATGTGGAACCGGTACAATGACCTGATCCTGAGGGAGAAGGTGGACGATCTTGTCGACTCCCAGCCCACAAAAGGGAACATCGCCGGTGGACTCACCACCATCGAAGAGAAGGCCCTGGGCAACATGCAGAAGATCGGCAAGAGGGCCAAGATCGTGGGGGTGCTGGAGCCCGCCCAGGCCCCGACCGGCAAGGGGCTGTGGTTCATGGACTCCAGTTCGGCCGCTGCCGAGATGGTCACCCTGTGCGCTGCCGCAGGGTTCGTGGTCCACTTCTTCCCCACGGGCCAGGGCAACGTGATAGGTAATCCGATCCTTCCGGTGATCAAGCTGAGCGCCAACCCGCGGACGGTCCGCACCATGAGCGAGCACATCGATCTGGATTGCTCGGGGCTGCTCCAGCGAGAGGTCAACCTGGACCAGATGGGAGATCGCCTGCTGGAGATGATGCTCCGCACGTGCAACGGTCGCCTGACGGCGGCGGAGGTGCTGGGCCACCGCGAGTTCGTTCTGACCAGACTGTATCCCAGTGCCTGATCGGTGACAAGGGGCCGCGCGGGAATGGGCTCTTGACATGGCTCCATCTGGCGCGGCCCCGAGCGGTGACCGGAGAGCGAGATCCCGACAACCCCACCTCTCTGGACCGGACACTGACTCTCCTACTACTCCGACACGGTGATTGTGATGCTGTAGGGGCGGACGTCTCTGTCCGCCCCAGCGGTGGGCCAGCAGGGCGTGACGCGAGCGAGCGCAGCGTCATGCGGCACCTACACGTCAAGACCACAGCGGTTGGTTTCCATCACGGCGTGAGCAGCAGGATCCCGCTGATCGCCACCAGCACCGTCAAGGCTGCTGTGAACTGCTGCACGGAGAGCCTGCGGTTGAGGGATGCGCCCATGCGACCTCCGAGCAGCATGATCGGAGTCAAGGCGATCCCCGTCAGGAGGATGGTCGTGGTGAGCACTCCGACCTGCCAGTAGAGGGAAAGCTTCAGCAGGTCGGTGATGGAGAAGGCGCCGACTATCGAGGCGATGAACACCTCCTTGGTGAGGCCGACGCTCAGCAGATAGACCGACATGACGATCCCGCCCGCGTGGGCGATGGAGGTGGTGATGCCGGAGATGAAGCCGACGATCCACCCCGCCCAGGCGGGCATGGGAGCGGAGGCCCGGCCGTCGGGCCTCCGCCACCGGTAGATCTGGAGACTCACGAAGAGCAGGGCGATCAGGCCTATGGCCTTGCGCACCAGCGCAGCAGGGGCCCACGCCAGGAATAGGGTGCCCAGCACCACACCGACGACGGCGGTGGGCAGCAACACCAGGATGTGGCGGGAGTCCCACTTACCCCAGTGGTGGCGGAGGGCCACGAAGTCGGTGATCACCATCATGGGGGCCATCAGCGCTACGGCGACCTTCGGGGGCAGGACCAGGGCGAGGACGGGGGTGAGGAAGACTCCCGCTCCTATGCCGAAAGCGACCTTGGCTACGCCGGCAATCCAGGAGACAACCATGATAATGGTTGCCGAGGTTGGACTCAGATCTAGCAAGTAGCTGTACTCCAGGCCGGCGGGAGAGATTGGGGGGATTATAGGCTAGCTCGTGGTTAGCAGCAATGCGAGGAGGCGGTGGGTCACGACCGGGCCATCGCGATCGGGCGCAGCTAGAAGCAGAATCTAGAAAGACGGAGTGTGCCACAGATGCAGCAGTACGTGTCCCTGTTCCCGGGATTGGTGCTGGTGTTGGCGATAGCCACGGTCTCCAACTTCTCGGCGGGATTTCTTCCCCCAGCCATCAACGGCGTCATCGTAGCCATACTGTTGGGCCTCCTCATCAAGAACACCATCAACGTCCCCTCCCAATTCCAGCCCGGCATCAAGTTCTCCCTGCAGAAGCTGCTGAGGCTGGCTATCATCCTGCTGGGTATCCGGCTCAGCTTCTTCGACGTCCTGCGCATCGGCGCGCAATCCCTCGCGATCATCATCGCCTGCATGTCGGCGGCGCTTCTGCTGGCCTACCTGGGCGGCCGGCTGTTCAAGCTGCCGAACCGGCTGGCGCTTCTGATAGGGGTGGGGACGGCCATCTGCGGGAACTCGGCCATCGTCGCTACCGCCCCCGTGTTGGAAGCCAAGGACGAAGAGGTGAGCTTCGCCGTGGCAACCATCACCCTCTTCGGCACCCTGGCCGTTTTCCTCTACCCGGCTATAGGTCTGGCGGCTCACATGAGCGATTCCTTCTTCGGTACCTGGGCGGGCACCGCGGTGAACGACACCTCACAGGTGGTGGCGACGGGCTTCGCCTTCAGCAACGCCGCCGGTGAGGTTGCCACCGTGGTCAAGCTCACCCGCAACGCCCTGATGGCGCCGGTGATCGTGCTGATAGGCATCCTGTGGGCTCGCGCCTCCGCCAGGTCGGTATCCACCTCGGGTCTCGCGGCCAAGCAGCTCAAGCTGACCAAGATCTTCCCCTACTTCGTCTTGGGCTTCGTCGGCATGGCGCTGCTGAACACCATTGAGGTCTTCCCCAAGCCGGTGGTGGCCCAGGTCAACAACCTTTCCAGCTTCTTGATCCTGATGGCGCTGTCCGGCGTGGGACTGGGCACCAACCTGAGCCAGATGCGGAAGACGGGGCTCCGCCCCTTCTACCTTGGTCTCTTCACGGCGGCGGTGGTTGCCTCCCTGAGCGTGTTGCTGATCACCGTGGTTGGGATCCGGTAGCACCCTACATCATCGCGATCCTTACTACGGTTGCCCATTGCCGGCCGCCGGCCTTATCATGGTGCCCATCCTGCGCCGGCTGGTCTTGAGGGTGGGCAAGAACTCTCCCCACACCCGCGTCGTCACTCTCCTCGCGCTCAGCGCCGTCTTGCTGGCGGCGCTGGCGCTCCGACTCTACCTCCTGGCGGGCCCACAGACCGAGCTGGAAGGGGACGAGGCGATTGTGGGCCTCATGGCCCGTCACATCCTGCAGGGGGAGCGGCCGCTCTTCTACTACATGCAGCCCTATATGGGGAGCCTGGAGGCCTATCTGGCGGCGGGTGTCTTTGCCCTCCTGGGTAGCTCTACGTTAGCCTTGAGGCTGGTGCCCCTCGCTGCGGCGCTGCTGTTCACCTCGCTGGTCTTCGCCACTGGGTACCGAATCGGCGGGCTGGCCGCGGCGGTCCTTTCGGCGGCGTACGTGGCGGTCCCCCCCGCCTTCCTCGCGCTGTGGAGCCTCAAGGCTCGCGGCGGCTACATCGAGATCCTGGCCCTGGGCCAGCTGCTGATCCTGCTGGCATTGAGAATCGGAAAGAGAAGATCGGTCCTCCTCTGGGAAGCTGCCCTCTTGGGGCTTCTGTCGGGCGTGGGGCTCTGGACCAACCTGCTGATCGGAGTCTACCTCGTGCCCCTGGCAGTCTACCTGGCCCTGACCCTCCGGCGCGTGGTGCTTGGGCCGTGGCTGCCGGCCGCCGCGGTTGGCTGCCTGGCAGGGGCCTACCCGCTGCTGGAATACAATCTGAGCCATGGGTTTGCGACCGCCGACGCCATGTTTGGTGGCTCCTGGTCCCTGACGGAGGCACCTCCGTACCTGCGGCAGTTCGGCCGGGTGAGCCTTCCAATCCTGGCAGGACTCGCTCAGGCCAGCAGCTCCCAGCGGCTCTTCTGGCCTTCTTTCTGGGCTAGTCCGGCGGGGCAGCTGCCGGTGGCGCTGACGGTGGCGGTCGTCTTCCTCCTGGTCGCTCTGCTGGGGGCCAGGAGGCTGCCGGACCTGCTGCGGGGGGGGGCTCGGGCCGGCGACGGGCAGAACCTCCTGGTGTTGCTGCTGGTGGTGGTGCCGGCGGTCTTCATCGTCAGCAAGTTCAGGGAGTTGGTGACGGAGCCTCGCTACCTGCTCCCCCTCTACTCGGCGGTCCCCCTGTTGGCCCTGGCCATCCTGCGAACCCGGCGGGTCGGGCGGTGGTGGGCTCCCTCCCTGGCAGTAGCCCTCCTCGCTCTGAACCTTTACAGCGTTGCCACCCTCGATCCCGTGTTGAATCTGCCCGATACGGCCGTGGGCAGCAGGGTGGCGAACCGAGCCGAGCTGTCCGAGTTCCTCCTGTCCCGAGGGCTGGACCGGGTGTACACCGACTACTGGATCGGCTATCCCCTGGCCTTCGAGTCGAAGGAGCGGGTGCTCCCCTCGGTGCTGTCGGGCGGATTCAACCGGTACATCCCCTATGCCTATCAGGTCTCTATCGCGGCCAATCCGGCCTTCGTGTTTGTCGAGGGCTCTCGAGAAGAGAGAGCTTTCGTCGACCTGCTGAAGGAACGAGGGGTGACGGCGAAGAGGGATGTAGTGTCGATCTATTCGGTCTACTGGCAGGCTACGCCGCTAGACAGGGTCAGGCCGTAATGGCCCTGCTCGGTGGTACTTCGAGCTTCGCTCCCCGTCTTAGGACGTCGCAGCGGGATGGTGTCGCACCAACCACTACTCGCTTGTAGATGAGGTGTGTATAATGGCCGCCGTTATCCCCTCAATCTCCATCTTTGGAGGACCAGCGTGCCTCAGTCGCCCGGCGACCCTTCCTCCGAAGTAGAAGAAGGCGGCTCAACCTTCGAGGGCGTGCCCGAAGGCAGCGGCCCCGCAGCGGCCCCATCCCCGGAACTCCTGAGTCTGATTGCCTTCAGCCTGGACAACGAGTGGTACGCCCTGGAGATCCGCCACGTTCGGGGCATCGAGCCGGAGATGGAGATCACCCCTGTGCCTGGGGCACCGGAGTGGCTTGCCGGCGTCTTCAATCTGCACGGGGCGATCCTGCCGGCCATCGACCCTCGCTCCCTTCTGGGGGTCGAGTCCCGAGGAAGAAAGGGCGGCGGACTGCTGATCCTCTTTCAGTGGGACGGCAACCAGGCGGCCCTGCTGGCCGACACCGTGGATGAGATGTACGAACTGTCTCGGACGAGCCTGGAGCCTCATCTCCTCACGGCAGAAGGGCCTCAGGCAGAGTTGATCCAGGGGCACGTACGGGTCCGCGACCGGCTAATAGGGGTGGTCGATCTGGCTGCCCTCGTGGATACCCTTCTGGGGGGGTGAGGGCTGCCATGGAGCGGGAACCCGCGGTCTTGGGAGCCCAGGAGGGGCGTAGGGCGGCGGCCTCGGGCACCATCCGGCTGCTGCTGGTCCAGTGCGGCCGCTATCGGCTCGGCTTCCCCTCGGGGCTTGTCCGGGGGGTGGTGGAGCCGGGCGAGATCGTTCCCCTGGGCCTGCCGGAGCTGGAAGGATTGATGTGGAGGGAGGGTGCCCTCATCCCGGCCGCCAAGTTGGGGCCTCGGCTGGGCCTCCGATCGGGGGAATCGAGTGTGTGCGGCCACGGCGTGTTGGTTCGCTCGGGGGAGGGCCTTCTCTGCCTGCTGGTGGACGAGGCTCTGGACCTGGTAGAGGTCCCGGCGACCTCCGTCGTAGCTTTGCCGCCGCTGGTTAGGAAGGTGGTGCCGTTGGAGGGTCTCGAGTCCGCCGCGCTGGTGGAGAGCCTCCTCTTGATTGTGGATCCCGTTCGACTGCTCGGGCAACAGGGGGTCGCGGAACTGATGGCCGCTGCCGCTCGAGTGGGGAATCCCGGGGCCACCCACGAGGAGCCGGAGTAGGCCGTGTCCATGGGCATCGATCGATCCGCCTACATAGGGGCTTTTCGGGAGGAGATGCTGGAGCATCTCCAGGCCCTGACCCAGGGTCTTCTCTCCCTGGAGAGCCACCCCGGAGTTGCCTCCTCGGTGACTGAGGTGTTTCGCCGCGTCCACACCATCAAGGGCTCGGCCCGGATGATGGGGTTCGGGGAGATGGCGGACCTGTCTCACGCCATGGAGGATGTCCTGGACGAGCTGCGCTCGGGCAGGCTGAGGTCGAGCCCGCCCCTGTTGGATGCGATGCTCACGGCGGTGGATCTGCTGCGGGAGTTGGTCAAGAAGCCGCCGGAGGCGGGCGCCGAGCGGCCGGACGTTCAGGCGGTCCTTAAGTGGCTCGCGGACCTTCGGGGTGTTGGGGGCGAAGACGGGGCTGCGCCCCAGCCCCATGAACCCTCGGGACAGCGGCCTGCCGCGGAGCGGGCGGGAGAGCCTGCGCGCGAGACGGTGCGCGTCGAAGTGAGGAGGATCGACACCATTCTCAACCTGGCCGGCGAGCTGATGGTGCTGGACGCGGGCCGGAAGCAGTGGACAGACGATCTTGCCCGGTGGGTGGAGATGCTCGATGCCGCCAGGGTGGCCGCCCAGGGCGCCGGTTTGAGGGGGCTGGGCGAGCAGGCTCAACGACTGTCGGAGAGCGCCTCCAGGGCGGCCAAGCGGTACCGCCGCCTTTTCGCCCAGCAGGCGGAGGTCGTGCGGGAGCTGCACTATCAGGTTTCCACCCTGCGGATGCTTCCGACGCGATCGATCCTCTCCGCCCTGCCAAGAGCCGCCCGAGACCTGGCCAGGGAGGAGGACAAGGAAGTCGAGATCCTCATCGAGGGGGAAGACACCGAGATCGACCGCGAGGTGTTGGAGCGGGTGAGGAACCCAATCCTGCACCTGGTGAGCAACGCAGTCCACCACGGGATCGAGTCTCCCGCGGATCGCGTCGCAGCGGGAAAGCCGAGGGCGGGGCGAATACGGATCTGCGCCTACAGCCGTGGAGAGCAGGCCATCATCGAGGTCGAGGACGACGGCGCCGGCGTGGACTCCCGGGCGGTGCGGCAGGCCGCTGTGGAGAAGGGCATGCTCGGTGTCGCCGAAGCGGAGGCGCTGCGGGAGGCGGAATGCGTGCGGCTGCTGTTTCTCCCTGGTTTTACCACCAGCAGCGTGGTGAGCGACAGGTCGGGACGGGGGGTGGGACTGGACGCAGTCAAGGCAGAGATCGACGCCCTTAAGGGAAGGGTCTCCCTGGAGAGCCGCCTGGGTGAGGGAACCAAGATCACGCTGGAGATGCCCATCACCCTGGCTTTCACCCACGTACTGCTGGTGGAGGTTGGGCGCTCGATCTATGGGATCCCCTGTGCTTCCACCCAAGGGATCGCGGAGGTCCCTGCCAGGGCGGTGCGCACCCTGCAGGCTCGCCAAGCTGTGGACATGACGGGGCGAACCGTGCCCCTGGTGTGGACCCATCGGATACTTGGCGTGGAATCCGGCCTCCCGAACGGAGTTACCAGGTGGCCGGCCTTGCTGTTGGGGCCCCCGGAGAGACCGATGGCCTTCGTGGTGGATCGGGTGATCGGGGATGAGAACGTGATCGTGAAGCCGTTGGGCACGCTGCTCCGTCGCGTGCCCAACGTATCGGGAGGCATCATCCTGGGGGACGGACGGGTGGCGCTGCTGCTCTCCGCCATCGCCCTGGTCGATGCGGTCCGAGGAGCGCAATCGCCGGAGGCTGCACCATCGGTGGGTGGGTCGCGAGTGAAAGCGAAGAGAGTGCTGGTGGTAGATGACGCGGCCGTCAGCAGGGAGTTGGAGCGGGGGATCCTCGCGGCGGCGGGCTACGAGGTGGAGACCGCCGTGGATGGCCTGGACGCCCTCGACAGGCTGAGGTCTCGAGAGTTCGCGCTGGTGGTGGCCGACGTGGAGATGCCCCGACTGGACGGGCTGCAGCTGACCGCGGCCATTCGGGAGGACCCTCGATTGGGCAATCTGCCGGTGGTGATAATCAGTGCCAGGGAAAGCGACGAGGATCGGCGGCGCGGCATGGAGATGGGGGCTCAAGCCTACGTGGGCAAAGGCTCCTTCGACCAGGCTACGCTGCTGGATACCATCGAGTCGCTCATCGGGTGACCAGGAGTTGGCGTTGAGTTCCTGTTCTCTACACAACGGACCCGGCAGCAACCTGACCAGGGGGGAGTATCTCCTGTTTCAGGAGCTGATTGCGCAGACGAGCGGGCTTCGTTTCGAAGACAGGGACTGGACCCCTTTGCGGGCGGCAGTGTGCGAGCGGGTGGCCGCCGCAGGGAGTTCCAGCTTCGGTGAGTATTACGAGTTGCTGCGCTCGTCCAATGGTTCCCAGGAGTTGGGGCGGCTGATAGAGCTGTTGACCGTTCACGAGACGGCCTTCTTCAGGAATCGAGGGCATTTCGATCTCCTGACGCGCAGGGTCGTTCCAGAGCTGTTGGAGACGAAGTCGGCTACCCGCACCATCAGGGTCTGGAGTGCCGGTTGCTCCACCGGGCAGGAAGCCTACTCCATCGCGATCAGTCTGATGGAAGCGGTGCCCGACTTCGACGGCTGGCGGATCGAGGTGCTGGCCACCGACATCAGCCAGCGGGCGCTGGAGCAGGGTCGGAGCGGCCTCTATCCGAGCCGCGCCGTCAGAAACGTCGACCCCCGCTTGCTGGACCGCTACTTCCAGCCCTGCGAGGGCGGCTACAGGGTCGCCGACGGTGCCAGGAAATTGGTGCGCTTCGAGTATCTGAACCTGGTGAAGGAGCCGTTCCCGCTGGCGGCGCTGAGCCCCTTCGACGTCGTTTTCTGCGAAAACGTCACCATCTACTTCAAGGTCGAATCCACGCGCCGGGTGATCCGCAACTTCTACGAGGCCCTGGTGGAGGGGGGGTACCTCTTCCTGGGCTATTCGGAAACCCTGTGGCAGACCTCCAGCGACTTCGTACTGAGGGAGATGGACGGCAGCTTCGTCTATCAGAAGCCCTTGGGGTTGGGGGAAGCCGCTGCCGAGAAAGGGGCGGCGGCCCGGCCGGGCAGGGCAGGGGGCACGGTCGAGGTGGCCGTCCCCCTGAGATCGACCTCCCGTCGCTCCAGGGGCGGAACCCCGCCCTCCGGGCCCTCCAGGAGGGTGGGCACTTTGGAGGAAGCGATAGCCCTGTACGAGGCCAGACGCTTCGAGGAGGCGCTGCTGGTGGTGGAAGGTCTGCTGTCGGCGGATCCCGGCAACCCCGAAGCCCACCTGCTGGCGGCGAAGCTCAGAGCCGATCGTGAGGAGGTGGGGCCGGCTCTAAGGCACTGTCGCAGGGTGCTGGAGGCGGACCCCCTTCTGGAGGAAGGGCACTACTTGATGGGTGTCCTGCTGCTGCGGGCAGGCGACATCCCAGGCTCTGCCGATTCCCTGGCCCGGGTCATCTACCTGAACCCGGTGGGACACCGCTCGGCCCTGGCCCACTTCCATCTAGGTGGTGTGCATGCTGATGGCGGGGAGAGGGACGCGGCGGCCCGAGAGTATCGCGGCGCTCTTCGACTGTTGGAGCGCTTTCCCAAGGATGAGTTGATAGAGGAGTTCTCCGCCGATTTCCTGGCCAGGGTGTGCCGGAGACGGCTGGAGGAGTTGGGACGGGGGTGAAGCTGGAGGAAGGTATGGCGAAGGCGAAGGTGCTGGTGGCCGACGATAGCCAAACCTCTCTGGCCCTGGTGAAGGATCTGCTGGAGAGCAACTGTTACGAGGTGATCGCTGCCCGAGATGGGTTAGAGGCTATGGAGGCTGCCTACAGGGTGAGCCCTGACGTCGTTCTTCTGGACGTGGTGATGCCCCGCATGAACGGCTACCAGGTGTGTCGGATGCTGAAGCTGGACGACCAGACCAGCCACATACCGGTGGTGATGCTCACCTCAAAAGACCTGCCGGCCGACCAGTACTGGGGTCTTCAGACCGGGGCCGACGCCTACGTGACCAAGGAGCAGCCCCTCAAGATGGTGCTCGAGGCGGTGGAGACGGTACTGGCCGGAAGAGATGCATCGTCCCTGGCGAACCCGCAGCAGATCGTCGGGCATACCGCCAGCGCCGTGGATCTGCTGAGCCGGCTGAACGAAATCCTGGACCGAAAGCTGTACGAGGCCACTATCCTCGGAGAGGTCAGCAAGCTGGCCTGGTCGGCACCGGACCTGGAGCGAACCACCAGAGAGATCATGGCCCTCTTCGGTAGGCTGTTCGACTTCCGTCTGGCCTGCATGCTGGTGCCGGCAGACAGGTCGCGCGCAGGCGAGATGATCTGGATGGTCCGTTCTACCATGTCGACCTCCACCCTTGGAGCCTGCGAGGAGCAGTTGCTGTCTCTGCTCTCGGAGAGGGGTGGGCCGGCACCGGACAGGCGAAGCCTGAAGCGGCGGACCGTCGTTGCTCCCGGGGTTCGTGTGATCTCCGGGGAGAAGGGGGATCCGTTGCCCGGCCTCTGCCATACGGTTCCCCTGGGATCTCGGGAGCACGAGACGGGCATCTTCGGCCTGTGGGGCAGCGAGCGGGTCCTGGCCTCCCTGGAGTCCCTTCAGATCGTGGGCATGCTGGCCAACGCGGCGTACGTGGTGCTGGACAACGCTCGGCTCTATCAGGAGATGCAGAGGCTGGCAACCACCGACGAACTGACAGGTCTCGCCAACTATCGCCAGTTCCAGGAGTCGCTGGACAGGGAGTATCAGAGGAGCCGGCGGAGCGGGGAGCCGGTGGCCGTGCTGATGATAGATCTGGACGACTTCAAGTCGATCAACGACGCCTTTGGACACAAGAGCGGGGACCAGGTGCTCGAGACCGTGGCCGCTGCCTTGACGGGAAGCGCTCGCCAATACGACCTGATCGCCCGTTACGGTGGTGAGGAGTTCGCCGTCATACTGCCGGGCACCGGCGCCCGCGGGGCCGTCGAGATGGGAGAACGCCTTCGGTTGCTAGTCCGCACCGTCGCTGGGCGCATGAATCTGGAGCGGCTCAGCGCGAGTGTCGGAGTTGCCGTCTACCCCAACCCGAGGATCGTGGACGCTCAGGCATTGGTGCGGGAGGCCGATGCCGCGCTGTATCGCGCCAAGGCTGAGGGAAAGGATCGAGTTCGCCTGGCTCCTTAGTGCTGATCGATAGTGGCATGATGACAACGCAGGCGAAGGCCGCCATCATGGCGGTCTTTTGTTGTCAAGAAAAGCCGCGATATTGGTGGGAAATGAGACCGATATTTTCGTTAATGTTGACCAGACAAGGCCGTTGACAAATAATTACGCGGACATCGGTGGATCCTCGTTGCACTCTTGGCTTTCGTCGGTCTAGCTGAAACACAGCTTGGGTTCGCGCGAAAGGAGGTGGCCAGCAAGAGGTAGAGGGCATTGTTCGGGTTATCCAACGGGTATCGCACTACTCCATCGAGAAAGGAGATGCCATGTCTCGCGGAAGACTGTTCGCGGTGCTCATTGCCCTGGTCTTGTCCCTGGCTATGGTCCCCACTGCCTTTGCCGCCGGTACCGACGTGAAGGTGGGCGACGTGGACGCTACGGTGTACGCTCCCAGCGTCGTCTGGCAGGCGACCAACGCTCACGTGATCGTGAAGCTGGAGAACCTGGGCTCCAAGCCCGTCACGGTGGACGGCCTGTTCAAGTTCCCGGAGGGGAAGGACACCCAGTTCACCTATGGCCTCAAGAAGGGTGCCAACGCGGCTCCCAAGGAAGGGGCCACGCAGAGCTTGAAGGAGCTGAAGCCGGGCGAGAGCAAGTACATCGCCTTCACCTACATCACCCCCAAGAGCAGCGCCCAGCTGGGGCAGTACACGGCCAACCTCACCCTGAAGGTAGACGGAGCCTCCAAGACCATCCCCTGGACCTTCGACGTTCGCACCGGCGCCGTCTTCGTGGCTCAGACCCAATCCATCGTCGTGATGATCTACGCCATCTCCGCCGCGATGCTGGTCTTCTGGTTCGTCTACTTCAAGTTCTTCGTCAACAAGAGGTTCAACATCCTGGCCGGTGAAGAGGTGTAGAGAGGAGAGTAAGCGATGGCAACCGTTACTGGTGCGATCGGGGCTGACGTAAAGCCCTGGTCACTCGGTGAAGGCACGAGCTTCGCGCAGCGTGTCAAGGACCTGGGCCCCGGCGCTTTCGTCGCCGCAACCTTCATCGGGTCCGGCGACATCGCGACCGGCGGCACGGCGGGCGGCATGTTCGGCTTCGGCTACTGGTGGGCCTACTGGGTCACCTGCGCCGTCGCCTGGTTCTGCCTGGACGTGGTCTCCCGCTACTACCTGGTCACGGGCAAGGCCGGCGTCTCCATGTTCCGGTCGATCCCCAAGATCGGGTGGCTGCTGGCGCTCTTCATCGGCCTCTTCGGCGTCTACTACGGCGTCGGCAACGTGACGTCGCAGTTCTCGGCCTCGGCCTGGGCCGTCACTGGCATTTTCCCCTCGCTGAACTACGAGCTGGCGGCGGGCCTCGTCGCCGTGCTGTGCATGGCTCTGGTCTGGATCGGGAACTATGGCTGGCTGGAGAAGACGATGGGCGTGATGCTGGTGGCTATCGTCGCCAGCTTCTTCGCGGCGGCCTTCGCGACCGGCGTGAACGTCGCCGACGCGGCCAGGGGCCTCATTCCTGCGGCCGATCCGAAGGGCGGCTTCGCCAACAACTTCCAGGCCATCGCCGGTACCAACATCAACGGCGCGGCGGTGCTGCTCTTCGCGTACAACCTGATGGAGCGCGGGAACCTCCCGGACGACCTGAGGGGCAAGGCTAGGTTCCTCAGCTTCGCCAGGTCCAACGCGCTGCTCGGCTCCTTCGGGGCCGTGGTGGTCGGTTTTGCGCTGCTGGGCGTGATCAACCAGGTGATCTACCCCTACGGGATCATCCCTCGCAAGCCCGAGGATTACGCCATCCTGATCGAGCCGGTTGCGGGCGCGTGGGCCATCCCGGTCTTCAGCCTGGGCGTGCTGGCGGCCGCGTTCTCGTCGGCCCTGGGCAACGGGATGATCGGCGCCTACGTGACCTGCGAGTACTTCCTCGGCAAGTCGGTTCGGAGTAACAACATCCACTTCAAGGTCGTGTACATCCTGAACGCCGTCATAGCGGGCGCCATGGTTATGGCCAGGATCGATCCCATCTTCCTGAAGACCATCACCTCCATGATG
>JAJZRD010000233.1 GCA_021845945.1 Chloroflexota bacterium
GGCGCTGGTGATCGGCGTCACTGAGTCGCTCACCGGCCAGTTCGTGGCCCTGGACCTCTCTATGTTCGGGGTGTTCGTTCTCTTCCTCCTGGTGCTGATCTTTAAGCCGACGGGGATCATCGGCGGAGGTAGGCTCTACTGATGGATGCCAAGAGCCTACCCGCTGCCGGGAGGAAAGCCGCGATCCGCGCCCCCGGCAACGTCCTCCCCCTGCTGCTGCTGGCGGTGCTCCTGGCCTTCCCGCTGGCCGATCCCGACGACTACCTGCTGCGGCTGGCCACCAACATCTTCTATTTCGGGGCTCTGGGCTGCGCCTGGAACCTGATCGGCGGCTTCGGTGGCCAGCTGTCCCTGGCCCATGCCTCTCTCTTCGCCCTGGGGGCTTATCCCACGGGGCTGCTGCTGATCAACCTGGGGGTGACCCCCCTTCTGGGCGGGCTGGTGGGCATAGGGGCCGCGGTGCTGGGGGCCCTGGCCATCGGGTATCCCACCTTCCGGCTGAGAGGGCCCTACTTCGCGCTGGGCACCCTGGCCTTTAACGAGATCACCCGCATCCTTCTGCTCTACTTCCGGGATTACACCCGAGGGCCTCTCGGGCTGATCGTGCCCTTCAAGGGGAACAATCCCCTCAACCTGCAGTTCTCCACCGCTGAGCCCTACTACTACCTCGGCCTGGCGATCCTGCTGCTGGGGGTTTACGCCGGCTATCGGGTCTCCAAGTCCAGGATGGGCTACTACCTGGCGGCCATCCGGGGGGATCAGGACGCCGCCGAATCCATCGGCATCGACCTCACCACCACCAAGCTGAAGGCGCTGGTGTTGAGCGCCGCCCTGACCGGCCTCGTGGGGGCGTTCTACACCGTCTACATCGCCTACATCGACCCGGAGAGCGTGGCCAGCATCGATCTGTCCATCAAGATCGTTCTGATCGCCATCATCGGCGGGACGGGGACCGTGTGGGGGCCCGTTCTGGGCGCCACCATCCTGATCCCCCTGACCGAGGTCAGCAACGCCATGTTCGGCAGCGGGAAGGCCGGCGCCTCCCTGATCCTCTACGCGGTGCTGTTGATCGTGATCGTGCTCTTCAGCCCTCGCGGCCTGATCCTCTGGCTGGAGCGACCCTACCGGGTGCTGCTCGCCCGGATCGCGGGGAAGGGGTGAGGGCGAGATGTTGCTGAGCGTCGAGGGAGTGACCAAGCGGTTCGGCGGACTGACGGCCGTCAACAACGTCAGCTTTCAGATCCAGCCGGGGGAGATCCTGGGGTTGATAGGCCCCAACGGCGCCGGGAAGAGCACCCTGGTCAACCTGATCACCAACTACTATCGGGCCGACGGCGGACGGGTGTTGCTGGAGGATCACGATCTGGTGGGGCTGAAACCCAACCGGGTGGCGGCCCTGGGGGTGGTTCGCACCTTCCAATCCTCCAAGCCCTTCCTGGATATCCCCACCCTGGACAACGTGATGATCGGGGCCTTCCTCCGCACCGACAACCCGGCGAAGGCGAGGGCCATAGCTGAAGAGACCCTGGAGTTGGTACACCTCACCCCCTTCGCCCGTGTGCCGGCCAGGAGCCTGACGGTGCAGAACCGGAAGAGGCTGGAGATGGCCCGGGCTCTGGCTACCCGTCCGAAGCTGCTGATGCTGGATGAGGTGATGGCGGGGCTGAACCCGCGTGAGATCGACGATGCCCTGGATACCCTGCGGCAGCTGAGGGCGAAGGGGCTGACCATGCTGGTGATCGAGCACGTGATGCGGGCCACCATGAATATCTCCGATCGGATCGTGGTGCTGGATCACGGGGAGAAGATAGCGGAGGGGGCGCCCGCCGCGGTGTCCGCCGATCAGAAGGTGATCGAAGCCTATCTGGGGCGAGGGTACCGCCATGCTTGAGCTAACCGGGATCAACGCGGCCTACGGCGACGTCCACGTCCTCTACGACCTCTCGCTCAGGGTGGGCGAGGGAGAGATCGTGGCGTTCCTGGGAGCCAACGGCGCAGGGAAGACCACGACCCTCTGGACCATCTCGGGGCTGCTGAAGCCGCTCTCGGGTCGGGTCGTCTTCGACGGCCGGGATCTGCTGCGGTTGCCCGGCCACCGGCTGCCGGATTTGGGCATCGCCCACGTCCCCCAGGGCCGAGGGGTCTTCCAGACCTTGAACGTCCTGGAGAATCTGATGGTGGGTGCCTACTCTCACCGGGCCAAGGCCGACAGGAAGCAAACCCTGGAGATGGTGTTTGGCCTCTTCCCCAGGCTGTACGAGCGGCAGAAGCAGGAGGCCAGGACCCTCTCCGGAGGGGAGCAGCAGATGCTGGCCATCGGCCGGGCGCTGATGCTGAAGCCGAGGCTGCTGATGCTGGACGAGCCCTCCCTGGGGCTGGCGCCGGTGGTGGTGGAGACGGTTTTCCAGAAGATCGTCGAGATCGGCCAGACGGGGGTGGCGATCCTGCTGGTGGAGCAAAACCTGGCCCAGGCCCTCTCGGTCGCCCATCGGGGCTACGTGTTGGAGACGGGCAGGATAACCCTGCAGGGAACCACAGCCGAGCTTCAGGGCAACCAGTACGTGAAGGAGGCCTACCTCGGGCTGTGATGGCCTCGAGGTGCGATGAGGCAGCCGGGCCGGGAAGCGGAGGAGACGGCTCCTCGCCAACCCCATCGAGGACGGTGGTCCGGCAGTGCCCTGCGCCTCACACCATGACGGGCCGCGGAGGGCTTGCCTGCGGTACCGGCATCGGCTCCGCTGCCTGCTCCTCCTCCAACAGATCGAGGAAACGGGCCAGAAGCTGGGGGTCCAGCCGTTTGCTCCCCATGGTGCTCAGCTGCTCCACGGCCTTGGGATCGTAGGCCAGGGTTGCCTCCCCGTTGGCCATGCAGAGGCTGTCGTAGCTATCCGCCACCGCGATGATCCTGGCCCCCAGGGGGATCTCCTCCCCGGCGTGGTCCTTGGACACGTGGCTGCCGTCGTACCAGTCGTGGTGGTACCGGATCGGCTCCTCGGCCTCCTCGAAGGCGGGGATCTCCCGGGCGATCATGGCTCCCAGCTGGGCGTGCTGCTTCAGGCTGTAGAACTGGTAGTCGGTGAGATCCTCTCTGTTGGCCGGCATCTCCTCGGCCGGATCGTCCAGCCCCAGCTTGCCGATGTCGTGGATCAGCGCGGCCCGACGGAGCACCTCGGTGTCGGTTTGTGTCAGGCCGATGGACCTGGCGATCTTCGTGGCATGCTCGGCCACCCGCTGGGAGTGCTGGAAGGTGAAGGGGTTTCGGCGGTCCAGCACCTCGGCGATGATCTCGATGGCGTGGATCACCTGCTCCTGCTTCAAGTGGGTGACAGAGAGCAGCTGGTAGACCGCCGCCGTCGGCACAATTAGCAGCAGGGCGTACAGGGCTCCCTGATGCCACGCCGCCGCACCCAGCACCGCCAGCAGCGTCATCAGGATCATCTGAACGTAGAAGTCCTTGTAGTTCTTGGCGAAATTGCGGAAGAATGGCTCACCGTTGTCGGCAGCCACCAGGACCATCACGAGGAAGCCGTTGGCGAGCCAGTAGCCGCAGGCGGAAAGGAGAAGCGCGGCCACGTTGACCCAACTATCGAGGGGCAGCAGGTCGGGATCGGCCATGCCGTGGTAGAGGGCGGCGGCGAAGCCGATGCCAAGGGTCTCCGCGGCGGCATTGAAGAGAATACTCCAGAGGCGGCGCCGCCTCAGCAGCCCGGAGGCGACGATGACGAAGGCTGCGAGCAAGCAGGCCACTGAGGGGCTTGCCAGGAAAGCAGCCATCAGCAGGATCGGACCGAGGAGATCGATCCTGAGGTGGCTGTAGACCATGGGGAGGCGGTACATGGCAGCGAGAATGCCGGACACCGCCAGGGTGAAGAAGAGGATCAGCTCCGAGCTCTCGACCTGTCGCGGCAGGCTGAGGGACAAAGCGACGACCCCGGCCGCGATCACCAGCACTATGTAAGCCTGGATGGGGCGCGGGAAGCGTCTCATGGGGGCGAAACCTGCTTTAACCTGTCCTTAGATTAGCGCAAACAAGCAACCTCCAGCCGCGGTGATACCTGTTGGCTGGAGGCTGCCAGTCGCGCTACTTCGCACGGAAACCCCACCCGGGATCCGACCTGCGCCGGCTCCTATTCCCGGGTCATCTCGAGCTCGAAACGGAAACCGATGCTCAAATGCTATTTGTTGCCCGGGTTGTAGATGGCATTCACGTTCGGGCTCGGGAACACGTGGGTTTCCCAGTTCTGAAGGGCTGCCGGCGCGGGGTGAGCCTTCAGGGAGGCCGGCGGGCAATCCTCCCACGACACGCCTGCCATCGCCACCGCCGTCGACAGGGCGAACATGATCGCCAGCGCCAGAGTTGCCATCAGGGCAAGAGTAGACTTACGCATGGGTTCACCTCCTCGTGGCTTTCCGAGGGTTGGGGCGCTCACCGGGAAACCCGTACCTGTCGCCGTCAAGGATATGGACATCCCAGGAGCTGCTGAGAGCGGCTCTCCTGCGGCAACCTGGCAATCCTCCTGACGCCTTTGCGGCCGGTATGGACCCAAGGCTTTGCGTCCCCACCTCTCGGTGGGTTTGCCTTTGTCGATGAGAGAACGCGAGTGATAGTTCTGCCGCGGCCCAGTGTAAACTCAGCCAGCTTCTAGTAAATAGCCCAATAGTACTAATTGATTCAACATAACCCCGGAATCCGGTTGCACCGGCCCTCGGGGCGCTCATTTCGAGGCATTGCCCACCGCTTCCAGGAGAGTACCCCGCCGGATGAGCTCCGCTACCCCCTCGATCTCGCCGGACAGGGGGCGATCGGACTCCAGGGTGGGGGCCACGCCGCGGACGCAGGCGATGGCCGCCTCCAGGGGCGGGGTGGTCCTCAGGGGGCGTCGCTCCTCGACCCCCTGGGTGGCACACAGCAGCTCCACCGCCACGATCCGGCGGACGTTCTCCACCACGGTGCGCAGGTGGACGGCCGCCGTGGCCCCCATGGAGTTGAAGTCCTCCATGCCGGCCGAGGTGGGGATGGAGTGGAGGGAAGCCGGCACCGCCAGGGTCTGGTTCTCGGCGCAGAGGGCCGCGCCGGTGTACTGGGCCACCATGTAGCCGGAGTTCAACCCGGGGTTCTTGGCGAGGAAGGGGGACAGGCCGCTGAACTCCGTGCTGAGGAGCCGGTAGCTGCGGCGGTCCGAGAAATTGCCCAGTTGGGTCAGCACCAGCTTGGCCACGTCCAGGGCCAGGGCGATGGGCTGGCCGTGGAAGTTGCCCCCGGAGATCACCTCCCCGGATTCCGGGAAGCAGAGGGGGTTGTCGGTGGCGGAGTTGATCTCCCGGTCGATGATCTGGCGGGCGAACGCGAGACCCTCCCGCACGGCCCCGAACACCTGGGGGGCGCAGCGCAGGGAGTAGGGGTCCTGCACCCGGGAGCAGTGGTGCTGGTGAGACTCGACGATGGGGCTATCCTCCAGCAGCCGGTGGAGGTGGGCGGCGGCGTCGACCTGGCCCGGGTGGGGCCGGACCGCCTGCAATCGCGGATCCGAGGGGCGCATGGAGCCCTTGAATGCCTCGATGCTGAGGGCGCAGGCGATCTCGGCGGCCTCCACCAGCCTCTCGGCGTCGTGGAGCGCCAGTGCCCCGTAGGCCGTCATGAACTGGGTGCCGTTGATCAGCGCCAGCCCCTCCTTGGCCTCCAGGGTGAGCGGGGCCAGCCCCGCCCTGAGCAGGGCCTCCGCGCCGGGCAGCTTCTCGCCCTGGAGCTCGGCCTCGCCCTGTCCCAGGATCACCAGGGCCAGGTGGGCCAGGGGGGCCAGGTCGCCGCTGGCTCCCACCGAACCCCGGGTGGGGATCAGGGGATGTACCCTTCGGTTCAGCATGCCGGCCAACAGCCCCACCAGCTCCTCCCGCACGCCCGAGTAGCCCTTGGCCAGGGCGTTCAGGCGCAGCAGCAGGATCGCCCGACACAGCTCCGTGGGCACGGGTTCA
>JAJZRD010000234.1 GCA_021845945.1 Chloroflexota bacterium
GCTAGTACTCCGCCACATTGGTTCTGACAGGTGTCATCCTGAGCGATAGCGAAGGATCTCCTCTCGCCACGGGGAGATGCTTCGCTGCGCTCAGCATGACAGTACATATCACCTTCTCTGTGGTCGTGTACTAGGCCGGGGCCTTTCCGCGGAAGTAGTTCAGCATCCCGCCGGCCCGATACACCTCGACCTGCCTGGGGGTCAGAGCGTGTCTAACCGGGATCTCTATCCCCTTGGTCACGTTCACGATCACCAGGTCGCTTCCGGCAGCCACCCTATCCCTGGCTCCCACCATCTCCAGCAGATCGCCCTGCTCTATCCGATCGTAATCGGCCTCGTCGGCGAAGGTCAGCGGCAGGATGCACACGTTGATCAGGTTGGACTGGTGGATGCGGGCGAAGGACTTGGCCAACACCGCCTTGACGCCCAGGTAGGCGGGCACCAGGGCGGCGTGCTCGCGGCTGGAGCCCTGGCCGTAGTTCCAACCGCCCACCACGATCCCGGCCCCGGCTTCCTTCGCCCTGGTTGGGAAGCTGCTGTCGATCCGCTCGAAGACGTACTCGGCCGAGGCCGGCACGTTGGAGCGCAGCGGCCCCAGCTTCGCTCCGGCGGGGATGATGTCGTCGGTGCTGACGTTGTCGCCGGTCTTCAGCAGCACCGGGGCCCGCAGGCTCTCGGCCGGCGCAGTAGATCGCGGCAGCGGCTTGATGTTGGGCCCCCGCCGGATCTCCACCTGCTCCGAGTTCTCGGGCGGTCGCAGGATCATGCCGTCGTCGGCCGCGAACAGCTCGGGCAGCTCGGTCCGGGGGGCATCTCCCAGACGGCGAGGGTCGGTGACCCTGCCGGTCACGGCTATGGCCGCCGCCACCTGGGGGCTGCAGAGGTAGACCTGGTCGGGAGTGGTGCCGGAGCGGCCGGGGAAGTTACGGTTGAAGCTGCGGACGGAGACGGCACCCGTGGCGGGTGCCTGGCCGGTGCCGTTGCAGGGACCGCAGCTGCACTCCAGGATGCGGGCGCCTGCGGCGATCAGATCCGTCAACGCCCCGGCCTCCGAGATCATCTGCAAGACCTGGCGGGAGCCCGGAGTCACGGTGAAGCTAACCGCCGGATGAACGCGCTTACCCTTCAGGATGGCCGCCACCGTCATCAGGTCGATGTAGGAGGAGTTGGTGCAGGAGCCGACGCACACCTGGTCGACGGCGATCCCCTCCACCTCTCGCACCGGCACCACCTCGTCAGGGCTGCTGGGGCAGGCCATCAGCGGCTCCAGCGAGCTCAGATCCAGCTCGATGCTCTCGTCGTAGCCGGCGTCGGGATCGGCCGACAGCGGTTTCCAGGCCCCTTCGCGCCCCTGGGCCCTGAGGAAGGAGTGGACCATCTGGTCGCTGGGGAAGAGGCTGGTGGTGGCACCCAGCTCGGTCCCCATGTTGCAGACGGTGGCCCGCTGGGGGACCGTGAGCGTTTCGACTCCCTCACCGGCGAACTCGAAGATGCGCCCCAACCCGCCCTTTACGCCCAGCCTGCGCAGCAGATCCAGGATCAGGTCCTTGCTGGCAACCCAGGGAAGCAGCTTCCCTTTCAGAATGACCTGCACCACACTTGGCATCTTCAGGTAGTAGGGGCCTCCCGCCATGGCCACGGCGACGTCCAGACCGCCGGCCCCGATGGCCAGCATCCCCACGGCGCCACAGGTAGGGGTGTGGCTGTCGCTGCCCAGGAGGGTTTCCCCGGGCTCGCTGAACCTCTCCAGGTGGACCTGGTGGCAGATGCCGTTGCCCGGCCGAGAGAAGAGCAGTCCATACCTGGCAGCCATGGTCTGGAGGAACATGTGGTCGTCGGCGTTCTGGAAGCCCGCCTGCATCATGCTGTGGTCCACGTAGCAGAGGGACAGCCTGGTCTTCACCCGGGGGATATCCATGGCCTCGAACTGGAGGAGGGTCATCGTGCCCATGGCGTCGTGGGTGAGGGTTTGATCGATTCGAAGGGCGATCTCCCGGCCAGGCCTCAACTCACCTTCGGCCAGGTGATCCCGGATTATCTTCTGCGCGAGATTCAGCCCCATGTTTCGTTTTCTCCAACTGCGGGATGGGTATCCGTGTGGATGGATGGACGGATGGACGGGGTAAATAGCCCGGTTTCTCGAAAAGCGCTACATGCGGGCGTAGGCTCGAGCTATCTCCTCGGCCGACCGGTGCGCCTCGCCGGCCAACTGCTGGATCCTCTCCTCCGTCATCCTGCTGACCGGTCCGGCGATGGTCAGGGCGGCAACCGTACCCTCTCCCGCCACCACGATAGGCACGGCCACCGAGACAACCTCCGAAGCACGCTCCCCTACGCTGACGGCGAAGCCGTTCCGCCTCGCATCCTCGATCCTGGCCTTCAACTCCTGCCTGGTCAGGACCTCGCCGCTGGCCAGCCGCACCTCCTGAAGCTGGGCCAGCAGCTGCTCCAACTCCTCCTCGGACATGGCGGCGGCCAGCACCCGGCCGGAGGCCCCCAGGTGGAGGGGCAGCCTTTGCCCGACCTGCAGGGTGTACCGAAGGGGATGAGGGCTGTTGACACGCTGGATCACCACCCGGTCGAAGCCCTGCCTCACGAACAGGGACGAGGTCTCGCCCGAGACCAGCGTCAACTGCTCCAGGATCGGCCGGGCGGCCCGGGGAAGATTGTTCTCTCCGAGGAAGGCATAGGCCAGGGGCACCGATGCCGCACCTACCTGGTAGCGGCTGTGCACCCTCTGCACGAAGCCACGACGCTCCAGTACGCAGAGCAGCCGTTGAGCAGTGGCCTTGTGGATGCCGGTAGCACAAGCCAACTCGCTGAGGCCCAAGGAAGGGCCCGTTTTCTCCAGTGTCGTCAGCAGATCGAAAGCGCGTTCCAGCGAGCTCATGGGCGGCCTCCGGGGGAGGGGAGCGAATGATACATCGTCTCACTATACGAGACGTCGTATCGGAAAGCGATTATATTGCGGCTTCCCCGGGCTGTCAACCACCCCTGCCATCGGCGGATCGGCGGCCGGCACGTTGTCCTCCCACCCGTGGTCTGATATCCTCAGTGATATGAGCGTGCCGCTGGACTTCCTGAGACAGATCCCCTACTTCGCCGGGCTGTCCGATCCCGAGCTGGAGCGAACCCGCCCCCTGCTGCGAGGGCGGAGCTTCGAGCGGGGGGGCGTGATCATCCTGGAGGGGGAACCCTGCGAGGCGATCTACTTCGTCAAGTCGGGGCGGGTGAAGGTGTTCAAGACCTCGCCCGAGGGGAAAGAGCAGATCCTCAAGATCATGAAGCCGGGGGACACCTTCAACGAGGTCCCCGTCTTCGACTGCGGACCGAACCCGGCCAGTGTGGAGGCCCTGGATCCCACCAGCCTCTACCTGATCCGCGGGGAGGACATGCAGCGGCTGATGCAGGAGGTGCCGGCCATCTCCCGCAACGTGATCCGAATCCTGGCCTCTCGCCTCCGCCACCTGGTGGAGCTGGTGGAGGACCTCTCCTTCCGCCACGTGACCGGTCGGGTCGCCAAGATCCTCCTCCAGTACGCCAGGGAGTCCGCCGCCTCCGATGGGGGGAGCCGCCTCACCCAACAGCAGATGGCTACCATGGCGGGAACGGCCCGGGAGATGGTGGGGCGGGCACTGAAAGGGCTGGAGCAAGCCGGCGCCATCCGGATGGATAAGGGCCGCATCGCCATCCTCAACAGGGACGTCCTCGAGCGGCTGTCCTAACGCCCTCCCAGAGGGAGAGGGGGCCCGCAGCCGCCTCTCCCTCTGGGAGAGGCCGACCGAGCGAAGCGAGGGCGGGTGAGGGCTGGCTCGAAGCTTCAGGCATAGCCCTCACCCTGACCCTCTCCCAGGGGGAGAGGGGATTTCCCCGCGTCCTGCTACCGCTTGGTGGGCGGCGTGGCGGTGGGCGCCGGGGGAGGAGGGGCCGGCTCCGGCTTACGCACCGCGATGTGGACGATGGTACCCTTCTCCACCATGGTGTCCGGCTTCGGGTCCTGGCTGAGCACGCTGCCCGGCGCCACGAAGGTGTAGTCCTGGTAGTTGGGGTAGTCCTTGGCCAGCCCGGCTTTCACGATCATCTCCTGGGCCTCGGCCTCGGTCCTGCCAACCAGGTTGGGAACCGCCACCTTCTCCTTCCCCTTGCTGACCCGCAGCGCCACCAGGGAGCCCTTCTCGGCGGAGACCTCCGGTGCGGGGCTCTGGGCCATCACGATGCCGGCCGGGGTCTGATCGCTGTACTCCTCCGACACACTCCAACGGAACCCGACCGCCCTCAGCTTGTCCTGGGCAACCTTGAGGGTGTCTTCCACCACACGTGGCACCTGGGCGGTCTCCCTGCCAACGCTCACCACCACCTCGATGCGGACACCCTTCTCGATGGGCTGGCCGGCCTCCGGCTTCTGGGAGACCACGTAGTTGGCGGGATACTCGGAATCGTAGGCCGTACCGGCGATCGCTAGGTCCAGGCCGTCCTTCTGCACCTGCTGCAGGGCCGTGGGGAAGGGCATGCCGACCAGCTTCGGCGCCCTCAGGGCCGGGATAGATGTGGCCATGGGGGTCGGCTGCGGGGTCGGCTCCACGGCCGGCCCAGACGTGGGACCGCCGGAGCCGGCCGTCGGCGACGCCAGGGCGGGGAAGAGCCTCCCCAGGGTGCCGTTGGAGTAGGCCAGGAAGCCGAGCGGGATGGAGCCCAGGGTGCACAGGAAGGCGGCGAAGACCACCAGCAGCACCACCCAGCCGCCCGGGCCTCCCCGCCGCCCCAGCCGGGGGGCAACCACCGGCTCGGCGGCCGCAGCCTTCCCCATCATCACACCGGGCTTGGGCGTCACCATGGCGTGGGGCTGGGTTGCCTCCAGACTGGCGCGGGCACAGGCTACCAGCGTCCGCGCCATCTCGGCCGCGGAGGCGAACCGCTGGGCAGGCTCCTTGGCCATGGCCCGAAGGATGATGGTCTGGAGCGACTCGGGGATCCTGGGGTTGAGCCGGCGCGGCGGCACCGGATCCTCCTGGATCTGCTTGAGGGCCACCACCACGGAGGTCTCGCCCTCGAAGGGGAGCCGGCCGGTGGCCATCTCGTACAGAAGGACGCCGGTCGCGTAGAGGTCGGAGGAGGCGGTGCTCTGCTCCCCCTTGGCCTGCTCGGGGGATATGTAGTGGGCGGATCCCACCACGTAGCCCGACTGGGTCAGGGAGGCAGCCCCCAGGGCCACGGCGATCCCGAAATCGGCGATCTTCGCCCACCCATCCCGAGTCACCAGGATGTTGTGGGCCTTCACGTCCCGATGCACGATCCCGTGCTGGTGGGCGTACTCCAGCCCCTCGCAGATCTGCCGGCCCAGCTCTATGATCCGGGCGGCGCCCAGCGGGGCTTCCTCCTGGAGGATCTCCTTCAGGGTCCGGCCGGGCACCAACTCCATGACGATGTACTGGGTCCCTGCCTCGGAACCCACGTCGTAGACGGCCACGATGTTGGGGTGGGAGAGGGCGGCGGACGATCGGGCCTCCCGCTGGAACCGGGCCAGGAAACCGGGATCGGCTGCGAACTGCTCCCGCAGCACCTTGACCGCCACCTTCCGGCCCAGCAGCAGGTCCTCGGCCTCGTAGACCACGGCCATGCCGCCCTCACCCAGGAGGGCAGACAGCTGGTATCGCCCGTTTAGCACCCTACCTATCATGTAGCGCTTTCAAGGGAAGACAAAAGCAAGAATGGTGGGCAATCGGCGGCAAAAACCCATGGAATTCTACACGATGGCCCCCTTCCGGTCCACCGCCCCAGGAGTGTTGTATTATGTTGGGGGCGCACGGGCGATCATTCCTTACAAGTTAAGGTCTGCACAGAGTTGTCAATAGGCGGGCGGATGAGCAATCCTTATGTATGAGCAAACGCAGACATACCGACTCACACCGTCCGGCCGTGTTGGAGCGGGA
>JAJZRD010000235.1 GCA_021845945.1 Chloroflexota bacterium
GCCCCTCGCCGAGGCTTTCAAGGAGGTCGACCGACAGATCGACGCTATCGTTGATCATGCGAAACTTGCCTCAGCCGCCTGAAACTTGACACGTTTGTTCAGATTCGACCGTATGAGGACATCTAGTGCTGCATCACCGGGATTTGAACGTGTAGGGCAGGGCGCTCTGCCCTGCCGCCGGCCTACCATCGCCCGCCGGGCGGCGGGGCACAGGGCCCCGCCCTACGTTGCCGAAGCCATCGCCCGGGGGCGGCGGAGCATAGGCGTCGCGCTGTGCTCTCTCGCGCCACGCGCCCCAAGCATCAGAGCCAACGTGGCGAAGTACAAGGTCTGGGGAAGGGACTCCGCTGAAAGCAGGGGAGGGGATGCAGCAGTTCGCCTGGGTGGACCGCTACTGCGGCTTGCGCTTTCGGAGGAAGGCCGGTATGTCCAGGTCCCTCTGGTCGGGAAGCTCGCGGGGCTCGCGGAACTCCCTGATCTCTCGCGGCTCCCGCCGCTCCTCGGGCTCATGGGCATCCAGCAACTCTCGATCCACACGTCTGAGCCCTTCGTCCAGAGATGCATCCAGCTTGGCGAAGACGTCGCTGACCTTGACCTCGGCCTTCCTGGTCTCGGTCCTCCCGAAGCCTGTGGCTATCAGGGTCACCTGCATCTCTGCCTGGGGCTTCGGATGGATGACCGCGCCCAGGATGATGTTGGCCTCCGGGCTCGCGGCTTCGCTGATCAGGGAGGCCGCCTCGCTCACCTCGATCAGACTCATGTCCGGACCGCCGGTGACGTTGATCAGTAGCCCGGTCGCCCCGGTTATGGAGACGTCCAGCAGGGGGCTCTCGATGGCGGCCTGGGCGGCCTGCACCGCTCGAGCCGGTCCCTTGCCCTCACCGATAGCCATCAGAGCCGTCCCGGATCCACTCATGATGCTCTTGACGTCCGCGAAATCGAGGTTGATCAGGCCGGTGACGGTGATCAGGTCGGACATGCCCTGTACGCCCTGCCGCAGGATGTTGTCCGCCATCCTGAAGGCTTCCAGCAGCCCCATCCGCTTGTTGGCCATGGCCCGCAAGCGGTCGTTGGGGATCGCGATGATGGCGTCGACCCTCTCTTTCAGGATCTCATAGCCCTGATCCGCTACCAGCCGCCGGTGGCGTCCCTCGAAGGTGAAGGGCAGCGTCACCACCGCCACGGTCAGCGAGCGGTTCTTCCTGGCGATCTCGGCGATAACGGGAGAGGCCCCCGTCCCGGTGCCGCCGCCCATACCCGCCGTGATGAACACCATGTCCGCACCGGCCAGGGCCTCCTCTAGCTGATCCCGGCTAATCTCGGCGGCCCGCTCCCCAACCATCGGATCCCCGCCGGCCCCCAGCCTCTTCATCGCCTTTCCCCCGATGGGGATCTTGTGGGTGGCCGCCGACATCTCCAGGGCCTGGGCATCGGTGTTGACCGCAACAAAGTCGACGCCCCGAATCCCGGCCTCAATCATCCGGTTCAGGGCGTTGTTGCCACCACCGCCGACGCCGACGATCTTGATCTCCGTGAAGCCCTTCGCCTCGGCGTCGACCTCCTCGGACACGATCTTCCCGATGATGGGACCGTTCCTGATGGGCTCTGCCAGCCGCTCCGGATCGAAGCCGCCGCGCAACTTAGCCACGAGACAACACCTCCCTCGCCAGGGAAAGATAGGTCTCCGCAGCTTTCTCCGCGCCCACGTAATTGAACACAGAGGTGCCAGAGGAGGCAGCCTCCAGGATCTTGCTGTTGGTTCCCACCTCGGTCGCGAACACCTGGATCCCCCACCGCTCTCGCAGGTAGGCGCTCACCAGCTTCTCCTCCTTCAACCGACGGTCCAGCTTGCTCAGCAGGATCCCGGCGACCTGCAGCTTCGGGTTCAGGTAGAGGATCTCCTCGATGCTGTCCTGCATCATCTGCAGCCCCTGGAGAGAGAACAACCTTGCCTCGGTCGGTATCACCACCTTCTCGGCGGCTACAAGGGCGTTGATGGTGAGCAGCCCCAACGACGGCGGGGTGTCGATGAGCACGTAATCGTAGGGAGTGGGGACCAGCGCCAGTTGATCCCGCAGCCGAAGCTCCCGGCCGAGCTTGTTCATCAAGGCCGCTTCGGCGCTGGCGAGCGCCAGCGAGGAGGGAACGATGTCCAGAAGGGCTTTACCCCTCTCGGCTATGTGGCCGATGGGCAGATGAACCTTGCGATCCAGCAACGACTCCGCAATGCTGCTCTCCATCTGATCGTTCAGCCCAAAGGCGGAGGTCAGGTTGGCCTGGGGGTCCATGTCCACCAGTAGAACCTTGTTCCCCATCTGGAACAAGGCGGCACCCAGGTTGGCGGTGGTGGTTGTCTTGCCAACACCACCCTTCTGATTGGAGATAGCAATAATCGAAGCCATTGGCCCTCTCTTAGGACCACCTCTTTAGGAGCATGCAGGCGAAGATCAACGCGAGGCGGTCATAATCCTAACATAGGATGTCAACAACGGCAACGGTTTCGGGCAGTGCAGCCGGGCAGTTTTCTGCCCCGAAGCCATACAGCCAGGCCAAAAACGGAGGGCAGTCGTTCCGCAAGTCCGATACTGTAGGGCGGGGTCTTGTACCCCGCCGCCCGGCGCCGGGTGGCTGGGTACTACGGAGGCAACTTAAGGAACGACGCACCCAAGTCGTTCGCCCCCTTCCTACGACGAGAAACGAACGACCCAAGTCGCCACTACTCATGGCCTGTCTTCCGCCAGCAGCGCACGCGCCTGCCGGACGTCCCGCCCTATCTGCTCCACCAGGGCCTCGATCGAGTCGAAGCGCTGCTCGCCCCTCAAACGGGCGACGAAGTCGACCGCCAACCGACTGCGGTACAGGTCGCCCTCGTAGTCTAGCAGGTGGATCTCGATCTGGCGTCCCTCTCCGTCGAAGGTGGGCCGCACCCCGACGTTGGCAACCCCTGGCCGGGGCTCCCCCCCCTCGACCCAGCCCCACACCGCGTACACTCCGTTTCCAGGAATGCACATCCGCTCCTCAGCGGCCAGATTGGCGGTGGCGAAGCCAAGGGTCCTGCCCCGTCCATCGCCGGGGACCACCTGGCCCCGCAGCCTGTAGCGCCTGCCGAGCAGCAGCGCCGCCTCCTCCACCTGTCCCTCGGCCAGCAACCGGCGGATGCGGCTGCTGCTGACCACCTGCCCGCCCACTTCCACAGGCGGAAACTCCCGGACCTCGAAACCCTTCTCCAGGCCGATGGCCGCGAGTCGCTCCGGCGTCCCGCTTCGCCCTCGGCCGAGAGCGAAGTCGGTCCCGACCCACAGCTCCCTCAATTGGAAGCGTTGCTCGAGCAGCCCGAGGAACCCCTCGGGCAACAGCTGGGACAGGGCGTGGGTGAACTCCATGACCACCACCTGCGAGACGCCCATCGCCTTGATAGTGGCGAGCCGGTCTTCAACCGCAGCCAGGTGGGCGATGTCGCTCTCGGGCCGCAGCACATCCTCGGGATGAGGGGAGAAGGTCACACAGCCACTCACCATCCCACGCTGCTTCGCGCGCTCCACCACTTTCCGGATCAGCGCCTGGTGTCCCAGGTGAACCCCATCGAACACCCCTATGGTGATCACGGCCTCCGGTGGGCTGCCCTTCGTTTCCAGCGTCACTGCTCCTCCGACAAGACCAGTCTGGGCTGCCAGCTGCCCTCCTGCAGCTCCGCCAGGCCGAGAAAGCTTCCTTCCTCCGAGTAGACCCGCACGGGCCCCGGCTTCGGCAAGGGGCCTCGCGCCGGCCACCGACGGCCTCCCCGCATGTCCAGTGCGTGCGCAGAGGATACGATGATCGCCGGCAGGTGCGTCACCGCGAGGTCCGGCGGCAAGATCAGCGTATCCAGATAGCCAAACTCCGCCGCCAGCCTGAGATCCTCGATCCCCATCGCCTCCTCGCAGGTGAAGGGACCGCTGGCAATCCGAACGAGGGCTCCCAGGTGCGCACCCACACCCAGCCTCTCCCCAAGGTCCCGCGCGAGGCTCCGGATGTAGGTACCCTTGGAGCAGCAGACCAGCAAGCTCAAGGTTGGAGGCTCCCAACCTATCATCGACAATCCCTTGATTGTCACCCGCCTAGGAGCCAGCTGCGCGGTGCCGCCCTTGCGCGCTATCTCGTAGGCCTTCCTGCCTTGAAGCTTGATGGCTGAGAACTGGGGGGGTATCTGATCGATCTCGCCAAGAAAGCCCGACAGCGCCGCCACCGCTCGATCCATGGTGATAGCCGAGGGATCCCTGGCGTACAACACCCTGCCCTCGGCATCGTCGGTGTCGGTAGCTGCGCCCAGCACTACGTCGCCACAGTAGCACTTGTCCTGGTCTGCCAGGTAATCCACCAGCCGGGTAGCCCGGCCAACCGCCACCAACAGCACCCCCGTGGCGGCGGGGTCCAGGGTTCCCCCGTGTCCAACCCTTCGGACCCCGGTCAGACGCCGGACCACCTGGACCACGTCGTGGGAGGTCCACCCGTAGGGTTTCGAGATATTCAGGAACCCCTCAGGCGCCGTTCTTCTTGTGCCGATCACCCCCGGCCATCACCATCCCAAGCCGTCTTCGTGCCTCACCCAACAGCAGGGCCTGGACCTGGCTCATGGACCCCTCCAGGGTGCACCCAGCAGCCCGAACGTGCCCCCCGCCACCGAAGTCCTTCGCCAGGGCGGCTGCGTCCAGACCTCCCGAGCTCCTCATGCTAACCCGAACCTTGCCGTCCTGCTCGCTGAAGAGGAAGGCCGCACTCGCCTGGCGCACACCGGCGATGAAATCCACCAGCCTGTCGGCGTCCTCCAGGGTGGCGTCGCATTCCGCCAGCATCTCGCTGGTGATGTCGGCCCACGCCAACCCGTCCTCCACGCGAGTCCGGCTCAGAACCCGTCCCCAAAGGCTCACGGCCCGGGGCGACCGGCTGTTGAAGATTCGCTCGGCGATCGTCGAGAGGGATGCACCCCTCTCCATGAGGGTCGCGGCAACCCGCAGGGTGTGAGCGGAGGTGGCAGAGGTGCGGAAACCCAGGGTATCCGTGACTATCCCGACCAGCAGGCAGGTGGCTACGTCCTCGGGGATCGGCAGATCCTCCCGCTCCATCAGTTCGGCCAGCTGCTGGCAGACCGCCGGGGAGGCTGGTTCCACCAGGTTCACCTGGCCGAAAAAGCTGTTGCTGGGGTGGTGGTCTATGTTGATGACCGGGACCGCCTCGAACTTGCTGCAGTTCTGGCCGTACAGGGCCCCAAGGCGGGTGGGATCGCTGGCATCCAGGCAGACGATGGTATCGGCGGCCAGGAGGGCCTCCTTCGTCGCCTGCCCCTCGGGCGTCTCCATCCGCTCGGGTGAGTAGACCTCTATCGATTCCCAACCGGGCAGGAATTGGTAGCTGGAGGGGACCGGGCCGGGGCTGATGGCCCGAACCTGCCCCCTGGCCAGCCTTAGGGAAAGGGTAAGGGCCAGCAGACCGGCGAGCGCATCCCCATCGGGATCCACGTGGCAGGTGACCACGATCCTCTTCCCGCTCTTCACCAGCGGAAGCAGCACCGGCCGGTATCCAGACTCCACCCTGCTCTACCCCTCTTCCTCGTGGATCTCGCGAAGAATCTCCAGCACGCGCGCCCCCCGCTCGATCGATGTGTCGAGCCTGAAGGTCAGCTCTGGCATGTGCCTCAGCCTGAGGCGGCTCGCCACCTCGCGCCGGAGGAAACCGGCCGCGTGCCGGAGGGCGGTCATAGCCTGCTGCACGTCCTCTTCGCTGCCCATAATGCTGACCCGCACCGTGGCATTGCGAAGATCCGGACTGGTATCCACGCCGGTGATGCTGATCATCCCTCGCAGTCGGGGATCGTGCATCTCCCGCTGGAGGAGCGCAGCGACCTCCTCTTTGATCTGCTCGTTGACCCTCTCGATCCGCCTGTTGGCCATC
>JAJZRD010000020.1 GCA_021845945.1 Chloroflexota bacterium
GCTGGAGCTGCTCACCTTCCCCGAGATCGCCCGCTGGTGGATGGACAAGATCTTCCCGGTCCAGCGGAGGCTGGTCCAGGTGGCCCGTCCGATAGTGAAGAGCGTCACCGGAATGCCGATGCCCGGCGACGACGTTTACGACGCCGCCGAAGGGCTCTTCCACCAGCTGGACATGATGCAGAAGCTGCTGACGGACCCCTCTCTGACCTCCATCCGGCTGGTGATCAACGCGGAGAAGATGGTGGTCAAGGAGGCGATGCGGACCACCACCTACCTGAATCTCTACAACTACCCCTGCGACCTGGTGGTGTGCAATCGGGTGATCCCCGACCTTGTGACCGACAGCTACTTCGATACCTGGAAGGCATCTCAGGCCCGCTACATCCGGATGGTGGAGGAGGGGTTCGCTCCAACGCCCATCCGCTACGTGCCGCTGATGGATAGGGAGATCGTGGGCCTCCAGACCCTGGAGGACGTGGGGGAGAAGCTGTTCGGCAAGGACGACCCGATCGCCGTGTTCCACAAGGGCCGCAGCTACGACTTCGAGAAGCTCGACCGAGGCTACCAACTGCTGCTGCCGCTCACCTTTGCCAGCAAGGATGACGTGGACTTGAGGCAGGTAGGGGACGAGCTGGTGCTCCAGGTGGGCAACCAGAGGCGCACCCTGATCCTTCCCAGAGCCCTGGTAGGGATGGAGATTCAGGGGGCCAAGATGGAGGGGGACACCCTCAAGGTTCGGTTCGCACCGGCGGAATGACATATGCCCAGGGATTGCCGAGTCTCTGGATAGGGAGGTGCATCGTGGCAGAGAAGAGGGCGAGGGACATCGATCTGGACTACGACGAGGAGAGGGTGTTGACCCTCAAGATCAGCCTCGAAGGTCCCGCCGAGCTGGTTTCCTGGATCCGGGAGAACACCCCCGGGATGATGGGAAGGCGTCTCACCGGCCTCGTGCCAGGCGAGTTTCGCGAGCACGTAAGGGCGGCGCAGCGCGAGCAGATGCTGGCCTTCCGGAGCCTCCTGGACGCCATGATAGGCCGGATGGAGCGGGAGGAGAAGCCCCGCCGCCGAGCCACCAAGGTCGAGGTCGAGTAACCCATTCACCATCCCTCTCCCTCTGGGAGAGGGGGTAAGATCCCGTCGCCCCGTCTGGACCTAGGCTCGCTCCAGGGCGATCTTCGCCCCGGAGGGGACCTTCGCGAACTGCTTCGGGTCCCCCTCCACCTTGCCGAAGACCGTGACCTCGCTGGCGGGGCGGATCTCGTTGCCCCGGCTGGCCGGGGTAGGGCCGAAGAAGATGCAGAAGGCGGTGCCCGGCGCCCAGTAGCCCAGATCGCCTAGCTCCACCACCTCTTGCCCTCGCTCCGTCCCCAGCCGGACGGGAATGGAGAAGTAGATCTCGTCCCCCCAGCTGCTGGCCCTGGCCTCGATAGGCAGGGCCGACCATATGGCCTCCGCCGTCTTGGTGTCGTTGAGCTGGGCGGTCGCCGTGACGTCGCCCGCCTTGATGAGGATCTTCCTCATTTCTCGTCACCCTAACCCCGACCCAGCACTCAGGGCTCAGCACCCAGGACTGGATCAGACGTTGAAGAGGATGTTCATGATGTCGCCGTCCTGGACCGGGTAGACCTTGCCCTCCAGCCTCAGCAACCCGTGTTTCCGGGCCTCGGCCATGCTGCCCCCCACGCCCATCAGGTCGGAGTAGCGCACCACCTCTGCCCGGATGAAGCCCCGCTCCAGATCGGAGTGGATGACCCCCGCCGCCTGCTGAGCGGGGGTGTTCCGGCGTATAGTCCACGCCCGGACCTCGTCGGGGCCCACGGTCAGGAAGGATACGTAGTCCAGCAGCTGGTAGGAGAGGGCGATCACCCGATCCACCCCCGGCTCGCTGATGCCCATGGCCTCCAGGAACTGCCGCCGCTCCTCGGGCTCCAGCTCCGCCACCTCGGACTCCACCTTTCCGGCCAGGGCGGTGAAGGCGGTGCGCGGCACGCCGTACCCCTGGCCCGCCTCAGCTTGGATCTCCTCGGCCCGGGGTAGCTGCTCCTCGTCCAGGTTCAGTACGTGCAGCAGCGGCTTGGCGGTGAGAAACTGGAAAGCCTTGATGGCCTGCTGCTCCTCCTCGGTGAGTTGCTGGGCGCGGATCGGGATCTCCTTCTCGAGGTTGGCCTTCAGCCGAGAGAGCAGCTCCACCTCCCGCTCCCCTGCCTCCCGCTCCTGCACCTTCACCTTGTGGACGGACTCCTTCAGCCGCTCCATCCTCCGCTCGATGATGGCCAGATCCGAGTAGGCCAGCTCCAGATCCATGGTGGCCACGTCGCGGGCCGGGTCCACAGTATCCTCGGGGTGGGGTACCGACTCGTCCCGGAAGACCCGAACCACGTTCAGCAGGGCATCGGCCTTGCTGATCTGGTTCAGCAGCCGGCCGGATATCCCCTCCTCCTTGGAACCACCCTTCACCACACCGCCGGCGTCCACGTACTCCACGGTGGCGTGGACTACCTTCTTGGGCTTGAAGATCTTGGCCAACTCCTCCAGGCGGGGATCCGGGACCTGGACGACGGCCAGGTTGGCGTCGGTAGAGGTGGAGTAGCCACCGGTCTTGGCGCGCGCACCGGTGAGGGCGTTGAAGACGGTGGTCTTGCCCGACAACGGCAAGCCGATGATGGCGATCTGCACGAAGTGATACCCCCTGCTAGTCTATCTTCAATAATAGCACAGGGGGACAGCTTAGAGCGGTAGGAGCCGGCTCCTGCCGGCGATCCGACCGCTGATGGCTGATAGCTGATGGCTAGTTTCCGTCCGATATGACCGGGCCGCCGCCGAAGGGTTTCGGGGGATTTGGCGGTCCCTTGCCGCCCTGAAGCTGCCCATGTCGCAGCGTTAGGATCTTTGCCGGATCCACGGCATGGACCAGCTCCTCCGCCACCAATCCGATCCTCAGTCCCCCCTCCACTATCCTCCGGGCGGTGGCGTAGATGTCCCATGCCGGCGAGTCGACCCCGGAAAGCTGGGCCACCTCGCTGCTGGGCCACACCAGGTAGAGATCCGGATTGGGCGGAGAGGCCGTCGCCACGCTCGCCTCCCGCCCTCTGAGCCACCGGGCGGTGGCGGCGAAGGCACCGTATTGAGGCTTCCTCTTCCCCTTCTCATCCAGCACCCCGTAGTTGCCCCCGTCCCGGCGGTTGTCCCGCCACTCGAAGTAGAAGACGCCGCTGGCGCCCCCTTCCAGGGCCTGAGAGACGAACTTCTGGGTTTCCTCACCGGTGGGATCGCCGTCCTTGCTGTTGAGCTCCATCACCCACACAGGCTTCTGCCAGTAGCGGGCGAGCATGTCCGAGGTGAGGAGGAAGTAGCTGGCATCTTCTATGCTGTCAGGATATAGGTCGTAGCCGACGATATCCGCGTCTCGGTAGATGTGCAGGGGGGAGACACCGGTATAGGGTTGCTCGCCCCACCACCACCAAGCCATCTCAGCCACGATAACTGGATGGCTGGCATCGGTCCCCTTGAGAGCCCGGGCCAACTCTCCCGTGAAGTCGGCCAGGTTGTCGTATCCGAACTGCCGCCAGTCGGACCACTGTCTGAGCGCGGCACCCTGCAGCGGGGAATTGCTCTCGGTCCCGCGCACCGGTTCCACCTCCTCGAAGGAGGTATAGGTGGTGGACCAGATCTTGTTCAGCTGCTCGACGTACCCGTACTTCCGTAGCAACCACTGTTGGAAGGCAGCCACCGAATAGGGATTGTAGTCGTAGAGCCGGTTCGGATCGTAGCGGGGTTCGTTCAGCACTTGGTAAGCAAGGACGGCGGGGTGGTTCTTTATGTGGTTAGCGGTGGCCTCCAGGTAGACGCGCAGCAGCTGCCGGTAGCCGGGGTAGTTGATGCTGGGAAGGTCGTCCAGGGGAACCTTGCCGTCCTGATCGACCGAGCTCCACTCGAAGTAGCGCGGCCAGAACCAGATGGGTGTGTTGAAATCCCGCGTGGTGTGGGAGAAGACCACCACCACGTACAGGCCGTGCCTGTTGGCCCTGTCGAGGAACTCATCCAGGACGGAGAAGCGGTAGTGGCCCGGCAGGAGAGGCACCACGTCCCTCCATCCCAGGTCGATGCGCACCGTGTTCAGCCCCAGATCCCGCATCGCCTGCAGGTCGTCGTCCCAACTGCCCCTGTGGTAGGTGAAGTGGTAGCTGACACCTATGGGGACGAAGGGCTTGCCGTCCACCACCAACAGCTTCTTGCCGGCGGACCCGGTCGCCTCGTCGGTGACGGAGCCGACCTTCACCTCGGCGGGGCGGGCGGGATAGCGGGCAGACGGAGCAGGAGCCAGGGGGTTGAGCAACAAAGTCAACAGCCCCAGGCGGAGAAGCGGTCCCACGATAACCATGGAAAAAGCCACCGTGACCTCCGCCTATTGGCGCGCGCAGGTGGGGAATGGTGCTGTGCTGGAAGGTCCCGCGGTGCCCGAGATTGCTGCGCGCCGATCATAGCAGAGGGCGGGGGTTGACACAAGACCGCAATCTTTGCCAGGGGTTAGCCGGCTGCAGCCTCTACTACTTGGGTTTAGCCCGTGTCCCAAGCCGCCAAGCCGCAGGCCGGCCAAATTGGCATATTTCTTGCCCCCCCTTCGGAAAGGCGCAAATCGATCGCCTCTGTTCCACGGTCGGGCAGCCTCACTGGCGGCAAGGGTGGAGCGGGGAAGGATCGCGATCCTCGAACCCGTGGCGCCCGACCGAACCAGCGGTGGGCTGGCGGGGGAATCCAACGGCGGACTAACCCAGGTCAAACCCGGATAACGAACAGTTGGAGTGCACGATGCTACGTGACAGGCTTGGCCAGTTTGAGGCCGTCCAGACCCATGCGGAGGAGATCTCCAAAGCCGAAGTCAGCCTGTGGGAACGAGTTCCAGGGATGATCAGCTGGGTAGTGATCCTGGCCCCCATCTGGCTGACCCTGCTTTCCCCCGTCATGGGGATCGCCTTGGTGGTGCTGGCCACGGCCTACTTCGCCGCTCGAAACTCCTACTACGGGCTCAGAGCCCTGCCCAACCGCCAGCGGGTCCTGAAGGCCCGCGGCGAGGACTGGCTGCGGCGTCTCGAGGCGATTCAACAGGACATACCGGATTGGCGAAGCTGCCGGGTCACCCTGATGATCCGGGCCTACCACGAGAAGAACCTGGAGATGCTTCGGGATACCGTGGCCTCCATCGAGGCCTCCAACTGGCCCAGAGAGCAGGCCAAGCTGGCCAATGTGGAGGTGCTTTTCGCCACCGAGGAGGACGATCCCTACACCCCTCCCCTGGTGGACAGGCTGGCAAAGGAGTTCGCGGGCCGGCTACACATTCGGCAGATCAAGCACCCGGCGGAGCCCAACACCTTGCCCGGCCCCTCCACGGCCATGAACTACGTGGGACGCGCCCTCTACCGGGAAACGATCCGCGACGGCATCGACCCGCGGTACTGGCTGATAGCCGACTTCGACGCCGACACACTGTTCGACCCCCAGTACCTGCCCTGCCTGGTCTACACCTTCGTCACCGATCCCCATCGGGACCTGCGGGCATACCAGCCCGCGGTGATGTTCACCACCGATTACTGGAAGGCGCCTCTCCACAGCCGGCTGGCCGCCATAGGCACCTCGGTGCTCACCCTGGGGTGGAACAAGAAGCCCGAGATCGCCTTCACCGGCGCCGCCGCCAGCCTGGAAACCCTGCACAGCGTCGGTTTCTGGCCGACCAACTCCCACAGCCAGGACTCCGGGATCGAGCTGCGCTTCAGGATGAAGTACGGACGGAGCTTCCGAGTGGCCGGCTTGCCGGTGCCGCTCTGGGTATACCCCGTTATGGCCACGGGTTCGCAGACCACGAGGAGAGAGAAGCTGGAGGCCTACTGGCGCAGCTACAAGGCACTCTTCCGCCAGAGTGCCCGGTGGCGGGAAGGCCCTCTGGACGAGTTCGTCGAGGCTTCCGGCAAGGGCCGGCCATGGCTCGCCCTCAACCGCCTCTGGAACGGCTTGGAGCGGGACACCATGACGATGATGCCCGGCTACGGGCTGATAGCGGCCTCGGCCCTGGTGGATCCCAACCTGGTGACTTTCACCTACGACACCCTCAAGCCCGCGGTCGGCATCGGCCTGACACTGGTAAGCCTTCTGGGGCTAGTGGTGTTCTGGAAGGTGCTGGGGGACAGGGAGTTGGTGTTGGGGGATAGACGGCGCAACCGGAGGGCTCAGGAGCTGTTCCTCTTCTGGCTGGTGTTCAGCATCTACGTGCCCATCTTCACTTCCATCGCCGGGTTGAAGACCTCCACCCTCTATGCGCTGGGCAAGCGGCCGCGAGGACACTTCATGCCGACACCGAAGTAACACTTCTTCCCTCTCCCCCTGGGAGAGGAGTGAACATGCCAGAGGGCATGTTCACGGGGTGAGGGCTGGGACGGCAGCAGACGATGAGCCCTCACCCTCCCCCGGGGGCAGCGAGCGCCCCTACTCCCGATACGCCTCGGGCTTCAGAACGCAGAGGTAGGGGAGATTGCGGTACAGCTCCCGGTAGTCCAGGCCGTAACCCACCACGAAGTCGTCCGGGATCTCGAAGGCCACGTAGTCCAGGGGAACCTCCACCAACCGCCGGGCTCGCTTATCCAGAAGGGTGCACACCCGCAGGCTGGCCGGTCTGCGGGCTCGGAGGTAGGTGAGGATGTACCGGAGGGTGAAACCGGTATCCACTATGTCCTCCACCAGCAGCAGCTGCTCGCCCTCAATGGAGAGGTCCAGGTCCTTCAGGATCCGGACCGCGTCGGAATCGGAGCCGTTGCGGGTGTACTTGGTGATGAACATGTAGTCGGTGGTCGCCGGCACGCTCAACTGCCTCATCAGGTCGGTCATGAAGAAGGCGACTCCCTTCAGGATACCCACCAACCGTACCTGCTGGCCAGCATAGTCCTGGGAGATCTGGTTCGCCAGCTCCTGCACCCTTCTCTGGATCTCATCCGCACTGAGCAGGATGTGGTCGATGTTCTCCAGGGTGGTAGGGGTCAGCGCCCGGTAGCCGTACTTGTCCAGCAGACTCTGGTAGTCCTTCCGGTAGAGGAGCCGGACGTTCACCTCCGGATACAGCTCCCGCAGCTCCCGCAGCTTCCGGTTCTTCCTGGTGACCAGGCTCTGCTTCATGGTGGTCAACTCGACGTAGAGGTCGAGCCCCGGCAGGTAAAAGTCGGGGGTGAACATCTCGGTGACCCGATCCCCCTCCCAGCGCAGGGGAAAGGACCTGGGCTCGTACACCCACTTGATGCGGTAGAAGTCGAGGATGCGGGCGAACTCCTCCTCACTGGGGTGGACGAAGCGAGGCCTCGACCGTCGTCGATCCCGCTTGGGATAGCGGGTGCTCGGGACGGGCTGTCTGGCACTCACCTCTTGAAGTACCCGTCCAGGATCTTCCGGGCCACGGGGGCGGCCACCTCGGCGCCGTGGCCCTTGGCTTCCACCATCGCCAGCAGGACCACCTGGGGCTGATCGGCGGGGGCGAAGGAGGCGAACCAGGCGTGGGTGTCGGGACCCTGGGACTGCTCGGCGGAGCCGGTCTTGGCCGCCACCGACAGGCCGGAGCCCTGGAAGGCGTAGTAGGCGGTCCCCTTGGGGTTGGCCGTCACGCCCTTCATCGCCTGGCGGATCACGTCCAGGGTCGCCTTGGAGGCGGGCAGGGTGCCCTTCTGCTGCGCCTGGAACTGCACACTCTGCCCGGTCGGCTTCCCAACCAGGACGGGGGTCATCAGGGTGCCACCGCGAGCCAGGGCGGCATAGCTGTTGGCCACCTGGAGCGGGGTGGCCAGGAAGAAGCCCTGGCCGATTGAGAGGTTGACGCTGTCGCCCAGATACCAGCCGTCGTGCTGGTTGGTCTGCTTCCAGGCGGGGTCCGGCACCAGACCCGACGCCTCGTCCAGCCCCACCAGCCCCGTTGGCTGGCCGTACCCGAAGCCCCGGGCGTAGGTCGGCAGCAGGTTACGATCGATGGAGTCCAGCTTCTTGCCCAGCTCGTAGAAGACGATGTCGCAGGATTGCTCCAGCCCCTCGAAGAGGGTCAGATGGCCGTGGCCCTGGGGCAGCCAGTCCCCCAGGATCTGGCCGTTCCCCAGCCCGTCCCACTTACCGTTGCAGTCGAAGGGGCTGCTGGACGTGAACCCGCCCTTGTCCATGGCGGCGGCCATGGTGACCACCTTGAAGACGGAGCCTATGGGGTAGGAGCTGGCCACCGGCCGGTTCTGGAAGGGACGATCCGGATCGTCGTTCAGCTTCTTCCAGTCCTCGTCGGAGAAGCCGAGGATGAACTGATTGGGATCGAACCGAGGATAGCTGGCCAGCGCCAGGAGGCTGTTGTCCTGCACGCTCATCATCACCACGCTGCCCGCCTGGGCCCCCAGCGACTGCTCCGCCAGCTTCTGCAGATCCAGGTCGATGCTCAGCTGCACGTCCTGGCCGTTCTTGGACGGCTTCTCGGCGATCACCTTCACCGTCTTGCCGTCAGGGGTCACCACACTCAGCTTGGCACCCCTCTCGCCGGCCAGAGTCTTCTCGGCCCATCCCTCGATGCCGGCCCTCCCCACCAGGTCCTCCTCACCGTAGCCCTGCGCCGCCAGGGTCTTCAGATCCTCGGCGGTGACCTTGCTCATGTAGCCGACCACCTGGGCGGCAACGGAGCCGTTGGGGTAGACGCGCGCCGGGGTATCCCGGAAGATCACGCCGGGGAGCTCCCCCAGCTTCAGGTAAGCCGCCTTGCCTTGATCCACCGACAGCTCCTTCAGCGGCACGAACCAGTCGGGCTGGGCGTTCTGGTAGGCCTTCTTCGCCTGGTCGGGGGGGATCTTCAGCTCCTGCTGCAGGGCGGAGAGCAGCTTCGACTCGTCCTTGATCTGCCCCGGCTGCACCCCCACCGATACCACCGTGCCGTTGGTCGCCAGGGGACGCCCCTTACGGTCGAGGATGGAGCCGCGCACGGGCTCCTCGGGCTCGAAGAGGATCCGGTTGTCGCCGCTCAGATCCTTGAAGATCAGGGAGGGGCTCCAGTCCACCCGCCATTTCTCCTGCTCGTAGACCACCGGAAGGGCGTTGTCTTCCCGTATCTCGCCCAGGCGACCGGTGCTCATGACGACGGTGAAGGGCAGACTGGCCTGCTTGTCCGCCTTGGCCAGCTTCTCATCCCTGGTGAAGGTGGTCTTCACCGACAGTATGGTGCTTCCCTCGGTGATAGCCTGGTACCGCTGGACGAACTTGTCCCGGGGAATGCCCGCCTGAGAGCCGGCGCTCAGCAGGTCGTACATGTCGCCGTAGCGAGCCTCCTCCCACGCCTTGAGGTAGGGCTCCATCACACCGTAGGGCGATGGCTGGGAGGAGCAGGAGGCGAGGGCGGGGATCAGCAAGAGCAAGCTAAGGAGTAGAGATAATCGTAGCTTCATGGCCAAACCGACGGAATGCTCCCAACAGGAATCGACCCCATTATACACGCGCGGAGCAAGGGATGCCGGGACGCGGGGGAGCCCACGCCTACCACCATCCCGCGGTCGGCGGAGCACCGGGCCCCGCCCAGCGCTACGGCATCAGGACCCCTCTCCTCTTTGCCCACCGCCGGCTCCAGCCGACCAGCGGCACCCCGCCGAGCATCACACCCCAGAAGACCAGCAGCCCGACCAGGGTGAAGAGGGAGATGTCGGTGCCCAGGGCGAAGCTCTCCGGCCGGAAGAGGAAGCGGACCCGATGCTCCCCCTGGGGCACCAGCACGGCCCGGAAGATGTAATCCGCCCGATAGAGCTGCGCCGGACGGCCATCCACCAGCACCTTCCAGCCAGGGTAGTAGCTGTCGGCCAGGAACAGCAGGGCGTTCCGGCTGCTGCTGGTCCGGACCTCCACTTCCGTGGACTGGTAGTCGGTTATCTCCGCGCTTCCCGGTGAGCTGTCCGGATTTCCCTGCAGCCATGCCTGCACCAGCCCGGGGTCGGGAACGCCTGTATCGGGCAGGGGGAGGCGGATGGAGGAAGCGCTCCTCTCCGGGGTCTCCAGCAGCACCTCCTTGGTGGGATCGAAATCCCCGTCGGTCATGGTGTCGAGGATCGACCACCGGTTGACAATCCGAGCCGTCGGGACCAGGTAAGCCCGTGGGAGGCGAGATGGGTTCTCCAAGATCTGCACCTCGTCGTCCTCGTAGCGGGGGACGAATCGGTTGCTGGCCAACAGCTGGTGGGCCGTCCCCGGCTTCTCCCATAGCATCATTCCGTACAGCCTCACGGCACCCGTGGGATAGTTGTAGTGAAACTCCACCCTGGCGATGGTCCTGGTTTTGTCGAGGGGTAGCCGCCCGTAGTAGAGGTTCGCCTGGTACCTCCGGCCCTCGGTGTCCCCCGCCCACACCTTGTCGGCCACCTGGGGTCGCTGATGGGCCACGTGAGGTGTCACGTCCGGCCTGTCCCACGCCCACTCGGCCGTGTCCCTGCCCGCTTTCACCTTCAGGGTGACTCTCTCCCCTCTGGTATCCACTACCACGATCTCCGCCACCTCGGCATCCTGGGGGATACTGTCGGCGCTGCGCAGGTTGGAGATGAAGGCCACCTCGTCCGCCTTCACCGCCGGGTTCAGGTAGAAGGTCACGTGGGCACCAGGGTTCGCCCGCGGGCCATCGGCGAGAGGCCGGTTGGGATGGTAGGCGGTGGACTCGTAGGATGGCATGGCGGGGGGACGCTTCGGCAGCACGACGAAGCGAACGTTGTACAGATCCAGAAGGGTCTTGTCGAATTCGTTCAGTTTGAACATGTACTGCTGGTGGCGCACCGTCTCCAGGGAGCTGTAGCCGGTGATGTCGGAGACCTGGAAGGGCAGCAGCTTGTTAGCCTCGGTCTTGCGCACCTTCCGCGGGCTGTACACCCTGGTCTGCCCATCCTCGTTCTGGGCCATCAGCCAGCGAGCCGCGGAATCCGGATTGGAGAGTTGGTTGATGTGTACCGTGGGGTGGAAGTCCAGGGCAAAGAGCATCATGTCGACCGCCACCAGCCCCACCATCAGGGTAGCCCACACCCTCCAAAGCCGGCGGAAGGCAAACCAGCAGAAGAGCAGCAGGAAGACCGCCAGCATGAGGGCCAGGGAGGTCGCCGTCTTCGAGTTGGTGGGATCCAGGGAGTAGCTGAGGAAAGAGAGCACCATGTCCGAGGTGAGCCAGGGCTTGTCGCCGCGGAGAGACAGATAGCTCTGCTCCACCAGCCGCTTGACGGCCCAGGGCTCCCGCTCGACCCAGATCCGGAAGCTCACCAACCACCAGGCCACTCCGGCCATGCCGGACATGAGGGCGATCAGGTAGAGGGCAAAGCCGTGCACGCTCGCCGCCCTGGAGAGGCGGCGCCACCTGCTGTGAGACGACGATTCCTGGGTGTGGCCCAGGGTCCGGCAGAGCCAGTCCACGCCGTAGGCCGCCAGAACGGCGATGCTGAAGGTCACCAGCATGCTGAATCGGCCCGGCACCCGCAACGAGGAGAAGCCGGGCAGGGGCCACAGCAGCACGTACAGGGGATAGGGGGAGTAGTTCCCAAAGGCGAGAAGCACGCCGGCGGTGGCCGTTGCCGCGAAGAAGAGCACCATCCGGCTGCGAACGAAGATCACCGCCACGCTGGCCAGCACCAGGGTCGCGATGCCGGCGTAGAGGGTGGTCTCCCACTCCGACCAGAGGGACCAGTAGGTGAAGTTGGTGTATCGGAAGAAGTAGGGGAAGACCAGGTTCACCAGGTTCTGCACGGGCATCGAGTAGGAGGTTGCGAACTGGTAGGTGACCCCCGGACCCCGGAAGGAGAAGAGGCCCAGCTCCACCAGTGGGATCACCTGGGCCGCCGCGATGCCGAAGGCTATGGCGGGGATAAGTCCCAGCATCAGCAGGGTGAGCGCCGTCCGGTGGAAGCCACGCACCAGGAACGAAGGCATCCGGCGAGTCAGCGGCGCCAGCAGCCGGCCCATCAGCCGCAGTTCCCGCCTATCCCTAAGGCTCGTCGAAAGCAGGTAGGCCCGAACGGTGCGCCACCTCCGCTCCAACCAGCTGCCCCGGTCGGTTCGTGGAATCGAGTCTTGAGCCGGTGGGGACGTCTCGGCCGAAGCCTCGACTCCGGTTCCGCTGCCACCCGCCGGCCGGGGGCAAGCCCCTTCCCCGCCCTTCTTGGCCACCGGCCACGCAATGGGACACAGCAGCGCCCTGAAGGGAATGTAGGCCGCCAGGAAAAGGCCGCTCATGATCAGGGGCTGGATGTGGAGCCCCAGCGCCTGGATCCCCGTCGACGCCCCGGCTCCCGTGACGTAGAGCCATCGCCACCGCCCCACGCTCCGTAGGGCCAATTCGACCATAGCGAGGGTCAGAGGGAGCCAAACGGCGGTGTTGACCACGTTGGTGTGGTGCATCTGCATGATCATGAAGCTGCCGAAGGTGAAGGAGAGTGCGCCGATGGTGGCGGCGAATCGGTTCAGCCGCAGGGTTCGGAGATAGCCGTAGGTGAAGGCCGCCGCCATGAAGTAGCGCGCCACTCTCAGCCAGATGAAGGCCTCCTGCTCCGACAGCAGCAGGTAGGCCACCAGGTTGGGCGGGTAGAGCATGCCGGCCTCGCCGTCGGCGAAGAGAGGGAAGCCGCCGAAGATGTGGCGGGTCCACAGCAGTAGCCGCCCCTCGCGGAGCACGTCCGTCAGCCGATCCGCGATGGGGAAGTAGTATGTGACGGTATCGGAGCGGTAGTAGATCAGGCCGTCCACTATGGCGTTGCGGAAGAGGATGAGGTCGCAGGCCAGCAGAAAGCCGAGGGCCAGGGCGGTCCAGAAGACCCCGGTGATGAGGGCCGAGTGACGGGTGATTCTTGAACCCCAGCCTGCCATCTAGTACGTCACCTCCAGGCTATGGGGCCGATTGTGGCTGTAGCGCACCCGCAGGACGCCCGTCGCCTCGTCGTAGGAGTAGTTGACCCCGAGGAGAAGCGCGCCCGACCGTTGCAGCTCCCGGCCGTCCAACTTCACTTTCTCCGGCTTCGGAGTGTAGATCTGGGCGAAGCCGGCAATGCTCTTCGGCCCCGATAGCTGCACCACCAGGGAACCCGGGCCAGACTCGACCTGGAAGGAGCTGTTGGTCCACACCACGCCCGGAGCATCCCTGAGGAGGAACAACCGGAAGCTGCTGCCGGCCAGACGAGCGGTGAAGGAGCCTCGCACCTTGGAGTACCTGTTGGAGGAGACGTCGTAGACCAGGTACTCCCGCTGAGGATCCAAGCCGTAGTCGGACAGCTTCCAGTTGGAGTTCTTCGCATCCGAACCGCGGTTAAGAGCCCCCAGGTAGGTGATGCCGCCGGTGGTGGTGGCGAAGGACTGGGCGAAGGGCATCCCCACGAAGCGGGTCTCCCCCTGAAAGGCGTTGTAGTGGATCAGGACGGCTCGCAAGGCGCTCAGATCCCGGGTCGACATGCGGGAAAGGTCGGTGCTGATGGTCATCTGGGTCCCCATGGCCAGGGCTGCCTGAAACCATTGGCGGATCATCCCCTGGGATTCGGGCCCGCCCCACACCATGCCCATGTTGGGCCGCTGGCCTAGGACGGCCTTCTGAAGGGTGGCGTAGTCTATGTGCTCCAGCAGGCCGCCGGCCGGGTACCGGTGCTCGAACTCGGGGAACTCGTCCCCGTACCGGAAGGTGTGGGCGAACTGGGTGGCGAAGTTGGGAATCTCCCACCCGCTCTCGATGTACACCTCCTTGCCGGACTTCATCGCCTCCTCGTACACCAGCCGGTAGATATCCATGGTGAACATGCGGATCTTGTTCACGTCGCCGAAGCTGTCCCGCTCCTCCGTGGCCAGCTGCTCTCCCTCGGCCTGGCCGAGACCATCGATCTTGATGCCGTCCACGTCGTAGAGCTGGAAGAAATCCGAGATCAGCTTTCTCACGTACTCCACCAGCTCCGGATTGGTGAAGTCGTAGACGTAGCTGGCCCCGGTGTTGTCGGACTGAAGAGGGATAAGCCAGTCGGGGTGCTGCTCGACCAAGCCGCGGAGTCCCAGCCAGTTCCCTTCCCGCTCCCGGTCATCCAGGTAGGGAGCGGAGAAGTAGAGGACAACCTTGACCTCCTTGGAGTGGGCGTAATCCACCAGAGCCCGGAGGCCGTTGGGAAACTTGTCCTGGTCCACCTGGTCCCAGGAGCTCTCCGGCCTCCCCTCCGCCACGTACCAACCCGCGTCCAGCAGGACGCTCCAGGGCCCCAGGTCTGCCAGGTTCGCGGCGATGTAGTCGATCTGCCCCTTGATGGTCTCTTCGTCGTAGTTCATGTAGTAGGCGTACCAGCTGCCCCACTGATACTTCACCCAGTCGGGCAGCGGCGGCTGTGGGTAAAGCCCGGCCATCACCCTCCGATACTGGCTGGTGGCCTGCTGGAGGCCGCCGCCGGAGGTGACCTGGAAGAAGAGTCGCGGCGAGGTCTGGATGCGGGTCGCCCGCACATCCTCGGGCACCGTGTAGTCGAAGCCGACCCGGCCGCTCACGCGCCCGGTCCCCAGCTGCACGCTGAAGTGGGCCGGGTCGGGCGCCTGGTCTATGATGGCCATCAGTACGCCTCGGGACTGGGCTCTACTATAGAGCAACAGCGGCTTGCCCACGCCGATCAACTCCTTCCGGAGCAGGGAATCGTCCCGAACGTCGGCGCGGCGCATCAGGCTGTAGTCGGTGAGGTAAAGGGCATCCTCCCCCACCAGCAGGTATCCCCCCTTCTCGGGGTCGAAGTAGGAGAAGCGGCGCACGGCCACCGCCGGCTCCACCTCCCGCAGCTCCAGCTGGTAGGTGAAGTAGCTGCTACCGCCGAAGAGGGTGAGTCGAGGGGTGATGACGACGTTGGCCTCCGGCACCGGGAAATCGGCAGACACCTCGATCCCCCGGCCCAGAACCGGGTCCTCCACCCGCCGGAACTCATACCCCCCATCGTCTCTCCGGCTGGTGTGTCGGGACAGGGCGAGGGTGCTCAGGTCTGTGGCCGTGAGGGAGGGGGTGGTGTCGTAGGCCACCATCCGGCGGGTCTCCAGGTCGATCACGTCGAGAAGGCCATGGTGCTCGCCGCCGTATCCCAGGGTCAGGGCCAGCTTTCCGTTGGCCAGCACTATCCGCTGCCTGTCGGCATCGAAGAGGGCGGTGGCCTGAGTCTGGGCGGATGGATCCTCCGGCAGCAGCCTGGCCAACTCCGCCATCTCCTGCTCCGAGCGCTCCTGCACCGCGGCCCGATCGAGGTCCCGCCCCTGCCGCCGCTCCATGCGGGACACCTCCAGGCTCCTCGGCAGAGGGTTGGCAGACGGGCCCCCTTCGCCGGCCACAGGCATCAGCCGGGCATTGGCCCAGTCCGCGTAATCCAGGCTGGAACCATCGCCGGCATCCTCCACCACCAGCCGCATCTTTCCCGCACCGGCCACCGAGAGCTCCACCGGCTCGGGGTCCACACCCGACGACACCACGCCGCTGTCGTAGACCAGGACGTCGTCCAGGAACAGCTTGAAGCGGACGCTGCCCTTGCCCTCGGGCACGGCGCCGTCCACCCCAACCTCGGCCTGAAACAGCCGGTACCTGCCCTCCAGAGAATAGACTATCTCGGAGAGGGGGAAGGTCCCGATCCCTTTCTCGTAGCTCTTGCCCCCCAGGGTGATGGGAGCGCTGAGGAAAGAGGCATCCAGCTTCGGGAGGTTGTCGTCGGCCAGGGCGACCCAGCCGGTGGTGGCCCAATCCCAGGGGAGATCGCTGAGGTAGACCACGGGACCAGGGGCTGCCTCGACTGCGCCCTCCTCCCTGCCCCACTGTCGGGACAGCAGGGCTCCTGCCGTCGCCGCGGCCAGCAATGCTAGCAGGAGAAACGCCCTCGTTGTCCAGCTGTCAGCCATCAGCCCTCTGCCTTCAGCAGTCAGCCATCGAGTCTCGAGCTATCAGCCATCAGCGCTCAGCATCGGAGTGAGCCACGCAAGGGTCTGCGCTCGGCTTCGAGGATTCCCTCACCGGCTCTCCCCCGTTGGCTCCTCCCACCACTGGCCGTCGGTCGCTAGCCGATGGCTGGCGGCTGATAGCTGATGGCTTGATGGCTTGACGGCCAATGCCACCAGAGATAGCCCCCAGGGGAAAGACACCCTCCGCAGCAGCACGGACTCCAGAGAGAGTATCCCCAGCAGGGCGCGGTTGATCAACGGGGGAGGAAGCTCCAGGTCCAATCGCCAGGGATGCTCGGTGCCCTCCACCAGCCGTTTGAGGGCGGCGGCGGGGAACAGCAGGGTGTTGGCGTGAGTGAGCTTCTGGACCCGAAAGCCGGCCGCGAACAGCTTCCGCACCAACTCCTTGTGGGAGTAGCGATGTCGGGTGTGGACGGCCACGTCGTGGGCACCGCGCAGCCAGTCGTAGGCCGGCACCCTCAGCAGCAGAAGCCCTCCCGGCTTGAGCACCCGGTAGAACTCCCCCAGGGCCAGCCAGTCGTTCACAACGGCTTTGTGGTAGAGAACGTCGAAAGAGGTGAGAAGGTCGAAGGATTCGCCCGCAAAGGGTAGCCGCTCCACCGATGCCTGAGTCAGGTGGGGAAGGTCACGACGGCGACAGAGATCCAGGGCCTCGTCGGAAAGATCGAGACCGACCACGCTGCCGAACCGCTGCAGCTGCTTCACCATGCCCCCGGTGCCGCATCCCGCGTCGAGAATGCGGAGGGGCCGGCTGCGATCCAGGTACTGCTGGAGAAGGGAACACACCACGCGGCGCATGCCTAGATACCACCAGTGGCTCTCCTCCAGGCCGTACAGGATCTCGTATTGCTCTTTTTCCATAAGTAGCTTCTAGATTACCCTTCCCCTTCTCCGACGGGGAAGGTAATAAGGTCTAATTGGGGACACCCCAAACCCCGCCAGGCGCTGCGCCCTGGACCCGCCTGTGAGCACCCCAAACCCGTGGGGGGCAGCCCAGACCATCAACCTCGTGATGGTCGCCTGCAGGAGCAACCCAACCCGTGGGTGGCAGCACTCGCCCCCTACCTGAACTGGTTGATGGCCTCGGCCACCTCCGCGATCTGCTCGTCCGGCAGTTCCGGGTAGAGGGGGAGGGAGAGGATCTCGTCGGCGCACCGCTCCGTGGCCGGAAAGCTGCCTCGGGAAAGCCCCAGATCTCGATAGGCCTCCTGGAGGTGGACCGGCACCGGATAGTGGATCAGGCTGCCCACCCCTCGTTCCGCCAGGAAGCGCTGGAGCTCGTCCCTCCGCCGGCTACGAATCACGTACAGATGGTAGACGTGCCGGGCATAGCCGGCCTCGAAGGGCCGCACCACCTCTCTCAGCAGGGAGTCGTACAGACTCGCCTTGGCCCTCCGCACCTCGTTCCATCGGTTCAGGTAGCGCAGCTTCACCCGCAGGATGGCCGCCTGCAGCTCGTCCAGCCGGCTGTTGAACCCCTTGCTCTCGTGGTAGTACCGCTTCCTCTGGCCGTAGTTCCGCAACAGCCGCAGCCTATCGGCCAGCTCCGGATCGTCGGTGGTCACGGCCCCCCCGTCGCCGCAAGCGCCCAGGTTCTTCGTGGGATAGAAGCTGAAGGCGGCCATGGCCGCCAGTGCCCCCACCCGCCGTCCCTGGTACTCGGCCCCATGGGCCTGGCAGGCATCCTCGATGACGGGGATGCCGTGGCGGCGGCCCACCTCCAGGATCGGGGCCATGTCGGCCGTCTGTCCGTACAGGTGCACCGGAAGGATCGCCCTGGTCCTGGGGGTGATGGCGGATTCCAGCTTCTCCGGGTCCATGGTGAAGGTGCGGGGATCGACGTCCACGAAGACCGGACGAGCGCCGGCAAAGGAGATGGCCGAGCAGGTGGGGACGGCCGTGAGGGAGACTGTCGCCACGTCGTCGCCGGGCTGCACCCCCGCGGCCAGCAGGGCCAGGTGTATCGCCTCGGTCCCGGAACCCACCCCCACGCAGTGGGCGACCCCGCAGTAGTCCGCAAACTCCCGCTCGAAGGCCTCCCCCTGCCGGCCGAGGACGAACCAGCCATCGTCCAGCATCTGCTCCACCGCTGCCCGGATCTCCTGCCGCAGCTCCCGGTGTTGGGGCTTCAGGTCGTTAAACTCGATGCGCATCTTCACCCTTCGGTCCTTGCTGTAGGGCATGGCGCTCTGCCCTGCCGCCCGTCCCCATCATCGCCCGCCCGGCGGCGGGGGACAGGCCCCCGCCCTACGCTGTCGACGCCACCGCCCAGGGGTGGCGGGGCGCCGTGCCCGCTCGCGCCCCGCGCCCTACGTCCATCGGAACACTACCAGTAGTGTTCCCTGTTCTCCCGGCAGTAGTCCACGGTGATCCGGAGTCCCTCCCTCAGGGAGGTCCGCGGCTCCCAGCCCAGGGTCTCCCGGATCTTGCCGTAGTCCGAGTAGACGCTGCCTATGTCGATGGAGGCCTTCTCGGGCGGGAAGGGGACCAGGTGGTAGCTTCCACCGCCGGTCACCTCCAGCAGAAGCTCCACGAACTCCTTCAGGCTGACGGGACCCGCTCCACCCAGATTGAAGAACTCGCCATCGGCGGCGGGATTGGCCCCCGCCATCAGGAAGGCCTCCACAGCGTCGTCCACGAAGGTGAAATCCCTCAACTGGCTGCCGTCGCCGAAGAGAAGGATCTCTTCACTGTCGATAGCCTGCCGGATGAACCAGGGGATGAAGCCCTGCCGGTTGTGCTTCATCAACTGGCGAGGACCATAGGTGTTGGTGAGCCTCAGCGACGCGGCCCGTATCCCATAGACGTTGTTGTACAGGATGTGGTACCACTCGCCCGCCATCTTGTTGATCCCGTTGACGTCGGTGGGCCGCTTGGGGTGCATCTCATCCACCGGCAGCCGGAGGGGCTTACCGTAGATTTGGCGCGTGCTGGCATACACCAGCTTGGCCTTGGGGTTGAACTTGCGGCACGCCTCGAGGATGGAGAGCTGGGCCCGGCAGTTGATCTCCAGGTCGGTGTAGGGGTCCCGAATGCTGTCGATGTGGCTGACCTGCCCGGCCAGGTTGAAGATGATCTCCTGCCACCGGACCAGGTAATCCATGCTGTTTTCGTCGCGGATGTCGGCGACGTTGACCCGCAGCTTGTGCTGGACGTCGGCTACGTTGAAGAGGTTGCCGCCGTAGTCGGGGACGAGGGAATCCACCAGCAGGACGTCGGCGCCCAGATCCACCAGGCGGCGAGCAAGGTTGCTTCCCAGGAATCCCAGCCCGCCGGTAATCATGACGGAGCGGCCTCGGTAGGAGCTCTCGTAGTCGCCAAGAGGACTCATTGCTCGTCGTGCGCTGCTGCTGCCGTCTCGGCCCTGCTCTGGCTCAGACCCTTCTCCAGCACCAGCTCGCGCCACAGATTGATGAGATCCACACCGACCCGGAAGACCCGGCGGAAGTTGAAGAACTGCGAATGGCCGTAAGCCCGGTGGTAGTGGCTCACCGGCACCTGGGCGATGGTGAAGCCGGCATCCTGCACCTTCTTCATCATCTCCACGCAGATCACGCCGCTGTTCCGCTCCAGCCGAATCTTGTCGAAGACACCGCGGCGGAACAACCGGAAGTCGCAGTCGGTGTCACGCACCGTCAACCCAAATGCCGTCTTGACGCTCCAGTGGTACAGCTTGCCGATGACCACGCGATGGAGAGGATCGGAGCGCTTCACCTTGAAGCCGTTGACCACGTCTACCGTGGGCGTCATCGCCTCCAGCAGCGTCACCATCTCGCGGGGATCGTACTGGGCATCCCCGTCGGTGTAGAAGATCAGCTCCTTGCTGGCGTTGGCGAAACCGCTCCTGAGAGCCCCGCCGTAGCCGCGGTTCCTCTGGTGGTGCACCACCTTCAACCGCGGGTAACTCCGCTTCAGCTCCTCCAGCACGTCGGCCGTGTGATCGCTGCTGCCGTCGTTGACCACGACGATCTCGTAGTCGTCGGTCAAGGAGCGGAGCGTCATGTCGGCGGCAATGACCATGCTGGGAATGGTGCCTGCGTCGTTGTATGCGGGGAAGAAAGCAGAGATGCTGGGTCTCATTACCTTGTGGCTCCTTCGTCCAACGCTGGCATCCCGGCCTCTGAAGAGCCGAAGAGGTCCTTCTCTGGATATCGGCCTCAAGAAGGGGCTATGAGGGGGGGACGGCCAACCGCTTACTCAGGCTTTGCGCATTATAGCATGAGGTAGAAAGCAATGCGAACCCTGTCTCCCAGTCACCCCGTCGGTGGAACCTCCTGGTCCCAGAAACCCCTGGGGCGCGGCCTCGGGTTCCCCCGTCGGGCGGAGCACTGGGTGAGGGGGCGCCTCGGCCGGAGGTATCCTCGTGCACGTCGGGATCTCCCCAGGTGAGTGGTAACGGCTGCGGCGGTGCGCGATACTCCAGCGCAATCCCGCAGGAGGCGGCATGAGCCGTCTCCCATGGGATTGTTCAACGGCTCATGCCGCCCGTGCGTACTGATACTCGTCCCGGATGTGCTCCAGGAAATAGCCACCCTTTGAGGGTGCCTCCAGCAGTTCCTGATATGCCTCGCGGGGCACCCCATAGTAGCGGTACACCCCTCCGCTCAGGAACTCGATCTCCAAGATCCGGGCCGACTCGTCGTAGCCCACCGAACGCAGGCTGCTAGACATCACCGTCTTGCGCTTCACCCCTCGTCGCGTCCCCTCTAGCGCCCCGGAATCACCGTCGAGACGGGGCGCGCCTCCCCTCCATCAGGATTCGTACCCCAGAAGGTAGACGGTCGTCCCGGCTGGCAGCTCGTCCCTGGAGAGCGGTGGGGCCGGCGCAAGGAAGATCATCGCCGGCAGCGCCAGGGCTAACCTACTATGGGCTTTGCGGGCTCCTGGGCTGCGGCCAGTCGCCGAACCAACCGGTGTTGTTGTCCAGGGCGTTCTGGACGTACTTCCAGAACTGGCCGGCGGGGTTGTTGGTCTCGATCCCCGCCAGGGCATCCTGCTGCCGGAGCAACGCTTCCCGCTCGGCATCCGTGCCCGTGGTGGAAACGCCCCGGTAGTACTGCCCGATGTGCATCGCGTTGTGGACTATCAACCCGCCCAGCCACTGCTGTTGCTGGTCCCTGAAGCTGTTCCAATCGCTGGGGAAGGCCGTGGCGCTGTTGATCCTCAGGAGATGGGCCCCGAAGTCGACCGAGCAGCTACTGCTGTCAACCCACTCGATCCGGTACACGTACTGCTTGACGATTCCGTAGTTGTACGGGCTCTTGCTGGCCAGCAGCTGAAGCGCGTTGTTGACTTGCGTGGTGAAAGACTGATCCCCGACCACCTCGATGTTGGCCGGTGCGGATGTCACGGGAACCGGCGTGGCCGTCGGGGTGGCTGAGCTATCGGTGCTACTGCCGGTGGAACTGGCCGGCAACGGCGTGGGTATGGGAGCGCCATCCTTCTCGAAGGCGTAGAACAGATTGGTGCCCGGCAGTTGATCCGGTCGATCCACCCAGTTCGGCCTGCCGGAGTTGTACTGGTGGTAGAAGGGGCTGTCCTTGGCCTGGGCATCCAGATCGGCGGGGAGGTTCTGCCCCGTGATGATCGCCTTCAGGTAGTCCGCCAGCAGCAGCCCCTGGGTGTAGCCGTTGGTGGCGTCGTAGTGCATGATCCCCCGCTGGAACCGGAGATATACGAAGTTGCCGTTGGTGGGATCCCTCTGGGGCCTGCTGGTGGGGACGCCCCACAGCTCCAGGTTCAGCAGCGGCAGCAGGGCCGAGTTGCCACCCCCCTGGGGATAGGCGTCTTGCAGCGTGACCGTGTTCTGGAAGGCCTGGTAGAAGTTGACGTTCAGCCCCTCGAACTGATCGGGAGCCTGGTTTCTGACGAAATCCATGATCCGGGTGTCGTAGTCGGCGCTGCCCGGCTGGGGAGCCGACGCGGCGATGCCGGCATCGGGCGCGGGGAAGGTGCTGCCGTTGACCTTGGTGTAGGGCATCAGCCCGGGGTCCAGAACGTTCATGGTCCGGGCGGATCCGTCGGGAGCCAGCTGCATGATGGCCCTCTGGTAGAACTGGACCGTGGAGTTCTGGAAGGTAAAGGTGCGGCTCACCGGGTAGCCGAAGGTTCGAAGACCGCCCCGCTTGTTGAAGTAATCCCAGAAGACGTCGTTGTCGATGCGGAAGCCCGTCTGCTCGAAGTAGCGGTTATCGTGGGGGAGGAGCGTCGGCGTGGGCATGGGGGTGGCCACCGGCGTCGGCGTCGCCACCGGTGCAGCGGCGATCAACTTCGCGATCTTGTTGGCCGATTGCTCGGCGACCCACACGTTGCCATTGTCGTCGACGGCGATGCCGAACGGGGTGCTGTTGGCGGAAGGCAGGCCATACTCGGTGAGGTTTCCGTTGAAGACCCGGCCGTAGGAGTTGGTGCCCGAGCCAGCGTACCAGGCCCCACCCGTCTTGTCGATGGCGATCCAGGCGGGCTTGGCGCCCGAGGTCGGGACGTTGTACTCGGTGAAGGTGCCCGAGGGGGTCATCATCCCGATCTTGTTGCCGTCGTACTCGGCGAACCAGATGTTGCCGGAGCCGTCGATGGCGATGCCGGTGGGCCCGCTGTTGGAGGTGGGGATGCCGAACTCGGTGAACTGTCCGCCGGGGGTCATCCTCGCGACCTTATTGGCGGCCCGCTCGGTGAACCAGACGTTTCCCGAGGAGTCCACGGCGACGCCCCAGGGCTGGCTGTTGGAGGTGGGTATGGTCTTCTCGTCGAAGCTCGAGTTCGACGGGCTGAACTTCCCGATCTTGTTGCCGTTGGACTCGGCGAACCAGACGTTCCCGGAGCCGTCCACGGCGATGCCCGTCGGCTTGCTGTCACCGGTCGGGATGTTGTCCTGGCCAAACTGGCCGCTGGGGGTCATATTCCCGATCTTGTTGCCGGCGAACTCGGTGAACCAGATTCGGTTGCTGGAATCGCGGGCGATCCCCCAGGGCTGGGCGTTGGAGGTGGGGACGTCCCACTCCTGGAACACCCCGTTGGGGTTGACCCTGCCGATCTTGTTGCCGGCTAACTCGGTGAACCAGAGGTTCCCGAAGGAATCAGGCGCTAAGTTGGTGGGCTGGCTGCTGGAGGTCGGCACGCTCCACTCGATGGGGACGGCCTGGGCGCTGACGCTGGCGGCGAGAAAGCCGATCGCCACGACCGCCAGGACAACCATCGCGCCGTATCCCCACGATCTCTTTAGTCCGGCTCTCACTGTCTACGCTCCTTTCTCTGGAATGAAAGCGCCAAAGGAGGACCAATAGCTACAGGGCTATAACGCCGGAGATGCCAGCAGGTTCCGATCTCGCCCGGCACCACGAGGGCCAGGACTGGCCCCAATGGCATCCCGCCAAAGGCCACAGTCGCCACGCTCTTGCTGGAAGAACCGACAAGGCTGGAAGGTGAGCCGGGTAGCCGAGCTTCTTTCCCGAGCGGCTACCCCGGTAGCGGGTTGGACTGGTGAACAGTGCGCACCCGGCGCTCATTATGGGCAATAAGACTCGACTATTCAAGAAGGAATGTGTGGTTGATAGGGCCTTTTCATTGTCACCCTGAGCGCAGCGAAGGGTCTCCTCTTTGCGCCCCGGGAGATGCTTCGCTTCGCTCAGCATGACAGTTGCGCCGACTTTGAAAAGGCCCTGTGTAGTTGAAGGGTTCCTTGTCCGGTAGAACTCTTACCCTTTATATGCTAATATCGGCTTGGATCCATGCGGCCGCCCTGAGGGGCCGTAGAAACCGGGATGGATCACCCGACATCCTGATGTGGGGGTGCGCCGGACCGCGGCGGGTGCAATCCTTCACTTTGCTGCAGGCTGGCAAAGATGGTCCTCGTTTTCTTCGTCTACGGCCTCGCTTTCTTCTCCATGGGATTCGCCATTGCCCTGGAATCTCGCCAGTCCAGCGGCCTCCGGCTGGCCAACAGCCTCCCCTTCCTGGCAACCTTCGGGATACTCCACGCCCTCACCGAGTGGTCGGACATGCTGCTCTTGCTCGAGTCGGCAGACCCCTCGTTCTTCAGTCTGGAGGCCGTGCGGCTCGTCCGCACCCTGCTGCTCGGCCTATCCACTCTAGCCCTGGTCCAGTTCGGCTGCAGCCTCCTCATCAGCAGGGCTGAGGGCTCAGGACCGAGCACCGAGCAGCGCGAGAACGGTTCTCGATCCTCAATCCTCACTCCTCAGCCCTGGTTACGGTTCGCCCCCATAGTGCTGGGGCTGGCCTGGGTTGCGACCCTGGCGCTGCTGGCCATCGGCGGATACCCCGTCGGGAGCCGCCAATGGCTCACCCACGCCGACATCTGGGCCAGGTTCCTGCTCTACCTGCCCGGGTCGCTGCTGGCGGGCGCCGGGCTCGCCTACGAGGCCCGCCGGCTGGAGAAGGCCGATTTCCGCCAGATCGCCCGAGATGCCCGCCTCGCCGCGGCCACCTTCCTGCTGAACGCGGTGGTGGCGGGCCTGGTGGTCCCGCCGGGGCAGCAGCTGTTCGCGTCGATCCTCAACTACGACAACTTCCAGGCCCTGTTCGGGATCCCCGTGCAGCTGATCCGCGCCCTCTCCGCCGCGGCGATAGCCTTCTTCGTGCTGCGGGTGCTGCTGGTCTTCCGCATCCAGTCGGCGCGACAGGTGGAGGAGGCGAACCGCCGCCAACTGCAGGCCCAGCAGGAGGCGCTGGAGATCCAGCGACGCGCCCAGGCAGAGCTGGAGGAGAGGATCCAGCGGCGGACGGCCGAGATCACCCTCCGCAACCGGCAGCTGACGGCCGTCAACAGCATAGCCGCCGCCATCAACCGCTCCTTCGAGCTGCGGGAGATTCTCAACCTGACGTTGGAAAGGATCCTGGAGGCCCTGGATGCGGAGGGGGGAGGGATCTTTCTCTCCAGCCAGGTGGGCTGCGACCCCTCCACCCAGCTCTGGAGGGATATGCCCGAGGATCTGGTCAAGACGCTGGCTACCCTGCGGTTCGACACGGTCGTGGTGGCCCAGATGGAGGAGCGGGTGTTCCTCACGGCGCCCCTGAAAGCCAAGGGCCGCACAGTAGGGGTGATCTGCGTGACCAGGGCCAGGGACTCCGAGTTCGATACCGAGGATGGAAGGCTGCTCACGGCCATCGGCCATCAGGTGAGCGTGGCCGTCGAGAACGCGCGGCTCTTCTGCCAGGTTCAGAACGTGGCGGCCCTGGAGGAGAGGGAGCGGATCGCCCGCGAGATGCACGATGGCATCGCCCAGGTGGTCGGCTTCCTGAACCTAAAGACCCGGGTGGTCCAACAGCTGGTGGCCGGTGGCAGGCTGGGGCAGGCGGAGGCCGAGCTGACCCAGATGCAGAAGATCGTCCAGGAGGCCTACACCGACATACGCCAGTCCATCCTCAGCCTCCGCACGGCTACCGAGCTGGAGCGGGGCCTGGAGTCCGCCATCCGGGACAGCGCCACCGACTTCGCCGAGCAGAACTCCATTCCGGTGGAGCTGACCCTGGCCGAGAAGGAAGATGTGTCCTTCCCTGCCGAGGCCGAGGTGCAGATGGTCCGCATCGTCCAGGAGGCGCTGGCCAACGTCCGGAAGCACTCCCGAGCCAACAAGGTATGGATCCGGCTGGCACGCCGCGACGGCGAGGGTATTCTGACCGTAGAGGACGACGGCATCGGGTTCGACCTCTCCCAGGCGGAGGGGAAGAAGCGCCGCTGCTTCGGGCTGGAGACCATGCGGGAGAGAGCCGAATCGGTCGGCGCTCGCCTGGAGGTCGTCTCCATTCCGGGCGAGGGCACCAGAATCCAGGTGAGGTTCCCCTTTGAGCAACGAGCAACAGAACCGAGAGCGATCTCTCAGAATACTGCTGGTTGACGACCACGCCCTCTTTCGCGCCGGCATCGCCAGCCTTCTGGCCTTCCGCCAGGATGTAGAGGTGGTGGGCCAGGCAGAGAACGGACAGGAGGCGCTGGAGCTGGCCCGAAGGCTGCAGCCCGACCTGGTCCTCATGGACCTCCACATGCCCGGAATGGACGGCATCGAGGCGACCCGCCAGATCAGATCGGAGCTGCCCGAAGTGAAGGTGGTCATGCTCACCGTGTCGGACCAGGACCGGGACCTCTTCGAGGCGATAAAGAACGGGGCCCACGGCTACCTGCTGAAGAACCTGGAGCCGGAGGAGCTGTTCGAGTACCTGGCAGGGGTCTCCCGCGGCGAGGCTCCCATCTCCCGCCTCATGGCCACCAAGCTGCTGAGCGAGTTCGCCGCCCAGGCCTCCCGGGCCAAGGAGCCCTCGGCGTCGGAGCCCAGCGGTGAGCTGACGCCCAGGGAGAGGGAGGTATTGAAGCTGGTGGCCTCGGGAGCCACCAACCGGGAGATCGCCGCCGCCCTCACCCTCACCGAGAACACCGTCAAGAACCACCTGCGCAACATCCTCGAGAAGCTGCACCTGGAGAACCGGGTGCAGGCCGCCGCCTACGCCCTCAAGATGGGTCTGAACGAGTAGAGACGCGACATGTCGCGTCTCTCGTAGTCCGAAAGGACTAGCCCAAAGATAGTCCTTTCGTGTCCCCAAGATAGCTAGCCGGGTGGATGGACGAAACCTTAGAGCAGGATTAGTATTTTGCTCGGGTTCGTTCCATAATGCACGATAGGCTGCTGCGCCATGCCGAGGTCCAGGGTCTTCATCCTATACAGCCACGGCCTCTTCGCTCGGGGGGTACAGAGCCTCCTGGACCGAGAGGCTGAAGTAGAGGTGGTCGGCATGGAGCGGGATGATCGCCTGGCGCTGGAAGAGATCCGGCGGTTGCGGCCGGACGTGATCCTGGTGGACTCCAGCACCGCCCCTGAGGCGCACTGCTTGACCGTCTCCGGGATCTTCCAGGAGATCCCCGAGGCCCGGGTGATCACCCTCAGCCTGCGGGAGAACGGCATCGACGTCTACGACAAGCAGCGGATCATCGCCGCCGGCCCCAGCGACCTGTTGCGGGTTCTCCGCAGGGGATCCGAGGCCGAGTCAAGAGTCGAAGGGCACGGAAACACAACCACTGGCGAGTAACAACTGGGGAGCGACGATCGGGGGTGAGGGAATCGGGCGATGCAGCCCCCCCACCCCCGGCCCCCAGAATGGTGGAGGGGAACGACGATGTTCGGAATGCCGAGGCGACGATCCAAAGGGGTGCTGGTGGTCACCCTGATTTCGGCCTGCGCCGCCCTAATCCTGCTGGGGCAGATGTTCTCGCAGCCGGCCGGCGTGTATGCTGCGCCCTCGGAGCAGATCAAGCCGACCACTCACCCGGTGGAGGGACGGGAGAACTGCGTCATGTGCCATCAGCCCGGCGGAGGGGTCAAGCCCGCGCCGGCAGACCACGCCGGTCGCACCAAGGAGAGCTGCCTGACCTGCCACCAGGCCCAGGGCGCCGCACCCGCCGCGGCACCCGCCCAGCCGGCAGCCGCACCCGCCCAGCCCGCCGCGGCCCCCGCTCAGCAGCCCAAGCAGGAGCAGCCGCAGGCGCAACCCGCCGCGCCGGCGAAGCCGACGGTAGCCACCGACCCGGCCCCCGAGGCGGCCAAGGTGGACCTGGCCAGCGCCACGGCTACCTGCCGCACCTGCCACAACAAGCCGGAGTTCAACACAGTCTCCGAGGTCTCTTCCCGCCCCGACACGGTGAAGCAGCTGGAGTCGGACCGCACCTACGCCCACCGGGAGATCGCCTGCGTCACCTGCCACCTGGGCGATCCTCACAAGACCATGGCTCCGGTGACCAAAGAGTCCATCGCCGACGCCTGCGGCAGGTGCCACACGGCGGAGCGGCAGGAGCACGTCCAGAGCGTCCACGGCCAGAGCCTGGCCTCGGGCGGCAAGGATGCTGCCACCTGCATCGACTGTCACAGCACCCAGAACACCCCCCATTCCATCGCCAGGGTGCTCAGCCCGGACTCCCCGGCCTACCGGGGCAGCATCGCCTCCACCTGCGCCAAGTGCCACGCCAAGACCGAGGTGATGCAGCAGTACGGCGTCCCCACCGAGGTGTACAAGACCTACATGACCACCTTCCACGGGAAGGCCAACGTGCTGAGCCCCTACGAGATAACTCAGCACCCCAAGGCCACCTGCGTTAACTGCCACGGCTACCACGACATCAGGGCCGGTAGCGATCCGAACTCGCCTGTCGCTCCCGCCAACCTGGCCAACACCTGCGGGGGCTGCCACCCCGGCGCCGGCGAGCGGTTCGCCAGCGGCTGGCTCGGCCACAAGGAAGCCACACCTCAGCAATTCCCCGTGGTGTACTTCGCCGAGCGGTTCTTCTTTTTCTTTACCAGCTCGGTCCTGACTTTCGGCTTCATCTTCATGGTAGCCCTGGAACTGGGGTCCTGGATCCTGCGGCGCAAGTCCGGCCAGCACTAGGAGAGCCCACATGAGCGACCTGGAAGACACTCAGACGACCGTCGGATCCGAGGATAGCCTACACCCAACGCCGGGAGGAGGTTCGTCGATGGAGACTCAAGCGGCGAAAGTCGAGAGCCGCACCCAGACCATGCAACCTAACAAAGTGATCAAGCCCGGGTACGCCCCCGCGCGGATCGAGCCCGGCGCCTCGCCCTGCGACGACCGGTGGATCGTCCGCTTCACGGGCCACCAGCGGGCTCAGCACTTCATCATGATGAGCTCGGTCCTGCTGCTGGTGTTTACCGGGATGCCTCAGAAGTTCTTCGAAGCCCCCTGGAGCCAGTGGCTGATCAACTTCTGGGGTGGCTTGGACAGCGCGCGCACCATCCACCACGTGGCAGGGCTCGCCATGATCTTCTCGGGCCTCTACCACGTGGGCTACATCCTGGTAGGGATCCTCGTGCGCAAGGAGCCGGTGCCCATCTGGATGCTGCCCAGCCTCAAGGACTTCCGGGACTTCTTCCAGAACACCGGCTACTACCTGGGCATAAGCAAGGAGAAGGCCAAGTTCGGTCGCTTCAGCTACTTCGAGAAGTTCGACTACTTCGCCGTGTTCTGGGGCGTTCCCATCATGGGACTCACCGGGCTGATCCTGATGTTCCCGCTGCTGGCCACCAGGTTCCTCCCCGGCGTCACGGTCCCGGTCGCCACCATCGCCCACAGCGACGAGGCCATACTGGCCACAGGGTGGCTCTTCGTGGTGCACTTCTACAATGCCCACTTCGCCCCCCACATCTTCCCGTTCAACAAGTCCATCTTCACCGGGCGGGTGGCAGAGACTCGCTACAAGAAAGAGCATCCACTGGAATATGAGCAGAGGGTGGCGAACCAGGAGATCTAAGGGTGTTCTCTCTGAAGCGGACCGGGCTGCAGACCCGCATCGTAGTGCTCTCGGTCCTCAGCACGCTCGTGGTGCTGGCCGTGTTCGGCATCTCGAGCGTGCTGGCCGTTCATGAGAGCATCGACCGAACCCTCCGCGAGCGGCTCGTCCTGGCCCAGACTGCCGCCGATCTCACCGACCGCGTCCTGAAGCAGAACCTCCAGTACCTGCAGGACGTGGCCATGAATCCGGACGTCGAGCTCCAGGACACCTCCGACCTGGAGGCGGAGAAGCGAGCCCTGCGAGAGGTCTACTTCCGCTCCATCTTCAGCGACGGCGTCTACCTGCTGGACCGGAACGGCAACATCCTCTGGACGGAGCCCTTCCGGCTGAACACGTCCAGCGCCAATCTCTCCAGCTATCCCCACGTGCGGGAGGCCCTGGACGGCGGCAAGCCCTCCATCTCCAACGTCTACACCACCGCTGCTACCCGCCGCCCCGTCATCTCCCTGGTCTACCCCGTCGTGAACAGCAGCCATCAAGTCATCGGCCTGGTGGGCGGAGACATCGACGTCACCAACCCCAGCCTGGCCAGCATCACCCAACCGGTGCGGCTCGGGAAGACCGGCTACTCCCAGATCGTGGACGGCAACGGCATCGTGCTGGCCAGCGGACGCCAGCAGGACATCCTGCGGGAGAGCGACCACGGGAACTTCCTGGCGGCCCTGATCAAAGACAAGCGCACCAGCATGGGGACCTGCCACGGCTGCCACGAGGCCGCCCAGAGCCCCCAACGGGAGACGGAGGTGATGGCCTTCGCCCCCCTCTCCACGGCCTCCTGGGGCATCACCATCCGCCAGTCGGAAGAGGAGGCGCTGGCCCCTACCGAGCAGCTGAGACAGCAGTTCCTCGTCTTCAGCATCGCCATGACCCTGCTCTCCCTGCTGCTGGCCTGGGCCATCGCCCAGAGCGTCGTCCGCCCCGTCAGCATGCTCAAGGCGGCGGCGGAGAGGATCGCCGCTGGCGACCTGACCGCGCCGATCCAACCCACAGGGAACGACGAGATCGGAGTGCTGGCCAGAACCTTCGATGAGATGCGGCTCCGGCTGAAGGCCTCCCTGGAGAAGATCCAGCAGTGGAACCGAGCGTTGGAGTCCAGCGTGCAGCTGCGAACCCGCGAGCTGAAGGAATCCCAGGAGCAGCTGGTCCGGCGCAACCGGGAGCTCTCCATGTTTAACGCCATCGCCGGCGCCGTGGGACAGTCCCTGAAGCTGGATACCATACTGGAGAACGCCCTGGATCAGGTGGTCGATTTCATGGGGGCCGAGGTGGGCATACTCTCCCTCTTCGGGCAGCCCGGTGGGGAGGGGGAGAAGTCGGTCTATCGTGGCTGCTCGGCAGAGGTGGCCGCCTCGGCCGCACGGCTGGGGCCCTGCAGGCACCGCTGGAGCAACGGCGAGGAGTGCGACCACACCTCGGAGGATTGCGTCCTGAGAGAATCCCTCCTGGAGGCTTACCCCGACTTGACCGCCGCGGACCTGAAATCCATAACCTGCGTCCACCTCTGCTCCAAGGGCATGGCTCTGGGCACCCTGTGCGTCGCCAACCGGCGCTCCCAGCATTTCAGCAGCAACGACTCGACCCTGCTGGCCTCGGTAGCCCATCAGATCGCCGTCGCCGTGGAGAACGCCACCCTCTACAGGGAACTGGAGCAGAAGGAGGCCCTTCGGGGCGAGCTTCTCCGAAAAGTGATCTCGGCCCAGGAGGACGAGCGGAAGCGGATCGCTCGAGAGCTCCACGACGAGACCAGCCAGGCGTTGGCGGCAATTGGGGTGGCCCTGGAAACCGCGTCGGTGGCCCCCGCTCGAGATGCGGAGGAGGTCAAGGCCCGGATCGCCGGCATCAAGCCGCTGGCCGTCCGGATGCTGGAGGAGGTGAGAAAGCTCACCCTGGACCTGCGGCCGACGGTGCTGGACGACCTGGGGCTGATCCCTGCCATCCGGTGGTACGCCGAGAACCGGTTGAAGCCCCAGGGGGTGAAGGTGCAGCTGGAAACGGCAGGCATCGAGCGCCGTCTTCCCCCCGAGATGGAAACGGCCCTCTTCCGGGTGGTCCAGGAAGCGGTAACCAACATCGCCCGCCACGCCGAGGCGGAGAACGTGGTCATCAGCCTAGATTTCTCTCAGGCCGCGGTGGTGATCGAGGTGGAGGACGACGGCAAGGGCTTCGACCTGACGGCCATCTCCCGAACCGCCGACAGGGGGCGAGGGCTGGGGCTGATGGGGATGCGAGAGCGTGTGGCGCTCTTCTCGGGCGTTCTCACCGTGGAGACCTCCCCCGGCGCGGGCACTCAACTGCGGATCGAGGTTCCGCTAGAAGGGACCAAGAATGGGCAAGATTAGGGTACTGATCGTCGACGACCATGCCATCTTGAGGGAGGGCATTCGGGCGCTTCTCAGCCTCTATCCGGACATCGAGGTGATCGGAGAGGCGGGCGAAGGCCTGGAGGCCATCAACAAGACCCGGCAGTTGACCCCCGACATCGTCTTGATGGACATCGCCATGCCCGGCCTGGGCGGCCTCGAGGCAACCCTGGAGATCCACAAGCAGAGCCCCAACAGCCGTGTGGTGATCCTGACGCAGCACGACGACAGCGAGTACATCTTCCCCATCCTGAAAGCCGGCGCCTCGGGCTACGTGCTGAAGAAGGCGGTGGGGACGGAGCTGGTGGCCGCCATCCGGGCCGTGCACGAGGGCGGCTCCTTCCTCTACCCCTCGGTGGCCAGGGCGGTGATCGAGGGCTACATCCAGAGGGGCGAGGACGCTTCCGAATCCAGCTACGACCGGCTGACCGATCGGGAGAAGCAGGTGCTGAAGCTGATCGCCGAAGGGCGCAGCAACCGGGACATCGCGGACATGCTGAGCCTCAGCGTCAAGACGGTGATCGCCCACCGGGCGAACCTGATGGAGAAGCTGAATATCCACAACCGGACGGAGCTGGTGAAGTACGCCATCCGCAAGGGGCTGATCGCGGTGGACGCGTAGAGGACCTCACCCCCTACCCCCTCTCCGAAGCGGAGCGGGGGTCTTCTTTTCCCTCTCCCCCTGGGAGAGGGTCAGGGTGAGGGCTGTGGCATCAAAGGGGCCTGGCCCCCTAGACATCTACCTCTTGATCGCCTTGATCGCCCCGTCGATCCGCCGCAGGGCCTCTCGCAGGTTGGGCAGGGAGTTGG
>JAJZRD010000236.1 GCA_021845945.1 Chloroflexota bacterium
CCCCGTCAGACCAGCTCGGCCAGGGTTCGGGCAAGCACCGTGCGGGGCAGGATCACCGGCACCCGGGCGATCTCGGCGGCCCGCGCCTTCATGGCGGTGGTGAAGCCCATGCAGTCCAGCACGATCATGTCGGCCTCCCACCTCCTCAGGGCCTCGGTGGCCCGTTCCAGCTGGGAGATCCCCGCGTAGGGGGAGCCGGCCTCCACCCGCACCTCCCTGGCCACCGGCTTCCACCGCAGGATCGCCTGCTCCACCTGCTCCGGCGCGGGGATCACCACCCCCAGCCGGCGGCCCTCGGCGAGGGCGGCGACGAAGTGGTGCAGAACCGGCTGCGGCTTGACCAGCAGCTTGTCACTCCGGAAGGGAGGGAACTCCCCGGTGCACAGCAGGGCCACGGCCTCGGCCCCCGCCGCGATCACCCGGTCTATCTGCCCCTGCATCCTGGGCAGGATGTGGTGCTCCGCTATCTGGACGGAGCTCCCGTCCGCCAGGCGGGTCACCAGCACGTAGTCCCCCGGCTTCGGTGCCAGCTCCGCCACCTGCTCCCCGGTCAGTCCGTCCAGCGCCCCGCCCTCGACGAACTCGACGTCGGGGCCCAGGATCGACTGGATCTCCGGCACCACGTCGGTTCGAGGGGACTGGCCTATGGTGATGGCGCCGATCTTCCGCCTGCCGTCTCCCATTTTCCCCATCCTTTCTTGCCCCATTGCCGCCACACGCAGGCCCGGCGCTCGCGGCATCGGGGATTGCCGGCCCGGCTGACCGCGGAGCCGCACGTGACTGCCGGCGCCGGCGAGCCGCGACCGAGCGAGACCCATCCTGTAGCGTCGGGGCTTGTCCCCGACGTGGTACCGCGTCGCCCCCTGCCGGCGACGCAACGTGTAGCCTCTTCACGGCAGACACGGAGTCATTTACTACGATCTCAGTGCGCTCCGCGTCTCCGTGGTGTCCCGGCCTCACGACCTCCCCAGGGTCTGCAGCCGGCCCATGTCGCCGTAAAGCTTTCGTAGACGGGCGTACTCCTCCTCGTCGTAGAAGTGGCAGCCGCCGGCCCCGTAGGCTTTGGCCACCTCGATACAGAAGCGGACGGCGCCCTCCACGTCGTCCAGGTGGGAGGCCCCTGTCGCCGAGCCGGGCACCGGCACCTCGGTGGTGATGGCCACCCCCACCACGGGTGCCGCGGTTGCCGTGGCCGGCTGCAGGATGCTGTTCAGGTGGAACAGGCCGTTCCCGTAGGGGGTGATGTCCTGGGTGGTGATGGCGAAGACCGCTGGCAGCTTGCCGGTCACGATCTGCATCAGCTCCAGGAGATCCTCGCTGACCCGCAGGACGTAGCCCTGCTTCACCGTGGGGGAGATGGCGAATCCCCGCACGTTGACGATCCGGTTGCCCTTGGTGGTGTCCACGGAGAGGACGGCCTCCATCCGGGGATCCACCTCCTGCTGGTTCATTTGCGCCATGTCGACCGGCGAGCCCATGAAGGGCACCGGGTCGTGGGGCTGGGTGGGGGCGTTGGGGCAGATGTGGGTGGCGACGATCACGTCGCCGGGCAGCACGTCCCCCTTGTGGCTCATGAGGCCCAGCTTCATGGCACAGGATATGGCCGTGAGGGCGCCGTCCCCATCCGATACGAAGCCGATCCGCTCGGGTCGAGCCCCCAGCCCCCCCAGGCGGCCGATGACGCCCAGGGTAGGGGCATCACCCCCCGCCGACTGGCCCCGACTGCCGGGAATCACCGCCCTGACGAAGTCGGTGTGGCCCTTCTCCCCCTGGATCCGCTGGACGGTAACGTCCATGACTCCGTGCTGGTGGAGCGCCTGAGCTACCTGCTCCCCATCCACATGGGCGCTGTCCAACACCTCGAAGGCGTCGATAACCTGTCGCCAGGCCATAGCTGTTCCCTCCCATCTCTTGCGAAAACGTAGGGCGGGGCCCTGTGCCCTCCGCTCACGGGCGACGGTCGGCTTCCAGCGGCAGGGCAGAGCGCCCTCTGCCCTACGTTGTCTTGCCCCCGTAGGAGCGGCTCCCACCGGCGACCCCGGTGGCTACGCCACGTACTTGAGCACTTCCTTGCCCACTGTCTCCTCTACCGGCCGCAACAGTTCCGGGTCGCGGACGCCGGCTCCCAGGATGAGCTTCTGCCGCGGGACGCTGACCACAGCGACCTCCCGTCCAGGCGCGATCAGCGCCGAAGAGAGGGCCATGCCGGTCGAAAGATCGAAGGTCGCCATGAGGTCCGGGAAGGTGGCGATCCGCCGCACGGCGCCGGCGGGATCCACGGCTTCCAAGGTCATGTACTCGTTCCAGAAGGTGAGCTCCAGGGTCCCGCCCTCCCCGGTGTCCACGCGAACCAGCCCCACGTCCAGGCCGCCCTTGGTCTCCAGTTGGACGTCGGTGATCCGGCCGCGGCCGACGATCTCCCCGTGCAGGATCTCGCAGGCTGCCTCGATCGTGACCGTGGGGCCGGCTCCCCGCCCCTCCCGCATGGCTCGCCCAATGGCGATGCACTGTCTGATGGCTCCCACCGCCCCGTTCACCCGAGCGCAGGCCACGGTCACGGGGTTCCTGGCCACGGCCACCATGCCTCCCGCCTGGACGGCGGCCTGGCGTATCAGGGCCGAGTTCCTCTCGAGGTTGCCCCGGACGAAGATCTCCACGTATCGATCCTCCGCCGGGTTTCCCCCCACCGCGGCCTGCATCGATAGGTACCCTGCCACCCGGTGCAGCCCGATGGAGCCCATGACCGCGACGGGATGGGCTCGCCCGTTGCAGGGGGCATCCACGACCGGTATCCCCAGGACGGCGGCTTGGACCCAGCCGTTGGTGGCGGCTACCCCTCCACACTCGCTGGTGACGAGCCCCTGGATCTTGATCTCGCCCTGCTTCTGGAGCAGCTCGGCGGCTCGAACGTAGTGCACCGGCAGGGCGAAAGCGGTCTTGGCGGCCGGCGCCCCCACCGCCGAGGCCGTGGCCAGGATCGCGCTCTCGGGGAGATCCTGGGGATCCACCAGCTCCACCGCCCCCATCTCCACCGCCAGCAGACCGTTGCGGCGGCCCTCCTCCATAGAGCCGCCCCCACCCCCGCCCAGGACACCCCCTCCCAGGACGGCAGCCTCGACAAGTTCCTTGTCCAGTCGCCACCTGCTCATCTCCACACGTCCACTACCCGAGCAAGGCACAGAGGAGCCGGGTCACGAAGACCCGGCTCCTCAACGACTACCGATGAGGTTCTAGAAGTGCCACTTTGACTTGGCGACCGAGGAGCCGGATCCATACAGGGCATCTCCCGCGATACAGCCGGCGGCGAAGATGGTCGTGGGGGTCTCGGCCCGCTTGCCGTGCACCCTCAGGGCCACGGCTCGTATGATAATACCTGCCGGTACCGCCAGGCCAGCCATCTGGTCGACTAAAGGGATCCTCGCTCGCCACGGGAGCCCGGGGGAGGTAGAGGGCGAAGCGGGTCTCGACGGGTCCAACGTGGTTCATTTCCTGCAGCAATCACGTTGCTCCGACGACGGTTCGATGGCAAGCCGCGCCCCGTCCGCCTCTGGAGCGGAGGAAGCGAGAGAACCCGGAGATCAGGGTTCCGCCACAGCAGAATAGTCGTTGTTGGGCAGCCATCGATCGTGGGGCAACCTCGAGAAGTGGGTTGGCGGGAGGGGTCCGATGCCCAGCCACATGGCCAGGGAGATCGCTGCGCAGCCGGAGGTGCTGCGCCACCTCTTCCAGGCAGAGTCGGAGAACGTGGGGCGGATAGCGGCCTGGATCCGCGAGTTCCGTCCCGGCTTCGCCTTCATGGTGGCTCGAGGTAGCTCCGACAACGCCGCGCTGTACGGCAAGTACCTCTTCGGCGTCCTCAACCGGATCCCGGTGGCCCTGGCGGCTCCCTCCCTCTTCACCCTCTTCCGGACGCCTCCGGTGCTCTCCCGGGCCCTGGTGGTCGCCATCTCCCAGTCGGGCCAGTCCCCGGACCTGCTGGAGGTGGCCGAGAACGCCCGAGCCCAGGGCGCCGCGACGGTGGCGGTGACCAACGATCCGGCCTCCCCCCTGGCCAGGCTGTGCAGCTGGGTGATCCCCCTCCACGCCGGAGTGGAGAGGAGCGTGGCCGCCACCAAGAGCTACACCGCTCAGCTGATGGCCCTGGCGATGCTCTCGGCCTGCCTGACCGGGCAAAGGGGGTTGATGGAGGAGTTGGAGCAGCTCCCCGAGCAGGTGAGGCTGGCCACGCGGACGGAGGAGGCTGCCCGGATCGCGGCCGAGAGGATGAAGGGTGCCAACCGCTGTGTGGTGATCGGGCGGGGCTTCGACTACGCCACCGCCCAGGAGATCGCCCTGAAGCTGAAGGAGCTGGCGTCGATCGCGGCCGAGCCCTACTCGGCGGCCGACTTCATGCACGGCCCCCTGGCCATGGTGGAGCCGGGCTTTCCGGCGATCCTGGTGGCGCCCGGAGGGGCAACCTATGGGGAGATGAGCCGGCTGGCCCGGCGGCTGAAGGAGTTCGGGGTGGAGGTCTTCGCTATCTCCAACCGCCGGGCGCTGCTGGAACGGGCTACCGTTCCGATACCCATGGGCGGGTCGGTAAGGGAGTGGCTTCACCCCTTCATCACGGTGATCCCCGGCCAGCTGATGGCCCTCCATCTTGCTCTGGCCAAAGGGCTGGACCCCGACCGCCCCCGCCGCCTCAGCAAGGTGACCAGGACCCGGTAGGTAATGCCTCTCCCAGAGGGAGAGGGGAAACGGACTATCTTCGATACACGGTGCGCCCGCCGACGATGGTCTCCAGGACGTTCAGCCGGTCGTCCAGCACCACCACGTCGGCGTCGTACCCCGGCTCCAGCTTCCCCTTGCAGACCGATAGGCCGAGAACTCGGGCCGGCGTCTCGCCGGCGGCCCGCAGAGCTCCCGCCAGGTCCCCGGTCCAGGCGGCCACGTTGGCCACCAGCTGGTTCATCCGCAGCAGGCTGCCGGCCAGCCGGCCGTCCTCGAGGCGGGCGGAATCGCCGTCGACCCACATCCGCTGCCCCGAGAGCCGGTACTCCCCCTCGGGCAGCCCCACGGCCGGCACCGCGTCGGTGACCAGGAAGATGCCGTCGGGCCCCCGCGCCGCCCAGGCCAGCCGGACCATGGCGGGATGGACGTGCTTGCCGTCGGCGATCAGCCCGGCCGGCGGCGCATCCCGCTCCAGCAGGGCCCCGGCGAGGCCCGGCTCTCGGTGGTGGAGGGGAGGCATGGCGTTGAAGAGGTGGGTGCCGGCGCCGATCCCCTCCGCAAAGGCCGAGCAGGCCTCGGAGTAGGTGGCTCCAGAATGGCCCGCGGCGGGCACGATCCCCTGCTGCAGGAACTGGGCGCAGGCGGCGAGTCCACCCTCCAGTTCCGGGGCCAGGGTGACCAGACGGACGGGATCCTGGGCGAGGGATCGGACCAGGGGCTCGTCGAAGGCCCGTATCCACCCCGGGTTGTGGGCGCCCCGGTAGTCGGGGCTCAGGAAGGGACCTTCCAGGTGGATCCCGAGGAACCGCGCCCCCGGCAGCCCTCGCAGCCCCTTGAGCCGATCGATGACGAGGGGATAGCTATCGGGGGAGGTGGTGATCACCGTGGCCAGGTAGCCGGTCACGCCGTTTTGGGCGAGGAATCCGGCTACCGGGGTGAGATCGGCGGCAGGGTCGCTGAAGTCCTGGCCCAGGGCCCCGTTGCACTGGAGGTCTATCCAGCCGGGGGAGACGATGGGCAGGTTGTCCTCCGCCCGGGGCAGGACCTCCACTCGGGCGATGTAGTCCCCCTGAATCTCCAACCGGATCCCCTCGAAGCCCCCACCAGGCAGCGCCCGCCGGCCCTCCAGTGCCACCATCTTCTACCTTCCCTCATCCTTCGTTCGTTGGCCTACCTCTATGATAACCG